>DJRQ01000053.1 GCA_002440125.1 Caryophanales bacterium UBA6356 | reverse complement strand
CACTGGTTCGAACTCACGAACCAAGATACATTGAAAATCGATCCATAGGGCTTTTGATCCATAAGCGCAAGAAGATCTCTCCAATCCACTTCCCGGATAGATTTTCGAATAATCCAGCCAAGAGGTTCGAACAGAATAAAAGTTAGGACAGGTAAAAAGCTCCTTTTTCTAGCGTTTAGGGATATAATCCGTCATCACCCAGGATTTTAGAAACATTCCAAAGTCGACATTTTTCTCAGTTATGATGTTTTTGTCGATGTCGCTTTGCAGAAACGAATTAATCCAGCACGAAAAACCAGCAAATAATCAATATTGGTGGGTTTTTGTCTGTCGAATGCTCCTAATTTTTGTAGTCTTCGATGGCCTTTTCGTATATAAAGGCGTTACATGAAACCCGACATCGGCGGAAACAAAATGTGCCTTAATCAAGAGAAAGCGAATAGTTCTTTGTCCCCATTCCCGTCCCTTAGAGGCTTTTTATCGAAAGTTACCTTAAAAATTCGTGTTTGTACCGCAAAGGACTTAAACCGTAGTATTTTTTGAAGGCATTAGAAAAATGATAGACGTTCTGATATCCAAGCGATTCGGCTAAATCGGTTATAGTGCCATAGTCGCTATCGAGCATTTCAACCGCCTTTTCCATTCTTATCCGATTGACGTATTGCATCGGGGATACGCCCATGACTTTATAAAAAACGGCGCGGAAATAAGAAACGCTGTAGCCAAATTTTTCGGATAATGTTTCGTTCGACAAAGCAGAAGCGATGTTTTTGTTTATGTATTCGATTATTTTCTGAATATCGTTTTTCTTACTAGTCGGTAGGAAAGTGTGATTGGCTTCAAAGATAAGCAATTCATATAAAACCCTATAAGCGCATTGCACCATCAAAAACTTCTTCAACTCGCTATTTTTCAAAGACTCGAATTCAAAATCGCTAAAGATCTTTGACAGCTTGTCTTTATAGGGATACTTGAATAGCTTCATTTCCGCCTCATCGAGTTCGCCTTCGAATTCGATCGAATAAAAGTGCCCACCTATTTTCGATTTCCAAATATAATCGCAACCTTTCGGCAAAAATGCGATTTTTTCGGCATTAGAAATCATTGTTTTTCGATTCGACTCGTAAATTGTTTCCCCTTCGAATTTAAAAATCAACGCGTGATTGGCCCGTTTAACTCTCCTTCCTCCCGAATTGGCAAAAGAAAAAGGACAGGTTATGGATTTGACGTTGGTAATCAATATATTTTTCATAGACAACAATAATATAAAAAATTAAAAAAGCAGTTTCTATAAAAATTAGCATCTTGGCAATTTCAAAAACCGTGCGAATTTAATATCTTTATGAAAAAAGGGAGGCCTTTATGGAAAGTGAATTCAACAATCAAGTGGTCATTATAACCGGAGGCGCTGGCGGCATCGGTTCCGATTGCGCTAAGGAATTCGCAAAGTGCGGGGCGAAAGTGGCCGTTGTCGATTGCAACAAGGAATTAGGAAATCAAGTTGTCGAGGAGATCAAGCAATCCGGTGGCGAAGCAAAATTGTACTTGGCGAATATCCTTCTTTCCAAAGAAGTCGATGATGCGGTAGAAGAAATCGTCAAAGACTTTGGCAAAGTTGATATTTTAGTCAATCTAGCTGGCGGTTCGGCGCGGAAAAACAGACATTACTTTTATGAACAAAGCGATGAAGTATTCCAAAACATCATTGCCGTCAACTTATTCGGAACGTTCTATTTTTGCCGTAAATGCGCCCAATACATGATTGAGGCCAAATATGGCAAAATAATAAACACTTCCTCGGTTGTGGGGTTAGAAGGCCACATTATGCATAGCGAATATGCCGCTGCGAAGGGCGGCGTTGTCTCGATGAGCAAATCGATGGCCAAGGAACTAGGAAAATTCGGCATCAACGTCAACTGCGTTTGCCCAGGCATGATTCCAACGAAAAACGCGACAAATGGCAATTTGGACTACACCAATTATTTACATATGACTCCCTCGCCGAGGGACATAACAAACGCGATTATGTTCTTGGCCTCCTCCAAAGCCCGTTTCATCACAGGACACGACTTGATCGTTGACGGAGGGAGAAATCTCGCAACCAGAGGAACCGAAAGCAATTGATCGATCCTTTTCCATCAAAAGCGCATATATCCTTTTTCTCAATCTCCTAAGCACGCCAAGGTTCTTAGATTAGATAGCAAACGAGCCATTTTTCGGTTGAGGGGCAAGTTCTTTGGGTCCAGGGGATAAAGGAGCGAAAGCCTATCGTCTTGGCTTATAGGGCAAAAAAAGCTTTCTGGCTCATAAGGCATCCCAAAATGGGAATTCTCTTCTTTTTACGAGAGCGGCAATCCCATCGTTTTCTGTTCCCTCTAGCCTTTTTATGGCTTCTTCCTTCGATAGGATCAAGGTCTTTGCAATGAGTTTGTCCCCCGCGCTTACGAAAGATGGATCTTGGATTTTCTTACATCCCCCCACCAGAAAATAATGCGTCTTATTCTTCCAGCCTAAAACATTATAAGAATCCACAACATATCCTAGATATTTCGCCTCGGAGAAGATATAGCCGGTTTCCTCGAGAAGTTCCCTTTTTAAAGCCACTAGATACGGCTCCCTTTTTTCCACCTTGCCACCCGGAAGCTCAAAATAATCATATTTTCCGAAAGAGTCATTCCGTCTAATCTCGTGAAGGAGATATCTCTTTGGCTCAACCTCCGCTAAAGCGCGTACCGCGATTCGAGTTTTTTTCATTTTTTAGGAGGATACTGATCGTCAACAAGATGGCGTTTGATAATCATAAGATAAGGCTCATTCTAGATGAGAATGGCCTATAAATCATCAATGTAAGGAGTTGAATATCAAATAGGGATATTCATAACCTCTTCTTTACTTGAAAAGCAAATGAAATAAGACAAAATACTCGATATGGTTATCCGAAATCAAGTAGCCTCATTAATTTATCGCATACTGCTTCTTGCGCTAGGCACTGCCACTTTGGCGATCCTTGGCATCCAAGATAGCGTCATCTCCCCTTTCAACACTTTCCGAAACTACACAAGCCTTCTTACCTTATGCTCAACCATTCTGGTCTTAATAGAGGTCATCGTTAACGCCATTTCCTTAAAGCGAGGCATCCACCGGATGGCTGCCGGTGTTTACCCTGCCATAACCTTCGTTTGCCTTTCTTTGGAATTAGGACTCATGTTTGGGCACTCCTTATATTGCTTTTTCACAAACGCCTCCTTTTTCGGCACGCAGATGGATTTGGCCTATACCTTGTTATCGATCGTTCTTTTCCCGATCGCTTATTTCTTCGATTGGCTTTGCTTTGGCGAAAAGGGGACGCTTAAAAAATTGCATCTTATAAGCGTCACCTCTCTCCCCATTCTCTATTACCTTTTCTCCTATCTCAATCACCTCATTCGAGGCGAGGCTTATTCCTATGCCACGGCCGTTTTTGACCCTAAAACATTCGCCAATAACGCCATTTTAAATGGAAACGACGGCTGGAATGGCGTCGTGACCGCTTGTTTCTCTCTTCTTACCATCTATGTTCTAAGCGCCACTTTGCTATTGCTCTTAAGTTCCTTATTGGCAGGAAAAATCGCGCATAAGCATTAAAGACGAAGCCAAACGATATCGAAAAGTTTCTTGCCCTCAAAGGTTTTGATATCCAAAAGTTCCAATTGTTTTCGATAGGAAAGGACGGCTCCAGCAAAACGGATTCCGCCTTCTTTCAGGGGATAATCCCTTAGAAAATAAAGGGTTTTGCTCTTTTCGTCTTTGGCAACATAACGGGGCGAGCGAAGCATCTTTCTTCCTTCTCCGATTTTCAATAGATAAGAATCCTTCCAGCGACAGGCGAAATCCCTCGCTCGCTTCTCCTTCAAATAGCAACGGTCGTTGTTCCCTAGCTTTAAAGCCAATATCTTTTTCACCCGTTCAGGGATTTTTCCAAGCATCACATCATCAAAATCGCTCATATTTTCTCCTCACTTAGAAATAGATAAGAAAAAAAGAAAATGGAACGGATAAAAAAAGAAAATGCTTTATAATTCACCTATGAACGAATACAAAAAGAAGAACGATACATCTTTCACGCTTGGCACGACTCTCACTTTCGAGCTTTTGCTCCATAAAAAAGAAAAAGCCAAAAGAATCTATGTAAGCGAGAAGCAACACCATGACGAAACCTACTTGAAATTAGAAAGGCTCGCGAAAGAAAATCATCTTCCTTTTATCACCAATAATCAAAGGATCTTCAAAGATCTTAGCGAAAAAGAAAATACCATGGTCATCGGGGAATTCCAAAAGTATGAGGAGAGCTTGCCAAAAGGCAATCATCTCGTTTTGAATAACCCCATGAACCAAGGAAACTTAGGGACCATTATCCGGAGCGCGGCCGCTTTCGAAATCGATGGCCTTGCCATAATCCGACCGGCCGCCGATATCTTTGACCCCAAAGTCGTACGCAGTTCCATGGGCGCGCTCTTTCGTCTTCCTTTCCGCTATTACGATTCTTTCGAAGATTACCAAAAAGAGTTTCCAGAAAACCATTGCTATCCCTTCATGCTCAAAGCTCAAACGAAATTGTCAAAAATCACCGCAAAAACCCCTTATTCTTTGATTTTTGGCAATGAAGCAAAAGGCCTTCCAGACAGCTTTTTAAAAATCGGGGAACCTTTATTCATCGAGCAAAGCTTGAAAGTGGATTCCTTGAATCTCGACAATGCCGTTTCAATAGGTCTCTATTATTTCTCTTTGACGAAATAAAAAAGAGGAGAAGCACTACTCCTCCCCATTTAGAACCAAGATATTCTTAAGCGATCCTTTGATAGTCGTCTCTTTCGATTCATGGCCGTATTTATCGACGCTTGCGGCATCCCGAAGCTCATGGGTTAAGCAACAAGGCCCGCCGATGCAACCACCGACGCACGCCATGCCTTCGATAAAGTTATTTGGCTTATTCGGCCCTTTATTCGCCATCAAAGCGCGACGGCATTCTTCTAAGCCATTGCAAGAGACGCCTTTGACCTCGAAATCGATGTTCTGCTCTTTTAATGATTCCTTGACGGCTTCGCTTAAGCCACCGCATCGCGCGAATATTCTTCCGAAATAAGAAGCATTATCCAAATTCGATTCAGGAAGAGAAGAGAGGACGATATCGCGGCTATCGATAAGGGCTTGGAGCTCTTCGAAAGTTATCACGCAGTCGACGTATTTGGACGATTCTCCTTCCTCTTGCTCCATCTTTTTGGCAATGCAAGGACCGACAAAGCACACTTTCGCCGTCGGATCCGTTTCCTTGATATATTTGGCAAGGGCGGCCATCGGCGAAAGAGAGCTTGAGACCTTCTCGGCAAGTTCTGGGAAAGCCGTCTTCACATAGCGGACAAAAGCTGGGCAGCAACTCGACGTCAAGAAACCCTCTTTAGCCAGTTCCTTGGCTTCGTTATAAGCAACCATATCCGCCCCTAAAGCGGCTTCCAAAACAGCATGGAAACCGAGTTTCTTAATACCGGTGATTACTTGGCCGAGTTTAGCGTAATGGAATTGCGAAGAAATGCTTGGCGCCACCACCATATATGCGTTCCATTTGCCAGCCTCATTCCCTTTCATCAAATCGATGCATTGTAGAATAAAGCTCTTATCCATAATGGCGCCAAAGGGGCAACTATAGCTACAAGCGCCGCAACGGACGCACTTGCTTTCGTCGATTTCGCTAATGCCATCCTCCCGTTCATGGATGGCCTTAACCTTGCACGCGACTTCGCATGGACGACGGTAATTTAAGATGGCGCCATAAGGGCAAGCCTTCGCGCAAAGGCCGCAATTGACGCATTTTTGCTTATTGATATGGGCGTGTAAATGCTCGTCGAAACTAATGGCGTTCATGTGGCAGGCTTGTTGGCAACGATGGGCCAAACACCCACGGCAAGCGTCGCTTACTTGCATGCCGCCAATCGGGCATTCATCGCAAGCGGCATCGATGACTTCCAAAATGTTTTTGTTGTTTTTGTCGCCACCCATGGCGAGTTTGACGCGATCGGCGGCAATAGCTCTTTCTTTATAAATGCAACACCGCATCGTCGGTCTGGGACCAGGGGCTATTTTCTTAGGAATATCGGGGATATCCTTCTCCAAAGTACCGTTATAATAGCTTTTCGCCACTTCCTTAAGAACATGGTATTTGAGTTCTTGCACTTGGGTATCGAATTTCAACATGGCCATACTTTACTCCTTTTAGAAATAATGGACGCTCATCCTTTTGCCCATCGCTTTGAAGAGCTTCGCTAGTTCATCCACGAGTTGAAGCTTGATGGTGATATCGATATGGTATTTCGGGTCTTGGTGAGCGGGGTTGACCGCGCAGCCAACATAGAAATCGATATCGCTGGCTTCTTCGAAGAGGACCTTCGCAAGAAGGGAAACGCCATCTTGCTTATAGCTCCAATCGAAATAGCCTTTGTTCGAGGAAAGATGATCTTTGGCCATCATCACAAGACGATTCAAAGTGATAACGCCTTCGGTCACCAAGTCCACGCCATCGATATGGGAAATGGGTGGGATAGAAGGATCCACATAATCCAAATCGCTTCCGACTTCCTTATGAAGATAACGCGCCGCCACTTTCGCGCTGGTGCCGCCGCTAATGACATAACGGTCGGCTTCGCCAAAGAATTGCTTCATCATCTTCTCGTCATCGTCTTTCGAGGTCGCTGGTCCCACCATATAGTGGACGCGTACCCTCTTTCGTCTCCGGAGGACGGCCGAAGTCGTGTCGTCTCCCGGCCTTCCATTATAGAGAGTATCGCAATGATCGGTTAACAAAGTTGCGAGATTTTTGCTGGATATCGAGGGATCGTATAAAGCGTCCATATAACTGGCGATCTCCTCTTCGCTCCAGCCGAAGTTAAGCGTCTCGCCAACCCCAGCGTGGAGCACGCCATCGCTCATCATGACGATGGTATCGTTTAGTTTCAGCTTCCCTTCGGCCAAAAACACCTTTTTCCCAAGGACCATACGCTCGTTATATCCAATCGGAATGACTTTTCCTTCGGAAATAAAAACAGGTGTTGGATTATCGTAATTGACAAGATGGAAGGAAAAGTCTGGAAGGACTTCCAATATCGTAAAAGTACTATAGGCGACATTCCCTCGATTTTTGGCAAGAGGCAAAGTTTTGATGATGCTTTCGACCGCTTCATCAAGAGAGAGTCCACCAGATATAAGCGAAGAAAGCATATTGGAAGTCAAGGTGCTTAGAATAGAGGCCTGAACGCCACTTCCTAGGCCATCGGCCAACACCAATGTGAGTTTTCCATCCTCGCTATAACGGGTTTCGACATGGTCGCCACAAAGCTCTTCGCCAACGTGGTTTAAGGAACTGAAACCGACTTCAAGGAGAGTGTCCTTCGTTTGCTCTATCATTCCCCGTCGTCCTTCCCGGTTTCCAAAACGTCGCGAAGCTTGGTTAAGGCAATCTTCGTCTCGGCTGTCGTTTCCCCAAGCAAAGAGGCGATTTCTTGCACGGCGCGCATGTTTTTATCGATGACTTCACTAGTGATTTTCGCGGTTTTGTCAAGCATCTCCTCTTTTCGGACGCGGGCTTTTTCTTCTTTGGTGACGTCGTTAAGAAGAGCCATGAGAATATGATATTCGGGATCGTAATGAAGCGATCCTTCAACGACTTTCTCGGAGTTTTTCAAATGGAATTTACGCGAATGGATGACGCTTCCGCCTAAAGCTAAACCAAAGGCTTCCGTGTCCATAAAATCGCCAATAGAACGGCCGAAAAGCTCGTTTTCGGGAAGGTGAAGGAGGCGAGAAGCGGCAGGATTGGAAAGCTCGATCTTCAAATCTTCATCCACCACCAATATAGCCGAATCCATCGATTCCACGATGGTATTCGAGAAAGATTGCGCTTTCTTCATGAGGAAAGGAAGGCACATTTCCAAAGAGGCTTTCCCTTCCAAGACGGCAATTGCTTTCGCGCGGCACGTTGGATAACCGCAACAAGAGCAATTCAATTCATCTTTTTTGCTCCTTTTGCCGAGGCTTTGCAAGACTTTTTGGATTTCTTCTTCGCTAAAAGTCCTTTCTTTTTTCTTTTTGTCGATAAAATGGCAAGAGATGGAATCCGTATCGTCATTGGAAAGAACGAAGTCCTTTTTACCGGCCATTTTGCGAATTTGAAGAGTGGCGCTATAAAGGTTTCGATTTTCTTTTTGAAGGGCAGGTCCGCCAATGCACGAGCCTTCGCAAGCGCTCATCTCGATGAAAGAATGATGGATTTTACCCATTTGAATTTCATGGATGACTTCCAAGCATCTTTCCATTCCATCCACGGCGAAATAAGAGTAGCTTTTGTCGCTTTTCCTCATTGTGTCTAAGATGCCGCCGTTTATCGGGAAAAGACGGGCCAAGGAGTCGGGCTTCGCTTTTGGGGGAAGACCTTTTTGAAGATCGATCCCTTTCTCATCGAAAAGCTTTTGGAGCTCCAAAAACGTCAAAGCAGCGTCAATAAGGCCATGGCTTCGGTCCGCCTCATCTTTCTTGGCGATGCAAGGGCCGATAAAAACCACTTTGGAAGAAGGGTATTTCCCTTTGAGGAGTTTAGCGTGGGCAAGCATTGGGCTTTCCACGGGGCAAAGGTATTTCAAAAATTCGGGATAATGTTTCTCGAAAAGAAGATTCACGCTGGGGCAAGCGGTCGATATAAGAATATCCGAATCGCCCTTTTCGAGAAGCTTATCATAGGAGTCTTTCACCAAAGTGGCGCCAATGGCCGTCTCTTCCACGTCGATAAAGCCGAGCTCGAGCAAAGCCTTTTTCATGCTTTCAAAAGAAACGTCCCCAAAAGCGCTAAAAAAGGAAGGGGCCAAGGAAACCCGGACCTCTTCCTTATTCTCTAAAAGCGAAAGAACAAGCGCGGAATCATCGCGAATGGTTTTGCAACCAGTTGGACAAATCTCATAGCAGCGGCCACAAAGGACGCATTCCTCTTGGATGATAGAAGCTTGACCATGATGAAAGGCAATGGACTTCGTAGGACAACCGCGAATGCATTTATAGCAACTGCGGCAATCGTTTTCTTTACTCCAAAGCACTTGTCTCATATCAAGCTCCTTTGCTTATCGTACCTATTTTAGCAAAGGAACGATATGTTCATCAAAGACAGCAGGAACGTTTTCCGGCGTGACGCCCATCACAATCTCATCATTTATTTTGATAGTGACGGCATCATGGGAGCATTTCCCGAAGCAGAAGGCGGCTTTGAGGGATATTTCATCCTCAAGGCCGCGTTTTTTGACTTCTTGGCGAATAGCTTCCGTGACGTTATAAGAGCCTTTTAAATGGCAGCTCGAACCAACACAAATCGCGATGTTAACCATCTTAGTTACCTTTATAGGCGTCCTTCATGATTTGAATCATTTCAGGGACGAGAGGAACGCGTGGGTTGGCAGGAGAGCATTGATCTTCGTAAGCCAAGTAGGCAATCGTTTCAAGATTCTTATTCCAAAGAGCCTCATCCGGAACAAGGGATTGGAAGTTCATATCGATGCCAACTTCCTTACCAAGCTTCATGACAGCATCGGCGAGGTTCTTCGTGCCTTCTTCTGGGGTAGCGGCTGGGATATCAAGCATCTTGCAGATTTGCTGATACTTCTTGTCGCATTGATATTCTTCGTATTTCGGCCAAACGGAGAGTTTGGTTGGAACGCTGCCATTGTAGCGAATGACATGCGGCAAGAGTATAGCGCAAGTACGTCCGTGGACGGTGTGGTATTCCGCGCCAATCTTATGCGCCAAGCCATGGACAAGGCCTAAGAAGCTATTCGCAAAGGCCATACCGGCAATGGTAGCGGCATTATGCATCTTCTCGCGGGCCTTGAGATCGTGTTTGCCATCTTTGACGGCACGTGGGAGATATTCGAAGACAAGCTTAATAGCTTCAAGGCAAAGGCCATCGGTGAAATCACTGGCCATAACGGATGTATAAGCTTCGATGGCGTGCGTCAAGACGTCCATGCCCGTTTCGGCGGTCGCCTTCGCCGGAAGGTTCGTCGTGAACTCTGGGTCAACGATAGCGATCGACGGCGTGAGGCTATAGTCGGTCAAAGGATACTTCTTGAGATTCGCTTTGTCGCTAATGACGGCGAATGGCGTCACTTCGCTTCCCGTGCCAGAGGTGGTTGGGATGCAAATGAGCTTGCTCTTACGTCCGAGTTCTGGATATTTGAAAGCGCGTTTACGGATATCCATGAACTTTTGTTTAAGGTCATCGAAGTTCACTTCTGGGTGCTCGTAGAAGATCCACATGCCTTTGGCTGCGTCCATCGGAGAGCCGCCGCCTAAAGCGATGATGGTATCGGGTTTAAATTCGTTCATGATCGAAACGCCCTTACGGACGGTCGTGATATCGGGATCGGGCTCAACTTCGCTAAAGAGCTGATAGGTCACGGGATTGCGACGGAGATTGAGTTCATCGATGATCTTGTTAAGGAAGCCAAGCTCGACCATGGAACGGTCGCAAACGATGAAGACTTTGCCGATGTCTTTGCAAGAACGGAGATATTGGATGCTGTTACGCTCGAAATAGATTTTTTGTGGGACTTTGAACCATTGCATGGTGTTTCTCCTTTTGCCGACTTTCTTGATGTTAAGAAGATTGATGGCGCTTGTATTACCAGCGACGCTGTTATGGCCATAGGAGCCGCATCCAAGCGTAAGGGATGGGAGGAAGGAGTTATAGACGTTGCCAATGCCGCCAAAAGTCGTCGGAGAATTCCAGATGATACGAATGGCTTTCATCTTATCGCCGAACTTATCGGCCATGGCTTGTTCTTTGCAATGGATGCCAGCGCTATGTCCAAGACCGCCGAATTCAAGCATCTTTTCGCAAAGGTTAAAGCCTTCTTCGGCATCTTTGACTTTATAAACGCCAAGAACGGGAGAAAGCTTTTCGCGAGAGAGAGGCTCTTCCGGTCCGACTTTCTTAAGTTCAACGGCAATGATCGAGGTATCGGCTGGAACCTTGAAACCGCTCTTTTCGGCAATCCAAGCAGGGCTCATGCCAGCAACGTCGGCATTAAGACGGCCGTTTTCGACGCCTTTTTCGCCACTCACCACGCCGAACATGAACTTCTCAAGAAGCTTCTTTTCTTCCTTGTTCGCCCAATAGACTTTGAAGCGGGTGAATTTCTTCTTCATCGAATCATAAATGGCTTGATGCATGAAGATGGCGCTTTCGGAAGCGCAAATCATGCCATTGTCGAAATTCTTCGACATGACAACGTCGTTGACCGTTTCATCTTGGTCACAGCTCTCATCGATATAGACTGGAACGTTACCAGCACCGACGCCGAGAGCAGGCTTGCCACAGCTATAAGCCGCTTTGACCATAGCATTACCGCCCGTCGCCAAGATAGTAGCGATGCCAGGATGCTTCATAAGAGCGCTCGTCGCATCCATCGAAGGATGTTCGATCCATTGAATGCAATTCTCAGGCGCACCAGCCGCCACGGCCGCATCGCGCATGACAATCGCCGCCGCTTTGGAGCTATTTTGCGCTTTTGGATGGAAAGCGAAGATGATCGGGTTTCTCGTTTTGATAGAAATAAGAGATTTGAAAATAACGGTCGAAGTTGGATTGGTCACTGGAGTCAAACCGGCGATGACGCCGACTGGTTCCGCAATCTCGGTAATGCCGGTGACAGGATCTTCTTTGATGATGCCAACGGTCTTCGTATGACGCATATTGTTGACGACATATTCGCAAGCGAAGAGATTCTTCGTTGCTTTATCTTCGAAAACGCCACGTTTTGTTTCTTCGATGGCAAGACGTGCCAAAGAACCATGGTGATCAAGACCGGCGACAGACATCTTGGCAACGATGTAGTCAATCTTTTCTTGGTCGTAATTCGCGAAAGCGTCAAGGGCTTTGAGGCCTTTTTCGACGAGGCTATTCACCTCTTTCTCCGCATCAGAGATGGGAGTTTCTTTCTTGTTTTCTTCCATTTATATTATCCCTCCTTGGATAATTCTTCGTTAAGGCGATGCGAAAGCACCGCAAGCGAGGAGGCAAGATTCACGTTTTCAATGACCACTCCTCTTGGCACATTGATATGGGTCGGCGCGAAGTTCCAAATGCCTTTGGCCCCTGAAGCAATGGCCTTATCCACTACCTCTTGGGCCACACCGGCCGGAACGCAGATAATCGCGATTTTGGCTTTGAGTTCGGGAAGCCTTTCCGAAAGCTCCTTCGAATCGTAGATAGTCTTGTCGTTGATTTTTAAGCCAATCTTTTTCTGGTCATTATCGAAAGCGGCCACAATGGATAAGCCCATGCCGTCGAAATTGGGATAGTTTAGAAGAGCGTTCCCCAAGTGTCCCACACCAATAAGGATAGCCAAAGTGTCTTCGCGATACCCTAAGAAGCTTTCCAAGGTGTCCACAAGTTGATGGAGGTCGCGCCCTTTTTTGGGACGCCCTGGCTCATCGCTCACGGCTTGGAGGTCTTTGCGGATCTGCTCTTCGCTATAGCCGAGTTCTTTGGCGATTTGAGGAGAGGAAATGGTTACTTCCCCCATTTCAAGCAAAGAACGGAAAAGCTTCAAGTAAATCGGATAGCGTTGCAGTTGATTTTTGGAGAAGCTTTTCATTTTTACCGCTTTCAGTAATGTTTTACCGATAGAATAATATCGATTTTGAAAGGGTGACGCAAGGGAGTTCCTCTTGAAAGCGATTACATCATTTCGAAATCCCTCTTTGCTTCTAAAAAGGGCAATAGATAGTCATGGCAAATATCGTCTCATTTCCTTTTTACATAGCTTCAAGCTCCTAACGTTTATCCATTTCTTAGAGTAGCCTTTCAAATGCCCAAAAATAGGCAAAATCGTTCAAAAAATGTAAAATAGCTTTAGAGAGAGGAATTTTGAATGAAATACGTTTATCTTGATCTGTCGCTATTCCCGAATGACGATCTTTTAGTCCAAGGAATCACGAGTTTTTCTAAATACCATCGAGGCATCACTTTCTATTGCAAAGGCGATGGTTTGACTTACCAAACATTAGATGATGCCCGAAACGTCATCCGTCGGGGCAAATTTACGGCCGAGGATTTGGAAAGAATCGATTTTGAGATTGAGTCTTATGAAGGCTTTGAAAACTTTAAGCGAGCCTCCGAAGACACCTATTTCCGCTTGCTTGACGATCCGACTCAAAAGAAAAAGCTCTATTGGTTCTTCGATGAAACGCGTCCCGAGCGGTACGAAGGGGAAATAACCCTCGTCAAAGGTTTTTATGGAAGGTGGATATCCGCACAAAATCCGAAAATCGCCGCAATTCGCCCCTATCATTCGAATTCCCAACTAGAAAAGCAACTCGAAAGCGAGGAGTCCTTTATGGGCTACCTTTCTTTAAGTGAGATTTTCAAAAACCAAGGCGATATCATCTTGATGGATAACGAGGTCGCCTTCTATGTCTTCTCTTTGCTTTCCACTTATTCGCGTTTCAATCGGCGTGAGCGGAGCGTCAAAGACTACGCCGCATTTTTTGCGCCCTTCTCCTTCCATAAGATCGAACCGAAGCAGATGACTTTGGAAGCGTATTTCTCCTATTCGCTTTTCGCTTCGACGAAAAAGGAAAAAACGAAAATCTATTTATATAAGGATATGTCTCCAGCCGAATACATCGACTTCTTTAAAACCTTGGAAGCTTTAGAAGCGAAAAGCGAATAAGGATAAGGAGACGCTTTCGGAAGAAGAAGGCAAGTCATAGGAGATAACGCCGAGGAAGCTAAGCGTCAAAACCAAAGCGATTTGTAAAAGCAAAAGAACGATTTCGGAAATCAAAAGACGTCTGGAATGGGCCATATCTTCCATTCGGATCTCCGGAAAAAGAGCGTACATGAAAAGCAAAATAGGCGTCCCCCAGACGATAGAACAGGCAATAAGCCACCAATCGGATATTCCTTTCGAAGCGCCACGAAGCCCTTTTAGATACTGAAGAGCCAAAAGGTAGTTCGTCACCAATCCAACGATAAAACTTAGAAAAAGCCACTCAAACGGTATCATTTCTTATATTAGCATAGCTCCAATAAAAGGTGCGCCTATAGAAAGCGCACCTCAATTTAAAATCGCCTTAAGATCAGCGTTTCTTCAAGTATTTAAGACAATCCAAAGAGACGGCAGCAAGGATAATGATGCCTTTGACCACGAATTGGTAATAAGGGTTAAGGCCTAAGAAGGTCAAGGCGTAAGTCAAGGCCGTAAAGACGATGGCACCGATAACGGCCCCACGAATCTTGCCAATGCCGCCCGTGAAGGAAATGCCTCCGACCACGCAAGCGGCAATCGCATCCGTCTCATAGGAAGTGCCGGTATCGAATTTGGCGGTTCCGATTCGCGCCCCCTCAAAAAATGCCCCCAAGCCATAAAGAACGCCAGCCATGATGAAAACGCCGATGGTCACCCAGAAAACGGAGATGCCAGAGACGCTGGCAGCTTCGGGGTTTCCGCCAACCGCGTACATGTTTTTCCCAAACTTCGTGCGATTCCAGATAAAGGAGACGATGACCACGCCGATAATCGCATAGATAAGGAGCAATGGGAAATAGGTCCCCGGTATCTTGCCGGCGATGCTATTCTTAAGCCCCATATCGATAACGCCGGTGTTCTTTTGATCGGTGATAATGGCTAAAAGGCCGAAGATAATAAGCTGCGTGGCCATAGTCGAAATGAATGGATGCATTTTGAATTTGGCCGTGAAAAAGCCAGCAAAAGCCGAAAAAGCCGTGCAAAATAGAACCGAAAGGACCAAAGCGAGGACAATGCGAAGAGGACTCGCCCAAGAGGTGAAATCCAAATGCACGCCGAAAACGGGCGCTAGATTCTCTCCTGGATAGAGAATGATGCAAGTGATCATGGTCCCTAACCCTACCATACGGCCAATTGACAAATCCGTGCCTGCCAAAAGAATAAGACCGGCCACGCCAAGAGCTAAGAAGATACGAGGCGAGGACTGGTTCAAGATTTCGAAGATATTCCGCAAATCGGGAGTGAGCAAATCTCCTTTTCCCATAGGGGCGGAAACGATGCAACAGATCAAAAACGCCGCCACCATAACGATATAAAGGCCGTTTTGGAGCAAAAAATCCTTCAAGCTGAATCGGTAGACGTATTTCTCCCAACGCGAAGAAAGCGTTTCTTGCAAAGTCAATTTATCGCCATTGAGCTCTGTGAGCTTACGGACCTTATCCAAATAGACATCATGGAGGTCGCTTTTTATCGTTTGAAGCTTCTTTTGATGCTTGCTCTTCAATTCGTAAAGGGTGGAACCGTGTGAGCGCTTAAGGCCATTGACCTTCGCCTTATAGACATCGGGCTCAAGATTGTCTTTGTCTTTCGCCAAAGATGCAAGATCGGCTTGAAAGGCCTCCTTCTCGATTTTGACTTTTTGCCTATATTCCTCTTTTTCGGCTATCTTCTCTTCTTTAGCCTTCTTCTGGAGCTCCTTATAGCAAACGTCGAATTCCTCTTTGACGATCTTTTTCCCATCCGCGACGAGGCCTTTTATTTCTTCGCGATGTTCTTCTTCAAAAAGCTTGGCAGTTTCGATTTCGGCCTTCAACGCTTTAACCTTTTCCGCTTTATCTTTTTTGGAAATCATTTTGTCGCGTCGAATTTCGCTAATTTCTTCGCGAAGATCGACGATTTTAAGCGCTCCATTCCCATAAAGGGGATCGAGTGATTTTTGGACTTCTGCTATTCTAGCATTCACGTCCTTGATGGTCATTTCTGCCATAATTCTCTCCTTCTATAAATATTTCGCGCTAAGCGTCAAAAGCTCTTCTTGGTTCGTTTCCTTGGTGTTTACGATGCCAGCAAGACGATAGTTCGAAAGCACGGCGATGCGGTTGGTGATGCCTAAGATTTCTGGCATTTCGCTCGAGACGACGATAATCGTCTTCCCTTCCTTCGCCATCTTTATGATGAGCTGGTAAATCTCATATTTCGCACCGACGTCGATCCCTCGAGTCGGCTCATCCATCAAGAAGACGTCAGGATTTCTGACCAACCATTTGCCGATGATGATCTTTTGTTGGTTCCCACCCGACAAGGAAGTTATAGGATCGGTAAGCTCAGTGCATTTGGTATGCATGATTTCCACTTCCTTTTTCGTCGCTTCCATGATTTTCTTATTCGAAAGGACCCCATAACGCATGTACTTATCCAAATTGCAAATGGTCGTGTTATAGGCCAAAGAGCATTTGGCGAACATGCCATTCATCTTTCGCTCCTCGGTGATGAAAGCGAAATGGTGATTCATGGCATCTTCGGCGTTATGGAAGAAAACGTGTTGGCCTTGGTATTTGATTTCGCCTCCGCCAATCGTCCTTACCCCAAAAAGCGATTCGAGCAATTCGCTTCGTCCAGCCCCAACCAAGCCGTAAAGGCCGAAAATCTCGCCTTTTCGGACGGAAAAGCTGATATCTTGCAAACGCGGCTCATATTTGGTGCTAAGTTTATTGACTTCCAAAACGACCTCCCCTGGGGTGTTATCCATGAGGGGGAAACGTTGAGAAAGGCTTCTACCAACCATCGCTGAGATGAGTTCGTTCATGTTCGTTTCTTTGATGGGCTTGGTCATGATCATCTCGCCATCGCGAAGGACGCTCACCTCATCGCATATTTCGAAAATCTCATCCATCTTGTGGGAAATATAAACGAAGGAAACACCTTCCTTTTTTAAATCTTCGATGATTTTGAAAAGCTTTTTGATTTCCCGTTCGGTCAAGGAAGAAGTCGGTTCATCCAAAACGATGACTTTGGCGTCATAGGAAACGGCTTTGACGATTTCGCACATCTGGCGTTGCGAAACCGACATCGTCTTCATGGGGGCGTTAAAATCGATGGCTATATCGAGCCGCGCGAAAAGATTGCGAGCTATTTTAAGCATCGAGCGCTCGTCGACGACTCCGAAATGGGTGATATACCGCCCTAAAAACAAATTGTCGACGACATTGCGTTCCAAGCATTGGTTCAGTTCCTGATGGACCATCGCCACGCCGTTTTCCAACGCGTTTTTGGGACTATTGAATTCGACTTTGTTCCCATCGAAAACAATTTCGCCATCGTCTTTGCTATAGATCCCGAAAAGAATCTTCATCATCGTCGACTTTCCAGCGCCATTTTCGCCCATCAGACCGATTACGCTCCCCTTTTTGACGGCGAAATTAACGTCTTTAAGGACGCGATTGCGGCCGAAAGCCTTTGAGATATGTCTTAATTCTAGAATATTTTCGCTCATGCTTCTCTCCTTTTAGAGGCCCTCTGACCTTCTTTGGCCTCTAATGACGAAAACGAGAAGAGGCCACTCTCATTAAAGAATGACCCCATCTCGCAAATAATCGAACTAGGCGTCGAGAAGCTCTTGGTAAATCGGGCCGCTTGTCGTTTCGACCATGTTGATGACATAAGCATCGTAGTTCTCTAAACCGGTGAAGTTATTGGTTATCGAGGACTCTTGGGTGCCATCCCCATAAACGATCTTGCTCAAATCAACATTGTAATAAGGCGCATATTTTTTAAGCGTCGGGATGAAGCTTTGGTTCAAGAAGTTATCCGTGCTGCTATAGACGGTCCATAAAACTTTGATGGGGTCGCCGGTCGCTGTCTTAGTAATGCCCGCATCGAGCGTGTCGGCGATTGCCGCTTCGACATTATCTTTGGTGATGATGCCGTTTTCGGCTAACATCGAACGATCATCGGCGTTCCAAGCAACGTTGGCGGATTTGATCTGGTTGCCCCACTTATCGGCCTTCGTAAAGCCTGAGGTATAGACTTCTTCTCCCGTCAAACCGTCTATCATGTTGCGAACGAGTTGCAAGCAAGTCAGAACCTGAGCGTGGTGGTTTTGGGAAATGGTACCCTTCATCGAACCGCCCTTCTTAATAAGTTCAAGGGTCGTCATATTGGCGTCATAGCCGAAAGTCGGAATCACGACACCGGTTCCGTATTTGCTAATCATGCCTTCCGCCATGCCATCGTTATTGGAGACGACAAGGTCGATTCTATCTCCGAATTGATTGATCCATGTATCCATGGTGTTGCCGGCGTTGGTGCTGCTCCATGGTCCGGCTTCATCGCGCATTTCCTTCGCGGCAAGCTCTTCGATTTGATAGGTCTTTTCGCCCACGGTGATAGAGCCTTTTTTCGTACTGGTCGTGTCGACGGCGGTCTCGCCAGTGCCAAGGGCCTTACGAACGCCGATCGTGCGAGCGGCTGAATCGTTATGGGAGTTTTGGCCAATCGCAAGAACGTAGCCGATAGTGCCATCGCCATTGCGATCCATCTCCGCGGCGTGGGCCTTGATGTAGTCGACGATCATTTGGCCTTGGGTGGTGCCTCCACCGACCGCATCAAAACCGGCGTAATAAGTATTCGCCGTGTGATTCATAACGTCTTTGTTGACGACGTTATTTTGCGAAGGCTGACGATTATAGAAGATGACGGGTTTGTCTTTGTTCGTTCCCGTTGGGGCGCAAGCTAACAAAGTAGCTGTGAGAGTTCCCATAATCGCGGCAGGAATTAATTTCTTTTTCATGTTTCCTCCTTTAATTCCTTTCGATCGGGGCGTTTCGTTAAGAATCCGTCCGATCTATTATTTGCCTACAATTTAATGAGAAAGCGCTTTCAAAAAAATGTATTTTTCTATACTCATAATGTGAAAAAATGCTCAAATGTAACCGCTTACTTATTGCTCAGAGACGATTTTTCGACCTCGGACACGATAAATATTCCCACTTTTGGAAACCGCTTCTCCATAGGAGGGCATCTCTTGCCCATCCACGAAATGCGAATAGAGGTCGGAAAGGATTTCCGTTTGAAGAGAGGCGTCGTTAAGCACCGTGCCAGAAAGAGTCTCCTTTTTGACCGCTTCGATGCCTTGACTCGTTCCATCGACGCCGATAATGGGGAAAAAGCGTTCCCTAAAAGGGAGGGCGTTAGAAGAAGAATCATCTTTTTGGACTTCCTCCAAAAGCCGATCGATGGCGCCTAAGGCCATGGCGTCGTTATTGGACAAAAGAAGTTCGATAGAGGTTCCGTGCGCTAAAAGCCGGTCCATTTCCTGATACCCCTCTTTCCGTTCCCAATTCCCATAAGTCACTGAAACCAATTCGGTTCGATAGCCAAGACGCGCAAGGCTTCCAAGCGAGGATTTGCTCCGATGCTCGGCATCTTGGTGACCAAGTTCCCCACGGAAGAGGGCGATTTGGATTTTCCCATCGCCATTTTTGTCGTACTTGCTTTGGGGAAAGGAATGGACCCCTCCAAAAAGAGTGTCCGCGATTTCCGCCTGGGCTTGTCCTTGATAGTCCGAATCCGCTCCGCAATAGTAGACGTTCTTCTTTGACCAATCGCTATGGAGAAGATCCTCTAGAAGAGGTTCTCGATTGACGAAAAGCAAAGGAGTGTCGCAACTCTCCGCTTTTTCAATGAGGACGCTAGCGCTCAGACGATCGACGATATTGACGAAAAGAGGATTTTTTGAATTGTCTTCGATTGCAGCAACGATTTGGCTGTTTTGAAGGCTTTGTTTCCTTGCCGCATCAAAGACTTCCACCTCGTGCCCTTTCGTTTCGAGTTTCTCTTTTAAGGCATTCGAAAAGGTTTGGATGAATTCGTCGCTAGCGTCATAAACGAAGACTTTGGCCAAGGAGAGAGAATTTTGACCGCAAGAAGAGAGCAAAAGGCCAAAGAAAGGAAGAATAAAGAAAAAGCGTTTAGGCATGGGGCTCTCCTTTCAAAGGAATAACAAGAGTGAAGGTCGCGCCTTTATCAAGCTCGCTATCGATAAGGATGTCGGCAGTTTCTCCATAAGCAAGACGCAACCGAAGATAGACATTTTTCAAACCAACGCCTTTACCCGGAGCTCCTTCTTTATGGAGCGATTCCCAAAGGGCTTGCTTACTCTCATCGCTCATCCCATAGCCGTTATCCGTAACGCTTAAAAGGAGTTTGCCTTCCTTCTCCTTAACGGCAATAAGAATCCGCCCTAAGCCCTCGCTAGGAAGGCCATGCGCGATAGCGTTTTCGATAAGAGGTTGCAAGATAAGCTTAATCACCGGAACGTCCATGAAACCTTCTTCGATTTGGAAATCGTAGGTGAAAGAATCCCCGAATCGCAATTTCTGGATAAGCAAGTAATTGCGCGCGTGCTCTAGCTCATCGCGCAAGGGTATCACGTTTCGGCCGCGTGATATCGAGATTCTAAAGAAACGCGACAAAGCCACGATCATCTTCCCGGCTTTTTCGTTTTGGCCTTTCTCAATGAGAGCCAAAATGGAATCGAGCGTGTTATAAAGGAAATGCGGGTTTATTTGGTTTTGAAGGGCGCGGAGTTCGCTTTGGCGCTGCATCTCCTTCTCATTTAAAAGATGGGCATTAAGCTCCTCAAGGCGCTTAAACATCGCTTCGAAAGACCGATCAAGCTCTTGTACTTCCTTGCTGCCTTGGGAAGGGAAGGGAAGGGAAGGCAACTCGTTTAAAGAGACGATGCCTTGCATTTGGGTGCTAAGAACCCTTAAGGGTCTAGTAAGCCTCCGCGAGACGAAAAACAAAAGCAAAGCAAAAACCAAAAAACCAATGACGGCGCTCAAAATGGACCAAAGGGTGAAAGTGCCAATGGCCATTTCCAAAGAATCGCGGTTTAAGAAAACCCCCAACCGCCAACTCGTCTTGGAGATGCTTGAGGCATAGACGAAATAGGAACTCTCCCCAATCTCATAGACGCCATGCCCTGCGATGAGGTTTCGTAAGACCGTCTCTTCCCCATTCTTATAGTCAAAGGAAGCGTTCGAACGATACACAGACCGATAATTTTTGTCGTAAATGACAAAATATCCGCCTTCGCCCAAAGCCGTCTCGCTTAGGGAATCGACGATCGATTGGAAGCTGAAATCAATGCGCAAAACGGCATCGAGAGAGGAATCGCGCTCATAGTTTGCGTAACGGGAGAGAGTGAAACGATAGCTTTGATTGGCGTCCTCTGGAAGGAAAAGGAAGGGAATAAGCCTATTCTCCTCGTTCTCGAAAGTCCTTTGGAACCAGCTCTCCCCTATCGCCGTATCTGGGAAGGAGGCGCTTTCTTCCCCGACCGCCAAAAGTTTTTTGCCATCGCTCACGCGGAAAAGGGCCATCGCGGTGATTTCCTTTCGGAGGGACATCATCATCGAAAAACTCTCACGCACATTTGGCGATATTTCTTCGGTTTGAGATTCCTCGTTATAGGCCTCAAGGGCGGCATTCGAATTGCTGAATACTTGGTCAAAATAGCTGTCGTAAGTCCCCAAAAGCTGCTCGCTTGTGGCACTCATGTTGCTATCGCTTGCCGCAACGACCTCATGACGATAAAGGAATTGAGCGCAAGTCACGATGGCCGTAAGGAGAAAAGCGAAAATCAAAAGAGTCGGATAAAAAAGTTCCAAAGAAAGAGGTAAGGCCCGCTTTTTCATTTAGCCCTTCCGATACTCTTGCGGAGAAACGCCGTAAAAGCGTTTAAAACAATGTGAGAAATAATAAGGGTCGTCATAACCGATCTCATGAGCGATTTGGCTCATCCTATTGTCCGGATTGGCCAAGAGCTTTTTTGCTTCCGCCATGCGAAAAGAAGTCAAAAGCTTCGTGAAGGAAGTGCCATGACGGCGGAAAATGGTGAAGATATAGGAACTTGAATAGCCGAGCTCCTGGGAAAGATCTTCGACCGATAGGACATTTTCTCGGAAATGGCTTTCGATATAAGCAACCATCCGGTCGTAGGCATCCTCGACGCCACTTGATCGGACCTCCGCGTTGACTTTGAGCAAACGCTCGACAAGTTCGAAGAAGAAAGCTTTCATGCCTTCCTTTCCTTTTATGGCGATGAGATCATTGACAAGAGCCACATGAGGCCGATAGCTTTGATAGAACCGTTGGAGATCGATCGAACTTTTCAAAATGGCATCTAACAAGTTGTTGACGATTAGAAAATACGAATCTTTATAGGAAACGGAAGAAATGGTCTCGAGCATCTGGTCGATAAGCTTCTTAGCCTCTTCCTTTTTCCCATATAGCAAAGCATAGCTTATGGCTCGGAAATCGTTATCGTCAACTTTTCCGATCGCCGGGTTTTGGGAAGAGAAGTCACTATAAAAGAGGACGACGCCATTGCCTACGACCGTGCGGTACTCAAGACTCCATTTCGCATGGCGGTAGAGACGGCGGTAGGAAAGGCCTTTCTCTAGCACCGCTTTGTCTTCGCTAAAGGCCGCGCTAAAGGAAAAGCCGAGGCTTTTCTTGATTTTGGTGATGATCTCAAAAACAGGATGTTCGAGATCGCTTTTCTTAAAAGGCTTCGGCGATACATAAAGAACGCCTAAAGAAGGAGAAAGGTCGAACACATAAAGGGATATGCCCTTCTCTTTGAAGCCGTCCATTAGTTGCTCTTGAAGCTGATATTGGGCAACCTCTAGTTCTTCGTAAGACAAGGCATCTTCCTCCTTGTCTGGATCGAAAATCCCCAAAACGACATAACCTTCTCGCAAATCGATACCATCCAAAAGCAATTTGCCACTAAATCTTTCGCCTACGTTCTTTAACGTAATGAGGCGCAAAAGATCGGCGTTTTGTTCGGATTTAAGAAGACTTTGGCGGTCCTTTTTGGAAGCGCCATAGCCCTCAGGCGAAACTTGATAAAGCCTTTCCAGCCTTTCTTTGACGCGCTTCAAAGCAGAAAGAAGCTCATCTTCATCGATGGGTTTCGAAAGATAACTCGCAACGTCAAGTTCAATCGCTTTCTTCGCGTAATCGAAATTGTCAAAGCCAGAAAGAATGATCGATTGGAGCAAAGGAAGGCTTTGGCGCATTTGCCGAATGAGGCTTAGTCCTTCGATGAAAGGCATCTTGATATCGGTGACAAGCAAGTCCGGATCGAGGGACACCCCACCTTCCAAAGCGTCGTAGCCATTTTCAAAAGAACCGACAAACTCAAATCCAAGATTGCGAATGGCCAAAGAGGAAAATAAGGTTTTAAGACGCGAGCGCGTCGCTTCCTCGTCATCGGCGATAATCACACGGTACATATCTAGAATTATAGCAAAAAAACGGGGTCTGCAAACCTCGTCTAAAACGGTCAATGGGATATTCGTTTTCTTTTTCGCCCATAGAAAGGGGTCCACCGCTTTTGGTCATAAGAAGAGGATGGAAGAGAATCGTCAATCTTATAGGATTATGCAGGAAAGAAAATCAATCGAGGTTGGAACCGGAGTGGTATTCCTTCCTTTTTCGGGCTTCGTTAGCAAGATACTCCTTCATCTCTTTTCCGATACGAAGAAGCGCTTCCTTTTGCTCTTGGCTTATTTCCGAATAAGGGACATGAAGGGTCTTGCCGTTTTCAAGGCCAACAATCGCGTATTTTTTCTTGTCTTCGACTTCATTGAGGTCTCCCTTTTCAAAAAAAGGGCGCTTCTTGAAGGAAGTCGATAATTCATAACGCCATAGTTTGAGCTCGAGATTCGGCCTAAAGAAACGGATGGCAATCTTTCCTTGGCATTTCCTATTCATCGTCCCGCCAAAAAAGAAAGAAAAAGGGCTAGAGGCGATAAGAAGAACACCAATGATCATAAAAACGATGCCCGATGTAAACTCGTAATCGCTAGCCGGCCCTTGGAAGCCGCCCAAGACGCAATAAACGCCACCAAAGATCCCGAAAAGACCAACGACGATAAAAAGAGAGAAACTAGAAAATCTAGTACGTAAATCGTCTTTAATATGGCCTTCGTATTGGCGATCAAAGGAAATAGGAAGTTCGTTTTCGTCCATTCGCTTCTCCTCAACACGAGGCATTATAGAAAATCCATTCCAAAAAGGAAATGTTCGCTCTTTTGAAACGTAGAAATTATTTGAGGCGGTTTTGCGTTGAAAAATTGGATTTCTAGTGCTGTTCTAAAACCCTTCTACTCTTTTCTCTTATCGGCGAGCTCTTATCGAAAGGCCTCTTTTCTTGTTCTTGCTAAACGTTTTGGCGTTACCTCCTATTCAACCTCGAAAGTTTTTCAATAGGGTCCTCTTTCGGGAGAAAAGCCGCCAAAGCGCTTTCCCTTATTCGTTTCATCATAGGAAAGGTTCGTTTTCGAAGGCAAAAACTTTTTTACCCTCGAACGACTCCTTCTTCCTATGGCAAGGTCGACGCTTTCCTTTAACGAGCGATTTTAAACGTCAAATAAACCATTGCGGCCATCAAAACGAAAAAAGCAAGATGCATCATAGGCCAGTCAGACCCCAATAGAGAACCCGGTAAGACTAAGCTTATGAAAGCAAGATATATAAGGACTAAAAGCAACAAATGCATGGGTTATGCAAGGATTTTTAAAATTTTCCTTTGCTCATCCTAAGATAGTAAGCTCTCTTCCCTATCTACAAGCACCAATTGGTCAAGAACGGAATTTCTTCGCTTTCCATCGAGAAATTAGTCACTTCTTTGATTCTATGGCGAAAAGAAAGGGCTAAAAACCAAGTCCTCGACCCTATCTATCACACGAATATAGGCTTTGGTATATTCCTTCCTAAGGAAGATGAAAGCCGAATAGCGGCCATTGGCGTTTCTCTTCGTTATGTGGTCAATGCGATTTCCCTAGATTGTTTGAACATGGCGAAATCAAAGCCGAAAAAAGAGGCCACATCCAGTGGCCCCCCAAAGAGCAAGGATATCTTCTTACTTTTTGATGTTGTTTTTCTTAAGGCAAAGGATTTCTTGGCGCTTTTCTTCGAATTCTTCGCTAGAAATGATGCCTTCTTCTTGGAGTTTTTTCCATCCGAGAATCTTTTTGATTTTGGGATCGGTTTCGGGATCGTTATCACCTTCACCACCAATCGCAAGGAGGCCAATAAGAGCGACAAGGAAGTAAATGACATAAAGAATGACGGAGACAAGCCCCATGATGGCTCCGGTAGAAGTCTCGATGCCAGCGAGGGAAAGATAGAAAAGAACGACCATGAAACCGGTCGTAAGACCTAAGCCAATTCGGCGAGCGGTTTGATTTTTGCTGCAAAAGAGGAAGAAGCCGACGAAAGCGACAATGACATAACTCATTAAAGCGGTGCCGAAGGCAACATCGGCTGTTTCCAAGGTTATGCCGCCAAGAACGCATGCCACTCCGGCAAAGACGAAGGCCAAAACAAGAATGACCTTTTTGATAATGTTAAAGATTTTCATTTGTTTCAATTTCTCCTTTCTTTAACGCTTAAATTATATATCGCAAAGTTTAAAAACCATTATAAACAATTCGGAAAAAGGACCCATGAATTGTTTAAAAGGGAAAAAGAGCCCCTGACATATTGAGAAATTAATTGTTTTGTTTATATCCCCGCTTTTTGCTAAAGAGCAAGGAATTGGCGTCTAAATAAAACCGCCTCCACTATGCTCGATTCTATTTGCATTTTGTTTAACGACCTACCACTTCCAATCTTCCTTCATCGGCTTTAATTTCCGCGATTCGGGCTGTGCGGGTATCGCCTTTGCCTTGGGCGTTATTGTCTCTTCCATGGTAAATAACGTAATAATGGCCATCCTTTACCAGCAAGGAATTATGGCCTGTTCCGCTTTCGAATTCGTTTTTCTTGATCAATGGACAATAGGTATCCTCATTGGGGTATTTGTGGAAAGAGAGTTCCAACAAATCATCCGTATTCCCTTTCGCAACCGCATAGCCGATATAATAGTTCTCATTCTGATAGCAATTCCCGCTATACATGAGGTAATGGTAATCGCCTTTGCGGAAATAGAAGGCACCTTCGAGGGTGTGCCAATGCTGACCTTTCTTAAAACGATCTTTCATGAAGATTTCCTCATCGAGCGTGGCCCGCACCACCACCTTGCCTTCGCCTTCTGTTTCGAATGGGTTTTTGAGTTTGATGAGTTTGATTAAGGTTCCAGCGCGCTTTGCCTCGTAATCGTTGGCGCTATAGAAAAGATATAACCCTTTCCCCGATTGGACCACATGCGCATCGATGGAGAATGGCTCCACTAAATCGTTATGATAAACAAAAGGCCCTTCGGGAGAGACGCTAGTGGCGAGGATAAGATGCTCTTTATGCGTATCGTTTTCCTCACTTCCCATATAAGAAAGATACATGTAATAGGTGCCATCGAGTTCGATGACGGAAGGCGCCCAGTATTCCTTCTCCCCTTCTTTCGAAAAGCAAATCCCCCGATATTCAAAAGTCTTCAAATCGGAAGAGACATAGAGTCCGACGCCATCTCTCCCTGTGACATACATGTAGTACTTCCCTTTGCTTGCGATGACATAGGGATCGCCTTGGCTAGAGCCGCCAATCATATTGAGTTTCATATCATTCCCCTTTAAAAAGGACTTTCCCATCCGCATCGTAATCCACCGCTTTCAAAGTTTTCGTATATTTCTCCTCGAAAGCAAGATAATCTTCGCGACGAGCGAAAGTTGGCTTATATTCTTCCATGATTTCTTTGGCTTTAGCGGCATTATCGCCAAGAAGCTCCAACAAAACCCCAACTTGTTCCTTCGCTGCGGTAACGCCCATGCGATATTTGTCGATAATATGGAATTTCACGGTGTGATTGCTTGGACCACCATCGCCGATAAAGGCATGGACCGTCGGAATGAGCGAAGAAATATCGCCAATATCGCTCACTCCGGCAGATGTGTTTTCCGTATCCGATATCTCTTCTTTCGGGAATAAGCGCTTCGCCACATCGAGGAAAACGAGTTGGAGAGGGCGCGATTCGCGGCGTGGGCAATATCCCATCGTCGTTTGAATCTCGAGACGAACCCCCTGACTATAGGCTCCGGCGATATAGGCTCTATCGACATCGCGGCTCATCTCTTCGAGTTTCTTCACCGTCAAGGCTCGTAAGCCCACATCCACGACCGTTCTCATCGGAACGTTATTGGGGGCCCCGCCACCATTATCGACGACGTTGGCGTAATAGCGCATATGGAGCGCGTCCACGCTTCGCTCGCGGAGGGCGTTGGCGGCGTTCATCGCCACCAAAGCAGCGTTCATCGTGTTTAGCCCATTGAAAGGCGAAGCGACGTGAGAGGTCTTTCCCTCGAAAATATAGCGTTTGTTGATGTTGCCATCCCATCCTTTAGAGACGCCAAAGCCTTTCGCCCCGCCATGGATCATAAAAGCGATATCGACGCCTTCCAATAATCCTCGGTAAATGAATTCTTTCTTGCCACCGAGGAATTTCACCGTTTTGTTTCTAAGAAGCCCATCGTAGAAAGGGCCGTTTACGATTTCTTCGCAAGGAACCGCGAATAGGCGGATTTTGCCACTTAGCTTGGAAAGGAGATCCTTATCTTTTAAACCAATCGCCGTGCCATAGGTCGCTGCCAGTTGGGTATGATGCCCACACGCATGAACCGCCCCCGTCGCCTTATCGCTTTCAGGATGCTCGGGGATATGGAGAGCGTCCATTTCCGAGAAGACGGCGACAGTCGGTCCTTCTTTCCCAGTGTCGATATCGATATAGAAGCCAGGAATATCCCCGACTTCATGGACGATATACCCTAAATCCTCGTATTTCTTCTTCAAATACTTATGGGTGTTCCATTCTTTGTAACCAAGCTCCGGATGTTCCCAAATATGATCCAGGACGGCAATGATGTCATCTTTCTTCCTTTCGATGCGACCAAAGGCCTCTTCGAGTGTTACTTCATCCATGGTTTTTCTCCTTTTAAGCCGACAAACGCGCCGCCTTTCGCTTCACTTGTCCCACTAAAGGCAAGAAGCCATTTGTTCGTGCCATATAAAAGCGGTTCGAGGGAAGACTTTCTTTTTCCGACATTCGTGCCCTTAGGAAGGACCACAAGCATGTTGAAGGAGGATTCTCCTTGGCTAAGAGGGCAATAGTGGAGCGTGCTCGCGTAGATTTCCACCGCCACCCCTCTAGGAACCAAAAACGCTTCCGCGTTAGCGATATCGTAGGCGTTATCGACGATGTCTTGCCGCAAGCCAAGAACAAGAATGAAATCCTCGTTGGCCATATTGATTTCGCTGCTTTTATGGTATTCGAGCGCGTTCACGCTCTTATTGAATCCCGCGCAATAGCCGATTTGGATTGGCATACCGCCAAAATAATCGTTTTCCAGTTTTTCTTTATCGAATGAGGATTCAAGCGTTTCTTCGCTAGCCAGATACTTCACTCCTTTCTGGGGTTTTTCAATCTTGGCTAGCTTTGACAAAACATCGTCGAAACGATCTTGAATTATGCAGCCATATTTTCTAAATGATTCGTCATAAATGCTTTTGATTTCCATATTGAAGTCCTTTGTCCCTAAAGGGCCTTTGCCCTTTTTCCTCGAAACCGAAAGAAGCCAAAATACTATTCGTTTACAATCCTTGGCAAAGAGGAACTGCCACTCGTTGAGCCGACAAGAATGCCGGGGATTTTCTTGCTTTCATCCGTATTTTCCACCGAACCAACCTCTTCGCTAGCGATAGTGTCGCCGACTTTGCTAAGCGAAGCATCCGATTGGCATTTCCGAATCGTGATGATATAGGGATCGCTCGTTGTTCCTTTGGCTGCTAAACGGCCGACGATCCCGCCCACGCTAGCAAGCCCAGAAAGATTTCCATAATTGGAGCAATTCGCTATAAGGGAGTTTTTCGAACCCGTATTAACTAATCCAACGATGCCAGAAACGCCTGCGCTTCCGCTTATGGAACTATGGATATCCATATGGTTTTGACAAGAATCGATCGTCACTTGCCCTTGGGCGCCGCCAAGAATGCCGCCGGCGAATTGATAGACGTCCGCAATCGTGCCTTGGCCATTGCCTTCCGAAAGGGAGAGATATCCATTCACGCAATTTCGGATGGTTATAGTAGAGGCATTCCCCACAATGCCTCCGACATACTTCGTTTTCTCCCCTTCGCAAGCGATCGAACCATAATTCTCGCAATCAAGAACTTGGCTCTTTGAAATGGCGTATCCGACAAGGCCGCCGACATCGCCTAAACCATCGACAACGGCAATGGAAGCGTAGTTTTTGCAAGAAGAAATGGCGGTAGCGCTCGCATAGGCGACAATCGCCCCAGCTCTATTGGCGATGTTTGAGGCGGTTTTCGTCCTCAAACTCCCCTTCGCGACAAGGTTTTTGATAACGCCACCATCCACATAGCCGAATATCCCTTGATAAGCGCTTGTCGAATCGATAGAAAGGTAAACGCAATGGCCATCCCCATCAAAGGTGCCTTTAAAGGGTTTGTCTTTCATTGAACCGATGCTTGAGGTAATCGGATGTTCTTTGCTCCCAATGTCCTCACTCATTCTGACGAACATCCCTTCGAAAGAGGTTCCGTTATCGACTGCGTCTTTAAAAGCAAGATAATCCGTCTCGTTGGCGATGAGGTAGGGATTCTCTTCGCTCGTCCCATATCCTTTGGTAGCATCCTCTTTTTGGGATAGGAGTTTTAAGGAATCGAGAGTTGTTTCTTCGTGCGTATCGGCGGTGAATATCTTTCCACATGGGCAAGTGGCATACGCCCTATGCCCTTCGCTCGCATAGCTTGCTTTGACTTCGGAAGTGAGGTTATCGAATTGATGGGTATGAGACAAAGGGGGCGAAATTTGATAGCCGCATTCAACGCAAGATATGCCATGCTCTTCCGCTACTTGTTCGTAATCTTTAACATGAGCGACGTGGTTACTTTCCACACCGCAAATCTCACAAAGATGCCAATGGCTGGTTTCGTCGTTTTCATACGCTTCCCCATAATGGTGAGCGCTAAGCGGAACTAGAAGCTCGCTCGTATCTTCGACAAGAGAATACACGTCGCCGTTTTTTAAGAACAAAGCGTCGCAATCCGAACACGTATAATGGGCTTTGACGCCAGTCTCTTGGCAAGTAGAGGGAACTTCCTCCACAAAATTGAAGTCGTGCCCTTTTGTTTCGAGTTTAGCCTCACAGCCTTCCTCTAAACACGTGTAATAGTGGCCATTTTCATCAAAGGATCGCTGGCTATGGAAATAGGCATGGCCGAGCTTTTGGCACTTTTCGTCGATAGAAACCGCCGTTGGCGTCTTGATCCTTCCGACGAATTGATCGCAACTCGTCTTGGAAGCGGCGATAGTTCCGCTATTCACGCTCGAAAGAATCTTTAAGGATTTCCCCTCGGCGTTGCCAACCAAGCCCCCAGCTATGTTCTCGATAGCATAAATCGCTCCTTCGTTACGACAATTCGCGATGGTAATAGAGGATCCGCCACAGGCAAAGCCAACTAGACCAGCGACTGTATCCTTGCCATAGACGTTCGCTTTATTCACGCAATTATCGATGCTAATCGAATTTCTTCCATCGGCGAGCAAGGATGCGGCGATACTTGAGCCATCCATATCTTCTCCCACCACGCCTTCGATGGTGATATCTTTGAAAGAGGCATTCGATGCGAAAGCGAATAAACCCGTTCTTTCTTTGGCTTTTTTGCTTGTAAGCCGGACAGGGAGATTCACGTAGAGGGTCTTTCCATTTCCCAAAAGAGTACCGGCGAACATCGCCTCGTAATTATTCGCGTAAGACGTAATCGGATTTTCTTTCGAACCGATGTTTTCAGTTATCTTGATATACTTTCCCGCAAAGGAATTTGCTGAAGCGTCTAGGGCAAAGGCATTCCAATCCTCCATAGAGGAGATAAGGAATGGGTTTTCTTCCTGCCCGTAGTTCTCAAAATCATCTCTCTGCTTGGGGAGCGCGGTCTCTTTCTTATCGCCACAGCTCAAACATTTTTGGACCAATTTGCCATCGGTCGCGTAACTGGCTGAAAAAGATTCTTCTTCCACCTTCTCATAAACATGCTCGGCGACAAGCTCTTCCTTTCTGACATTCCTATAGGTATTGCCGTTAATGAGGACGGTTGCCGTATAAACCCTTTCGCCTTTTTCGGTGCAAGTCGGCTCTTTTTCGATAGACGAGACGATATCGGCAGCAAAAGTCGTTTCTTTGCCGCACCGTAAGCATGTCGTAGTGACAGAAGCGCTTTCGTAGCCCTCCCAAACGAATTCCAGAGCGCTTACATCGTAAAGGTGTCCAAGCGCCGGAATGGGCTCAGTGTAAGAAAGGGTGCTATCTTCATTGCAAATATAGGTTTTAACGCCCATCTCCTCGCAAGTCGGCTCTTTGCTTACCTCTTCGCGATAGGTGTATTGGATGGAGGTATGGGAAAAGGAGTCGTTCCCGTTTGACGTCTCGCACCCTCCGCAAGCGAGCATAGTCAGGAAGGCGAGAGTGAGGCAAATGAATTTCTTTTGCATATGTTTTCCTTTCAATCCTCTTTTTTCCAATCGCGCAAGAAGGATTCTTTTTTTCGGTTCGGTCAATGCGCGTTTTTGCTTTCCGCGATTTCTTTAAGGAGCGCCAGGGATTCCATGAGCTTCTTTCTTGTCTTACCGCGTTTATCGGGCGCATAGACGGAGATGCCTATTTTGAGATTCGGCCCTTCGTCATTCAAAAAATGAAACGTCAGGGAATAATCGCCATCGGAAAGAAGCATTTCCCCATAGAATTCGTTTCTCTCGATGAGAGAGAAGCCATCTAATGCAAAGCGAGTCGCGATCTTTTCCATCAAGAAAGGAACGCTAAGTTTGCTATAGACAGGATGAAGACGTACGTCTTTGCTATCTTCATCCGAAATGGAATAGGTCTCGAATAGAGCAAGGGACATTAGATGGCCTTCCCCGTCAAGGCGTCGAAAAGACGGATCTCATTCATGTCGAAGCGATAAGAGTAGCTTTCCCCATCTTCGATATCGTTGCTCGAAACGGTCTTTATGATGAGTCTTTGGCCAAAAAGGGAGGTATAGACGATAAGCTCATGGCCAAGAAGCTCCGTCGTTTCCGTTTCCAAAGTAAGGATTTCTCCGGGATTCGTGTTGTTGGCATCGTCTTCCACATAGATGTGTTCTGGACGGATGCCTAAAACAAGCCGAATTTCCTTATGGTCTTTGTTATAACGTTCAACCTCTTCCATCCTTTCTTTGATCTCTTTGATGTCGTTTTCAAGGCTACCTACGTCCAGACGTTTGGCTTTTTTCTTCTTGATTTTGGCGTTAGCCTCATTGACTTTGACAAGTGTCGATTCGTAATTCGCCAACAAGGAAGGCAATTCTTCGGCTTCCTTTTGAAGATAGGATTTCACTCTGTTTACGATTTTTGCGCCAAGAGAAATCCCCGTTTTGGCCTCCCCTTCCTCGCCAAGGAAGAAAAGCTTATTCCCACGAAGGACAGAATTGACGAAATTCATCGATGGCGAGCCGATAAAACCGCCAACGAAAACATTGGCTGGATGGGAATAGACTTCCTTGGGGGTGCCGACTTGCTGAATATAGCCATCTTTCATGACGACGATCCGGTCGGCCATGGTCATAGCTTCGGTCTGATCGTGGGTGACGTAAACGGTAGTCGCTCCGACGCGCTTATGGATTTTCGAGATCTCCGTCCGCATTTGCACGCGAAGTTTGGCATCGAGATTACTAAGAGGCTCATCCATCAAGAACACTTTGGGGTGACGGACAATCGCGCGACCAAGCGCCACCCTCTGACGTTGCCCGCCCGAAAGAGCTTTCGGCTTGCGATTCAAATAATTGGTAAGCCCAAGAATCTCGGCGGCCGCTTTGACGCGTCGATCAATTTCGTTTTTATCGAGTTTTTTGAGTTCAAGCGCAAAAGCCATATTCCGATAGACGGTCATATGGGGATAGAGGGCGTAATTCTGGAAAACCATGGCGATATCCCTATCCTTTGGCTCGACATCGTTAATAAGAACATCGTCGATATAGACTTCGCCGCTCGTAATCCTTTCTAGACCGGCGGTCATACGAAGAGTGGTGCTTTTGCCACATCCCGAAGGACCGACAAAGACGATAAATTCCTTGTCTTTCACCTCGAGGTTGAAATCGAAAACCGCTTGGACGTTGTTGTCATAGACTTTGTTGACGTTGATGTATTTTAAGGTAGCCATATGCCTTTCTCCTTATAGCTTCATGCCAGTCGTCGAAATGCCTTCGACGAAGTATTTTTGGAAAATGACGTAAATAAGCAAGGTTGGAATGATGGAGACGATAGAGATCGCCATCCGGGCTGGAATGTTATTCGCGGCGTATTGCTGGATGAATGTCTGAATCAAAATCTGAAGGGTCTTATACTCGCCACTTAAGTACATAAGCGGTCCTAAGTAGGCGTTATAGTGGGCGATAAAGCCAAGGAGTCCTTGACAAAGAATCGCCGGGACGATGAGCGGAAGGATGATTTTCGTGTAGATTTTAAACCAATTCAAACCATCCATTTTAGCCGCTTCGATAAGGCTATTGGGGATGCTATACATGAATTGGCGGATGAAGAAAATCTGCCCAGCCCCTCCCCAAAGCCCAGGAATGATAAGCGCCAAGAGCGAATTATATTCGTTATGAACCCAACCAAGTTGCTCATACATCAAATAATGGGGAATGAGAAGGATCGTGCCTGGTATCATCATCGTAAAAATAAGGATGTTAAAGAAAATCTTGGAGCATTTGAAACGGATCTTGGCGAAGGCAAAAGCCGCAAGCGAAGCCACCATCACCGAGCAAAGAGTCGGAACAACGCTCACGATGAACGTCCAGAAAAAGCCAACAAGAAGGATCGGCATCTTCGCCCCACCTAGCAATTCCACAGGTATCATCGTGGTGAGGGCGATGCGGTAGCCTTCTAGAGATAGTCCATCCTTCCCAAACCAAGCAAGAGGGTATTTGGTAGCATCTTGTTGCGTCTTCAAAGAAGTCAATAAAACCACCAAGAAGGGAAGAATGACGATTAGCGAAGAAAGTAGCAAGCCAACATACACCCAAGCGGTGTTCTTGGAGAATTTCTTTTTGGAAGCGAATTTCGCTTCCACATTCGGTAATGCATTAGTCAACATCGTAAGTCACCCACTTTTTCGAGAAATAGAAATTGAGACGCGTCAAGGTAAAGATGAAAAGCGCCAAAATGACGCTTGCGGCACAAGCCACCCCCGCATTGTCATCGCGATAACGGTAAATGAATCCCACCATCGTCGGGCAATAGTTATAGCCGTTGGAGACGATGTTAATGCGCGTGAATTCTTGGAAAATGCCAATCATGCCCATGACAAGCACATAGAAGATGGTCGGCGTGATTGCCGGAATAGTGACATGAAGGAAGACCTTCACTGGGCCCGCTCCATCAATCCGCGCCGCCTCTTTCAAAGAGCCATTGACGTTGGTGATGGCAGCGGTGAAAAGCAAAATGCGATAGCCTAAGCTACTCCATAATCCCATGATCATGACGGCCCATATAAGACCTTCGGAAAGCCAAGGAAAATTGGTGCCGAACATGTTATTCAAGATGCCGCCCGCTTCTTTGGTGTTAAAAATTTGATTCCACATATAGGTAGTGGCGACGACAGAGCAAACGTAAGGAATGAACATGATCACCTTGAAAGTGTTGGTGAAACGGACTTTCTTGGACAAAAATTCCGCGATGACGATAGAAAGGCAGATGGAAATGGGAAGTTCGACAAAAAGGATAAGGTTATTCCGGAAGCCTTCCCAAAATTGAGCACTGGCAAAGACTTCCTTATAATTGTCAAAAAGATTCGAGAAGCCAAGGAAAACGGCGTCGGTAAAGCCGACACTCGTTTTGCTGGTGGTGTCGCAAATGGAAATATAGAAAGCCATAAGAAGAGGGAAGAAAGTGAAAACGGCGATCCCAACGATCGGCAAAATGGTAAACAAGGTCCCCGCCGCTTCGTCTTTGGCGATGGGCTTGTCTTTCTTTTTACCCCGATCGATTATGGCGTAATTCGTTAAAGAGCCAATCATATCCTATCCTTTATTTTTCAGTGTACTTAGTAAGCAGATTGAAGGTGTTTTTGTAATCGTTTGTGGCATAGAAATCCTTGAGGGAGAGTTTGTAGTTACGGACATAGCTATTGAGTCGAGGCGCCCAACATCCAGAGCCGTCGATCCAATCGTTATCGCGAAGGAACCACCAATCGCCGGGAGTCTGATATTCGGCTCCGTCGAGGAATATGCCCATATTCGACGGGCTAAGATTGGCGGCAAGGTCTTTCTCGACTTGCTTTTTCGCGACCTCTTTCTTATTCGGGATAATCGTGCCCGCATCGGCCAAGAAGTCTTGCCCTTCCCCGCAGGTTACGTATTTCACAAAGAGGAAAGCGGCGTTTTTGATGGTTGATTTAGACCAAACCGACCAGCATACGGAACCACTATGCGCGCCAGGAATGCCACGACGGATGGTGTTGTTATTGGCATCGTATTCGCGGTAAACGAGCATTGGCGCCACATCCCATTCGTAATCCGTCATCGAAGTCCGAAGGGCGGCAACGGTCGCTCTTACTTCCACTACCATTGCCGTTTCGCCACTCGCGAAGGTGCCAACCCTTCCATCCGTAGAGAAGGAAGAAGGATTTGGCGAAATTTCTTTGTTTTCGATAACGACTTCCGGACCCGCTTTCTCAGCATCGGTTAAGATAGTGCCAAGATTGACAAGCTCATTGTTCTTGTTTTTCACAATCGCATTATTCTTCGCGATGCCCTTTTTGCCACCGCCATCGAGCTTATAGGGAACGATTTCAAAGAACTTATCGGTAATGCCTTCTTCGCCCTCTTCCCCTTTATAAAAGGAATTCGCATTCGGTCCTTCCTTGAAACCGCCTAGAGACAAATATTCGGTGAAAGCCTCTCTTTGGCTTGGAAGAACGTCGCATTTGTTCGCCAAAGCATCGTTTAGGAAAAACTTGTCTTCGTAGGAAACGATGGTGTTATTTTCATAATGGTTGCCATTGACCGTTATCCCCTCATCCACTTTGACGCGGTAATTGACTGTGCTATCGGCCAAAGTGAAAGTGTAATATCCGCCGTAATAGTTATTGGCTTCCTCTTCGCTAAGCCCGCCATTTTCGCTTGTCAAATAGCCAATGCAACTTCCTCCGACCGAGAAACCATAATTGAACCACCACGAGGTGAGAAAGCCATATTTGCATCCACGCGTAGCGTTGACTGTCTTCAACCGTGTGGCCAAGGAGGCACAATCCTCCCAATTCATCTCGATTTTGTTATTGAAATAGTATTTCCCATCAAGGGTGAAATAAGCGCGCGAAGGATAGCTGGTCCCGTGAGAGGCGTTATAGGAAGCCAAATCCTTCTCGTAAACGGAAATCTCATTGATTTTCGCGTTCTTCATATAAGTTTTGTTGTAATAGATAACCGTTGATCCCGAACCTTTCGGAAGACCGTAGTAATGAGCGTTTTCCCCATCGCTTCGAGTCGTTTCCGTATCATAGTGATAACGTCCTACCGCACCTTGGTACATCTCCTTGACGTCCTCGGAGGAATTAAGCTCTTTATAGGAACTGTTGATATAAGGATCGAGATTCTCGGAGAATCCATAAGTCGCCCATTCTTTGAAGTATTCGTCGCTGCAGGTGAAGACGTCCGGTCCCGTATTGCTATTAAGCGTAGTCTTCATCATTTCCTCGTATCCGCTTGATGCGTAGTCGGTAAAACGGGCCCTGATGTTATAATCCTTATACTTTTCATTGAAGGATTCGACAAGGGAGGTCAGACGAACCTTCTCATCGCCATCGCAAGTGCCCCAAACTTGGATGGTCGTCCCGCTTGAGGGGATTAAATTCCCATCCACGTCAAAAGTGATGTCTTCGCCGCTTTTGACGACCTTGCTGCAAGAGGCGAGAGCGGCAAGAGCCAATAGTGGCATGAGGGAGGCAATTTTCTTTTTTGCTGGTCTCATAAAAATCTCCTTTTACTTATTTAATAATGTGGCGATCTGAGCATCGGCTGCTTCGCCACTATAAATACCATAGCCTAAGAATTCCGCCTGAGCGGAATAGGAATAGATGCCAACGAAAGCGTCTTCGTAGATGTCTTCGATCTCGCTTTGCGAGTGATTGAGAAGGACTTTTTGAGGCGCCACGAAAGTCTTTTCGCCAATGGATAAGTCATCGGTCGCGTAATAGAGCTCGTCGTGGACGAAGAAAGCAAAGAGGTTCCTTTGACGATAAAGAGCGAGCTTGGCGCCCTCCTCGCCGTCAATCAAATCGAGCGAATTCGGATCGGAGAAGCTATTGATGTAGCTCTCCCCTTCCCCAACGTTCCAATTCCAGGAGTCGTTGGTCGAATTCCGTTGCACAAGCCCAGCGCGCGCTTTATTTCCCTTTTCGAGATACAAAGTGAACCGATTCCCGCTTAAATAAGTGAATAGGCCGATTTTCGCGCTCGAAGCCCCAGTCACGTTCTTAATACGGCATTCGTAATAATAATGGAGTGGATCATATCCCTCTTTCACCATCGCGTAATTTACGGCGATCGTTTTGTTCAAAGAGCCGCGTTCCATCTCGCCCTCTTTTTCGAAATGGAAGCCCAAAGAAGTGTCGATTGTGTGGCAGCGTCCATAGAATTCGCTCGTTGGAAAACCGTTTTTACCAGACAAATCCTCGTTTTTATAAACCGGAACCCAAGTTGTGGGCGTCGCTTGGAAAGAAAGGGTTTTGTAAGTCCTTTGACGGAAGGTGAGGTTTTGATCGGTGCTCGTTGTCGGCACGCGGTTCATGGCAAGATAGATATTGAGCCCTTCGAGCTTGGAGGCATTCTCTTCTTCTATTCCAAGCTCGTAATAAGGCGTAAACGTCTCAACGCCATACCCTTTCGCCCCGTTGGCGTTGATTTCCCCATCCACATAAGTGGCGAAGGAGCCATCGAATTGGGAAGCCGTCCAGGTGCTTCGATAACGGACGCCGCAGAGTTTGGTGGCCTTTCCACCAGCCGCGACGCGCCATTGGACGGCGTTGTTATCGATGTAATTCTTGGAGATGTCATTGATGAAGATTTCGACGGAGCTATTGTAGTAGACCGCTTTTTGAGGAACGTAATTGACGATGTTGTCTTTTACCGAAACATAGATGTGGACGCCCCGTTTCCCATAATAAACGTAGAGATCGCTATAGAAGGGACTCGATTCGTCGTTACGGTGATAGAGGCGATAAACGGATTGGCCATATTCTTTTTTGTATGTGCCATCTAAAGCTAAGCCGTCCTCATGCGAGAAATCATAGGTCTCTTGCGGAATGGGCTCTTCATTGGAATAAGAAAAAGGTGGAAAGGAATAGCTTTCTCCTTCTAGATAATCGCTTGTGCAGGAAGAAAGGAGAAGAGAGGAGAAAAGGGCGATCGTCTTAAATATTTTTTTCATTGTGCCATCCTCCCCAAAACAGCGATTTCGCTAATGGCAATAGGAGCGTTTCCCCCGCCTTTGGAGTTCGAGAAATAAATGTCAATCCGATTGATAGAGAGGTTCTCGAATTCGATGGTCGAGGAAGAGCCGGCGAACATGAGTTTGAAATCCAAAGAGCAATAGATGTCGAAATTGAATGGGATTTCGCCCGTATCGCAGGTGTAGAGCTTTCCATCCTTCCCCTTAAAATGGATCAGGATGTTATCGATTTTAGTGAACGCTTTCGCGTACTCGCGGGAGTTATAGACCATGATGGCTTTGGCATCCACATAGTCGTTCCATCGAAGGGTGATAGAGCTATTCCCGGAGTTGAATTCGCATTCCTTCACAACGGATTCCTCATGCATCGCAATAGTTCCATCATTGAGCCAATAGGGATGGGAACTTGAGGCGAGGTTACTCGCATAAACATTCGCCTCCCTCGCTTTGTTCTCATAACCGGATATAAGAGATGGAATCGGTTGAAGCGAAACGGTTGGGCCATTGGCATACATCACTTCCAAGCCGTCTTGATTGGTCACGAATTCCACTTTATCGAATTTGATCTTTCGAGCTTCGCTGATATCTGTGTCGTTATAGAAAGTGTGATAGCCGATGAAGAGTTCGTCTCCGATTTCGATGAAAGAATGGTGACCGCTACTTGCCGTATAGATGGAGATGCCATCGGTCGTAATAACCGTCCCGCCTTTTTCGACTGGTACCTTTTTGAAGGGCCCCAAAGGCGAATGGCTCACGGCTTGTCGAACTTGATACGAAGGCGAAGTATAGACGTGGGTGCTAAAAGTCAAGTAATAAAGCCCATTATGGTAGTACATGAAAGGACCTTCGTTGACCGTCGAATCGTCGATTCTCTCCGTGCCACCAACTTCCAGATATTCGCATTCGGTAAGACGGGTGATGGTCTCGTATTTCGGCTTGGTCCAGCTTTCCATTTCCATAATGTAGACGCATGAATAGGAATAGCCGGCGCCTTTGTCATGGACGAAAAGAAGGTATTTTTTCTTGGTGATGGGGTCGATAAAAGCCTCTCCGTCGATAGAAGAGAAATAGCCATTCGGATAGGAAAAGGAACTAGAAGGATCGTGATATTCGAAAAGGGGGTTGCTTTTAGGCACGTTCACGAAATTGATAAGCGGTTCCCTTCCATCGTCAAGCGCCTCAAAAGGGCCAGCCGGGGATTTGCTCCGAGCGACAGACATATAGTGACTTGAGGGGAAACGATACCAAGTGGCGCTATAAAACATATAGTAATATTCATCCGAAGGGTCATAGATCACAGAAGGCGCCCAGAAATTGGTGTAAGCCCAGTTTCTGTCAAGGTTCGGTCGAAAGGTCGCCCCAAGGAATTGCCAATTGGTCATGTCTTTGGTGCGATAGGTATTGATGGTCGAAGTCGCGGTGATATACGCGTAATAATATCCCGTGTCCGGATCCCCTTCTTTCGGAGCGACATATATCAAAGAGGGATCCGCGCCCTTCATGGTCTTGGTGTTGCCATAGAACAAAGAAGTATCGAATTCAAAACGATCTTTGTCATAGGAAACATAGCTAAGGCGATTGGGCGAATAGACGGGCTTAAAAGTCGAAAGAAGAGCGGAAATGGCGATAAAAAGAGCCAAGAAAATAGATTTCATCACTCAAGGCCTCCTTCCAAGAAGTTCGCCCGAATCGTTATGGCGACCGAAGGCATCAAGAAAGAGAAGGTCGTCTCTTCGTAAATCGGCGAGCGATAGATGCTATGGTCGTTTATCTTAAGGGAATTGGCCTCGCAATAATATCCTTCTTCCGGGATGACGGTAATCGCGATGGAATCGCCATAGGCGGCCTCTTTTTTGTCGGTTTTGATTTCGCCATGTTCAAACGAATCAAGGGAAATCGCATTGGTCACATACCGCAAAGAAGCGCCGATGGTGACGTCTTCTTCCGGCATCAAGAAGGAAGAGCCTTCAAAAGGAATGCCATTGAGCAAGAAATGCTCCAAAACGTATCCGTTATCGGCAACGACGCTGGCAAAAAGCATATCCCCCGCTTCCGCAAAATACGCCTCTTCCCCTTTGCCGTTTATAACGCGAAGCTTCGCGTTTTTCGTTTCTTTGTCGATTCTTACGAAAAAGGCTTGGTTAGGGCTTGCCGAAGGAAGAGAGGGCCCTCCTTGACAGCCATATAAAAAGCCGAGAATGGGAAACAACAAGAATAAGCGCCGTATTTTTCCTTTTCTCACCTTCGTTCCTCCTGTCATTTTCATTTTATTTTCAAAACGACCTTGCCGACGTTTTTGTTCTCCAAGAGAAGCTCATGAGCTTTTTCCGCCTCTTCGATTGGGAAGGTTTTGCAGATATTGACTTTGATTTGCCTCATTTCGAAATGAGGCCACATTTCTTTTTGAAGTTCCAAAAGCAATTGATGCTTTTCGTCGTTGCTTCTCTTTCGCAGCATCGAGCCCACAAGATGAAGCCCTTTGGTAAGCAAAGGGCGGAGCGACACCTTCGTCTCAACGCCCGCCAAGGTAGAAATGACCACCCAATATCCGCCTTCGGCCATATAGGGCATCGCCTTTCCTAAGTCCTCGCCACTAAGGCAATCCATCGCCACTTTGACAGGCATCCCTTCTTTTTCGAGCTTCTCGAAAGCGCCAGGAATGCTTTCTTTAGATTGAACGATGACGTAATCGGCGCCAAGAGAGGCGATTTTTGCGGCGATTTCCTCATTGAGGACGGAAGTCACGACTTTGGCTCCTACTGCTTTAGCCATGGGAATCGCAGCGCTGGCTAACCCACTAGCACCAGCGGCGATATAGCAAACATCCCCCTTCTTTAAATGCCCTTCATGAAAAAGATTCAAATAGGAAGTCGCATAGGCTTCTGGGATGGCGGAGGCTTCTTCGTAGCTTAACCCCTTTGGCAAGGCCATGACAAGCTGATATGGAATAGCCATGCGTTCGGCGTAAGCTCCCCCGCCGACCAAGGCGCAGACTTTATCGCCGATTTTGAAAGAAGTGTTCTTTTTGGCTTCTTCTCCCATTTCCAAAATATCGCCCGATAGCTCTAAGCCCATCCAAGAAGGCCACCCTTTGGGAGAAGGGTATTTTCCATCTCGTTGAAGAAGATCGGCACGATTGACGGCCGAGCAATGGATATCGACCAAGATAGAATCCTTTAGGCAAACCGGATCGGCAACTTCCTTCCATTCAAGCGCCTTAGTTTCCGGATTGACGATCATGGCTTTCATAAGCTAATTCCTCCTTTTCTTCTTTTTTATGGAATCTCGCATTGGAGATATAAACGGCCGCGGCGACAAGGACGAAGGCGATCAAAAGCTCATAGCCAAGTTTGGCGTGAAGCGAGGGGATGAGAACCGAAACGAGAGTGGCGAATAAGGGTTCGGCCATCTTTATGATGAAGAGCTTCGAAAGCTCGAATTGGTAAACGATGCTGTACCATAAGCCATAAGAAACGATAGTGGCAAGGACGATAAAAGCAAAGATAGCAACGCTTTCTCCCGTCAATGGACTCACTCGGCCACCGCAAGAAAAGCCAAGAACGGTAAGAAGCACGCCGCCGAAGAACATCGCAAAAGCAGTAATGGCAATCGGAGAAGCTCCGCCTGAAAGCTTCTTGAAAGCGACGTTGGCAATCACTGTGCAAAAAGAAGCACCAACCAAATAAAGCGATTCATAGGAAAAGGAGAAGGAAAAAGAATCGAGGTTCGTAACGACGATCGAAGCGGCTCCAAGCACGGCAGCCACAATCTTCCCCCAATGGAATTTATCCTCTTTGAAAAATAAGAAACTAAAGCAAACGAAAATCAAGACGCCCGCCTGCTTGATGAGGGAGGCTTTGCCACTATCGATGGTTTCGAGCCCCAAATAAGTGAGAGAATAATGAAGCGCAAAGCCAACGACTCCAACAGCTACCACCGCCAAAATGCTTTTTTTGGAGAGAAAGACCGCCTTAATCGGATTCTCTTTCCTTTTGAAAAGGAGAACAAAAACGGACAAGAGGAGGCCGGAGATAAGGAAACGGATTCCCGCGAAAAGGATCGTGTCGAAAGGATTGCTCTTCGAAGAGATGCCTAGTTCCAACATATCCCATTTCACGAAAGCAAAAAGCGAACCCCATAAAAACATCACAAGGAGGGATAAAAGAATCATTCTCGCTTTAGTGAATTTAGCGCTCATCGTCCACTCCATATCCGCAAGCTTCCAAGGTCAATTTCTCAACGAGATATTCGTGTTCGTAACTATAGGGATTCTTTTCTTCCTCTTTCACCATTTTGGCAAAATGACGGAATTGATCTAAATAGCGATAAGGAGGCTCCTCGATATCGATGGTTCGTCCAGATGGCCCCCAAGGATTTTTGACATCCCTATCCAAGCATTCTTCCACCTTCATCTTGTTTTCGATAGGCGAGACGCGTATCGTCCCTTTTTCGCCGCATACTTTGAATTCGCGATGCTCCCATCCGCCGATTTCGCTGCAATAGGTTTTCAAAGTCGCAATGCCATTGGGATAAGTGAAGACGGCGAAGCTGTTATCGAGAAAATGGAAGCCGCCAAAACCCGTGGAGGAGGAGAAACATTGGACCTTATCGGGCTCCCCCATGATCGAAAGCACCAAATCTACAAGGTGAACGCCGTAAATGTACATGGCAGGCGATTTAACGCCATAATTCTCCAAATCGTTCTTAAACCAAGCGGGGAGGCCGGTAGACATATCGGCAGAAATGAAAAAAACCTTGCCAAAAACCCCTTCTTTTACCCTTTTTAAGGCGTATTCGATCCCTTTGTTGTAGCGGTACATATACCCCATTTGAATCAAAAGATTCTTTTCTTTCGCTTCGAAAAGGGCCAATTTCCACCTTTTCAAATCAAAGCCGACAGGCTTGTCAAGATGAATATGGTATCCCCGCTCAAGGCATTCGATGGCAAAATCAAGCAAGTTCGGAACGGCGGGTTCGACTAAAAGGAAATCGATATCGGCCAAAGAGAAAAAGGAGTCCTTGTCGTAAAACAAATTCAAATCATCATAGACCGCGTGCCCTTCGATACGCCGTTTATAAGCCCTTTCGCTTTCGCAATAAACACCGGCGATCTCGAATTCGGAAGGAACGCTTTTGAGTTCCTTGATTTTGGCTTCGCAATGATTATGGTCGATGCCATAAACAGCGACCCTAATCCGATTTTTCTTATCCATGATGGCATTATATTAAAGCGCTTTCATAGCTACAAGTTTTCATGGTGATATTTTACCATTGTTGATACTCGATTTATAAGCGTCTCCATCGAAAAGTTACTTTTAAATATGAAAATGTTTGATATATAATGGGGTCGATGGTCAAAAATACTATAGATTTGAATAATTTTGTGGTTCGCGACATTTTTGCCGTTAATGATATTAATCACAAGCAAGTAGGAAAGGTCGGAACGCGGAAAAACAGGCCCTTCTTTTCCTTGGCGATGAAAATGGAAGGTAAGACCATTTACAAAGATGAGAAAGGCGAGTCTTTCCTCGCTGACAAAGACACCGTTATTTTGATTTCGAAAGGCTCTTCCTATCGATGGACTTGCAAAGAGCTTGGCGAATGCATCATGGTCGAAATTGTCGCCGACTATCCAGGACCCGCTTTTTCCTTCATGGCCTTTAAGCTCAACGAGAAAAACTCCTTGGAGGCCCATAAGCTTTTTAACAGCATCAATAGGCGTTGGAAAGAAAGGAAAGAGGGGTATATGTACCGTTGCAAATCCGACATCTACAAGATTTTCGCCACTGCCACAGCCAATCAAGAGAAGATATATACTCCCAAATCAATGGCCAAGGTTTTGCAACCAGCTATCGACTATATGACGCTCAATCTCGCCGATGCCACCATATCCAACCAAGATTTGGCGACTTTATGCAATGTTTCCGTCGTCTATTTCCGGAAATTATTCGACCGGCTTTATGGCGTATCTCCGATCAAATACCTCCGAATGCTTCGCATCGAAAAGGCCAAAGAACTTCTCGTTTCCGATTATCTCTCAATTTCCGATATCGCTTCGATGACCGGTTTTAACACCATCTTCACCTTTTCAAGAGCCTTCAAAAATGAAGTCGGCCTTTCCCCAAAAAACTACTTGGATAAAATGGGTCGCGGTTAATATTTGACGTCTTTAAGGTGATAAAAAAGACCTCGAGCGTCCATTTTTCGATGAACGTCATCGATATCGATATCCTCGTTGTTTGCGAAAGTGGCGGCCAATAGGCCGGCGGCTTCGCCACTAACCGCGCAAACGGGTATTGAACGGACGACATTCCACATTCGATCGTCTTCGGAGGAGATATTTCTCCCTGCCGCATAGAGATTCTTGGTCGTCCCAATCAAAGCGCCATAAGGCAATTCGAAAGCATCCCCTTTCTTCACCCAAGAAGGAAAAACGCCAACAGAATCCTTTTTGAAAAGTCCATTGTCCTTCAAAGAAAGTTTGTATTTCCCTTCAAGTTTCCGCGTCATGCGGAGCTCGGGAATCGAAGGGATTCTCGTTAAAGAATGGCCTTCCTCCTCATCGCCTTGACTTAAAAAGTCACCTAAAATGGCCTTATGGGAAGCCTTCACGAAAGCAGACGTTTCAAAAGGCGAAAGGCCTTGATAATCGTATTGAAGGCCTTTTTGAAGAGAAAAGCCTTCGTTCATGACCAAGGCGTTATTCTCAAAATGCCAATAGGCCAAGGCATTCTTGCATGTCGACAAAGATGTTTTTTCGCCCGCGTAAGCACATAGATTGGCGTCTCCTGTGGCATCGATGAAGGTTTTTGCTTCAAGGGAAAAGCGTGAAGAACGGGTCGATAATTCGATAGAAGAGATAAAAGAGCCTTCCTTTTTAACTCCGATCAAGGAAGTTCCAAACAATATATCAACGCCTTCCGATATGAGCTTTTCTTCAAGAAGAAGACTGAACAAAGAGGGGTTGAACTCGCTCTCAAAACGTTTCCCTTCTTCTTTCCAATCGTTTGCCAAAGGGTGTTTTCGATCGTAGCGCACCGAAAGGCGAAGGAGCTCTTCGGCGATGCCAGCGGCTATTTGTCTACCACTACCATCATCCAAAGGAAGGTAATAAACCACCATGCCTAGCGTCGCTAGCCCCCCTAAGGCGTAATTCGCCTCAACCAAAAGGACCGATTTCTTTTCCCTCACGGCGCTTAATGCGCTTGCGACGCCAGCGATTCCCCCGCCTATCACAACAACGTCGTAATTAGGCTTTCCCATAATAGTTCACGCAACCCGCCAATGATTGATTTTCCTTTACCCCATAGCCGACCAAATATCCGATCCGATAGTTTTCTAAGGTTCCGACATCCGCTTCTGGAACGCCTCCATAGGTGGCGTGGGAAGCAAGGACTTCGCCATAGTTCGAGGAATTGGTGATAGGACAATAAGCCATTCCAACCAAGCCCCCTAAACGCACGCTATAAAGAGAATTCCCATCTTTGTCTTTCGTTATAAATACGCTCATGGCGTTCACTTTGCCATAATTGGAGCAACTATCGACGGAGGAGGAAGTTCTATCGACATAAATATCCATATACCCAACGATGCCGCCTACCGTATAGGAGCCTGTCACGCAAGGAGCGACATTTTCCTTGCCATTGACGCAATTCTTCACGCTTATAGCGAGTTTGTTGGTGAATTTTCCTTTGCTATTATAGCTCCCATTGGCATAGCCAAGAATACCACCCGAATAGCATGAAGAGCCATTCACCGAAGCGAAGTTCTTGCAGCCTTCGATGGAGGCGGTGGTGACAGCGTTAGCGCTTGGCGCGCTGGGAGTGACTGCCGAGCCGGCGATGCCACCGCTAGCGAAGCCGAGATTATCGATTGTCCCCGTTTCTTCGTTCGTGCAATTTTTGACGGTCGTCCCAAACATCTTCCCGACAATTCCTCCGATCCCAGCGCGGGTGCCAGAGGAGTTTTGACCTTTGCCACTCACTCGAGCAAAGTTGGTGGATTCTAAAATTTGGACACCCGAATAAGCCGTTCCGACGATGCCTCCGTTAGCGCAAGCGGAAGAAAATTCACCAGGCGTTTCAGTAGAAGCGATGACTTGCCCAATGACTTCGCCATGGTTCTCGCAATTGGAAATAACAGTGCTCCCAAAAGACGTGGAGCTACCGGCGATGCCAAGAATGCCACCCGTTTCGAACGTCCCATAGATTTTGCCATAATTCCGGCATCCATCGATAAGACTCTTCCCTTTCGAATAACCGGCGATTCCGCCAATCGTGTGCATGCTGAATCCGGAAACGCTCACATCTGCTTCATTCGTGCATGAAACGATTTCACCTTCATCGAGATAACCCACAAGCCCCCCAAGATGATAAGGATTCACGGTGCTTCCTTTCGCTTTGACGCTGGCACGATTCGTTACGTTTTCCACTCTCCCAGAAGAGTAGCCAACAACCGCCCCGCTTCTAAGATTCGTACTGCCGCTAGAAGTTCGAGTCGCCATCACAGAACCCTCTAAGGTGAAATTTTTGATAAGTCCTGCATTGGCTCGGAAAAGCCCAGCGAAATTATCGTTGGTCATATGGATTTTGATGATATGATTGTCGCCATCGAAAACGCCTTTAAATGGCTTCTCGTAACGAGAAATGCCGCCGAAATCAATAAAGGCCGATAAATCGAAATCCTTGGTCAGCTTAAAATATTTTCCTTCGTAATCGCTTTGGTAGCGGGAAGTATAAGCCAAGCCCATGAATTCCAGATCGTTTTGGATAAGGTATGGGGAGCTTTCCGTTCCTTCCCCTTCCCAATCGGTTTCGTAATTGTGCCCATTCCATTCGCCAGGAGCGTAGGATTCCGTTTTCGGATTTTCCAAGTCCTTGATGTTCTTCTCCACCGCCTTCCCCATTTCTAATCCAAGCTCCATCATAGAGGTCGCATCCAAATGGGCGCGACCTTTGTCATCAGTGTCCTTGTCGGTATGGAAAACGCTCTCATCGCTCACGTCGATGAAATAGGACTTCGAATGGGCATCCGCGTAAGACTTTTTAACTCCGTTTATCGAATCGGCGTTGCCCCAATAGCTCGGAATGATGCCTCCATCGACCGTTCCTAAACCATTGGGCGTCAAATACCCCTTCCTTCGAAGTTCCCCTTCCAAATCATTCACAAAATTGTTCCACAAATAGGAATAATGCTCATGAGTGGGCAAACCGTCGTTTTCCCCTTGCATCCAAACTAAGGAAACAATCTCTGGATAGATATCGTCCCGAGCGTAAAGCTCAGCCATCCCTTCGTCGATGTCCTTCAAAAAGCGAACATAAAGATTCTTTTCGTCGTATTCGTTTTTCCCCAAATAAGGGAAAGAGGACTCGGTGTACCAACGGTTAAAGAGGGTGGAGCCTCCCGTGGCGCTTTTGATGATATAAAAATCGTCATTCGGATGGCGGTCAGACAAATAGCTGGCGATGCCAACTTCCGGCCCAAAGCAAAGATCGCCATCGTAAGCAGAATTCTTGCCTTTTCTTCCAAGTCCGAAACGAACTTTCTCGAAAGTGTCATTCGATCCTTTTTCGCGACTGGTGGCGGCGTTTCCAAACGGAGCGTTATCATAACGGATAAAGACGTTGCCGACGCCCGACTTCAGTTCATCGTATTTCGTTTTGTAGGTTTCGTCATCGCGCAAATGGAAAGCGTAAGAATAGCCGACCGAATTGGATTGTCCCGCTTGAAGAATGACGGGAACGATCTTTTTCTTCCTCGTTTTCTCGCAACCTTCGCGTTCGCAATGGGAAACCATGTATTTTCCATCCGCGCTTCGTTCCTCCTTAGACCAAAGATGGCCAAGGGGCGAAGTATTGGTGACGAGATTGTCAGAATAATCGACTCCTTTGTAGGTTATTTTCGCTTCTTTCGTAATAGCACCCGCCTTTTCGCAGGTGGCACTTACGTTCCTTACGGTGACGGTCGCTTCGAAAGTGCCAATTTCGCCGCAACGGAGGCATTCCATTGTGGCATAAGCGCTTTCATAGTCTTCGCTCCAAACCCAGCGTAGCGTTTCCGGGGAATAATCGTGACCGAGCGCTGGAATCTTTTCTTCGTAACTTTTAGATTTATCTTGCTCGCATTCGTGAAGCAAAACCCCATCTTTCACGCAAGTAGGTTCTTCCTTGACAATATCCACAAAAGTGCAAACCTCGCTACCGCCACCACTTAAATTGCAAGAGAAAAGAGTCAGCGAAGCGCCTACGGCAAGGATCATTCTAGCGATAGTTTTCATAAAAAATCTCCAAAAGCTATGATTCGTAAGAACTAAAACTATCGTATCATTATCGCTAAGTAAAACAATCGCAATCGGTGTTTTGCCTTTATTAAAGTAGCATTATTGATAAAGTGACAGATTTGCAAAGAATATAGGAGAGCCTTATCCTTTGATCTTAAGTAAATTGCCAAACGTCTCTTTCGTCAAAGCCAAAGGAGGTTGCTCCATCGTGCTTCCTTCGTTATAACGCCGAACGCAAAAAACGAGGTGGCTACCGAAAAGGGGGTTTAAAATGCGTGATAACGACCCTTCTTTCCCACTTAGATGATAAGCGAATTTAGTGTGAAGCTTCTCGCGAAGAAGCTTTGCGGCCCTAACTCCTTCCAAAACGTCCTCTTCCCGATTGGCTGAAGTTACGATTTTAATGATATCCGGTTTTCTCTCTTCCAAAAAAAGAGCAAGTTCCAACACCTCTTCCGCCTTCAATGCGATTTTGGGATGACAAGAAAGGAGGACTTCCACTCCTTTTTGATGAATTTTATCTATCAAAGCCATTTGCTTATCGATAATTGTCCTATCCGTTACAACCTCCATAGGAAAACGGGAAGCAAAAGAAAGGGAATTATCGCCAAAATACCCGGTTCGAGAACGGGCATCGAAAGTGTAACCTTGGATATCCACGGCACTTGCTCCAGCTTCGATAGCGGCAAAAAGATGGCCAATCCTTTCCTCTTCGCTTAAGCCAAGATGCTCCCAAGAATAAGAGGCGTTGTAATCAAGCGCGAGGATAGGCACGGAAGAACTAGCGATAATTCGCCGCAAAGAAGTTACCGAAAGATCGCCCAATGTCGATAGATGAAGATCGATCATGTCAGCGCCTTCATAAATGGCGTTCTTGATTTCCGCAATCGCGCTTGTCTCCGTTTTTTCCCTTACGACACCCACGAAAGCAGGAGAAGGAAGTTTTGATATTCTTTCCATGGCGTCTTTTTCCCTTTTTCGATTATATGCGTTCATTTTGATGGCGCTAAATCGAAACGTCTAGCAAATCGATTGGCGTAAGAAAAGCAAATTCATAGAGAATTATTTAAAAATGTCCGCAAAACGCCACTCAATGTCCTTCGTAAACCATTCATTCGAGGGTAAAGATACATGGGAAAAAGCAAATAATGACCATGGGGATTCTATCAAAAAAATAGAACCAGTTGCATACAAGTTGCAAGCAACTGCTTTTTAATGTTAAGCAGCAAATTTTTCATCAACGTCGGCTTCTAAATAATCAATCAGCTTCTATTTCAATTCGAATTATCCGGAAAGTCAAAACTGGCATCATCATCAAGGATTGACACCATGAATACCCTTTCCCCATTTTGGAGA
>DJRQ01000014.1:5294-22256 GCA_002440125.1 Caryophanales bacterium UBA6356 | reverse complement strand
ATTATAAAAGGGCTCTTTTGTTTTTCTAGATTTCTTTTACTACCAAAAAGAGCGCTTCCAAGCGCTCTAAAAGACAATCGATTGGCAATTTGCAGGGATTTTAATTGTTTTTAATTTTTGCAGCGAGCCTTTCCTCAATGTCCGAAATCTCTTTGACGATAGAAGCGCTTAACACTTCGCAGCCATCGCGGGTAATAAGAAGATCGTCTTCGACGCGAATGCCCAAAGAACGTTCGGCCATATAGAGACCGGGTTCGTCGCTAATAACCATTCCAGGCTCTAAAGGAATGTTCTTGTATTCGCGGCTTTCAACGCTGAGATAAGGATCGTGGGTGTCAAGTCCAATGAGATGGCTCACGCCATGGAAATAGTATTTCGAAATATCCTCTTTCTTATCGATAAGACCTGCAGCTAAGCAGCCATTGGCCAAATAATCGATAGTCGCATCTTGGAGCTCTTGGATGGTAACTCCTGGCCGAGCCATGGCAGCGACCATCTTGTTGGCCCCCAAAACGATGTTATAAACGGTCTTTTGGAAATCGCTAAATTTCCCATTCACGGGAACCGTGCGAGAAATGTCGGCGCAATAGTATTCGTTCCGAGAACCCAAATCCATCAAAAGCAAGTCACCGTCCTTGAGTTCATCAAGCGGCGTCGGATAGTGAAGACATGCCGCGTTCTTGCCAGTTGCCATAATGGTCGGGAAGCTCAAGCCTTGATAGCCGGAAAGATCGTTTTCAACATGAAGGAAGAGATCGGCCATTTCGTATTCCTTCTTTCCTTCGGCCATTTCTTTCCAAATAGAATAAATGCCGATTTTGGTATTATGGATAGCTTCTTTCAATGCTTCGATCTCAGCGGCGCTTTTGCGAAGGCGAAGGGTTGTTATAAGAGGGTAAGCATCCACCATCTCTAGCTCCGGATAGGCGCTGGCGATAGTCTCTTTGATATCTTTTGTAGTGGTATCTTGGGCGATCTTAATTTCATCGTCTAAATCAATATACATGCGCCGAATGCTTCCGTATTCGAAAACATCAGGATTGATGACTTGTTGGATTTTCGCTTCCAAAGAAGTATTGATAAGAACGTTCTGGATGCCGCTTTTCATGGCCGCTTCAGCAGTCGTAAGGCGTTTCCCATACCACTTCTCTTTTCTTTCGTCGAAGGGCGAAACGAAGAGGAATTCTTTTTGCTCTCCTTCGCTATTGATGAGCACCAAAGCGCTGTCTTCTTGATCGATGCCAGTCAAATAATAGAAGTTCCTATTTACTTCGAAAGGATAGCATTCGTCAGCGCTTTTAACTTTGGCGACCCCGCTATAAAGGACCATGATGCTTTCATAGTCCATTAGTGAAAGAAGTCTCGCTCTTCGTTCTTGAAACTCATTCGGATTCATTCTTTTTTCTCCTTACTATTTCCATTTCTTTAGATAAAACTTTGACTCTATTCTCATAACGAGAAAGAAGAGGCTCTAGTATCTTAGCATCTCCTTCCAAGATTAGTTCCACGGACATTAAGAATTTTGGCTCTTTGACGGTTAAGCCTAATCTTTGACATTCTTTTTTTAGGACTTCGAAGTCTCCATACGGAAGAGAGAGATGAACGCTTAGCATCGGAACTAAAACGCTGGGAGTGCTGCGAGATAGAACTTCTGAAAGAGCTTCCCGATAAGTCCTAGTAAGGCGCGGAAGGCCCAGCTTTGTGCCACCGAAATAACGCGTGACCACCACCAACACTTTATCCGCGTCTTTCTGACGAAGCGCTTCCAATAAAGGAAGGCCCGTGCTCCCTTTCGGCTCGCCGCTATCCCCCATCCCCTCAAAAGGCAAAATCCTATAAGCATAAGGATAGTGGGTTGCCTTAGGGTGCCTCTCCATGGTCTTTTGAAGATAGCTTTTCACTTCATCTTTCTTTTCGAGGGGATAAAGAGAGGCGATAAAGCGCGAAGAAAGAACATCCATCTCGCATTCGAGCGATTCCAAAGGGTAAAACATATTCTAAGCGGTCACCAAGATGGTGCTACCAGCGTTTTGGAAATAGCCATCATCGCCAAAAGGCGTTTGGATGTAATCCGTTTCAGGAAGCGTCAAGACGGCACTATGGAAATAAGAACGGTTAACGAAAAGCTCGTAAATAAGTCCTTGATAATAGGTAACCGCGACATCTTTTAAAGAGGAGTTATCAAAGGAAACGAAACCGGTAAGGCTTTCGATAACGATCGTCTTCTCGCTGGCGCTCATTTTCCAAGAGGCACCCACCATGTCCTCGTCGTTTAAAGCCAAGAGAGTCGAGGCTTTCCAGAGGTTGGCGCTGGCTTCCACAAAATCAATGTAATTCGAAGCATCAACGGTAGCCATCGTGGAAGCGAAATTGCAAGAACTTCTCAAAGAAGGATCGGAAACGCTCGTTGGAGGGTTGGTCGCAAAGCTATAGAAATAATTTTCTGTTTTGGCGTATTCCCTGACTTCTTTATAAAGAAGCGAGGAAAGCTTTCCTTTAAAAGTCCCTTCCAAAGTGTCAAACGAAGTGCTTTCGAATGTGGAAAGATATTCATCAAGAGGCAAGGCGCCCGCTTCGGCCGTTTCAGAGAAAAGAAGGTTCAAAACATGGATTCGCGGGATGCTAAAGCCGCCATAAGACATCGGGGCAGCTCCGCTATAAACGGCATCGAAATAGAAGATGGAAGGAATATTCTTATCGATCCAGTGAAGCGAGGATTGATAATTATCGTCTCCTTTTTGAATGAGATTGTGTATATCTTTATAGACATCCGAAGGCTTCATAGATTCAAAATGAGGCATGTATTTGTTAAGGTCGATGCCAACCTTAGTCGTAACGCCATGGAAAGAATAAGACACATCGAGCTTCAAAAGGGAGGAAATAGTGACGTCGCTAGCATCAAAGGCCCCTTCTTTTGAAGGAAGCAAATCATCGCCATAGGGCGTCGAGAAGAAGCTCCTCTCTTCCTTAAGGAAGCGAATAAGAGAGGTGAAGCTCTCACTTTCATTACTCTTTAAGAAAGAAACAAAACTATCGTTATTGGAAAGATTGATGTATTTGTTCGTCTCTTCATCGTAAATTCCTTCCAAGAAAGAGGAAAGGGACGGGATCGCGTAATCACGATAGTCTTCGAGGTTCAAGAAATAATCGCTGACATTCCACGAAATCGTCACTTTGTTGAAGGTTCCTTCGATTTGAAGATCTTTGGCCAAAGGACGATCATCGAAATTCTTAGCGTCCGTTGGATCGAAGAAGATATAGGAGTTTGTGGCGACCTTCTGACCATCAATAGCCGTTCCATCTTTGAAATAAGTTACTTTGACTTCGCCATCGCTTTCGAAAGAAATTGTTTCCACGGGCATAGATAATGTCGCAAAGAAAGTCGAATCGGAAGTATCGAATGTCGTGGAAAGAGACGTGAAACGCTTTAAGCCAAGCGTATTGTCCAAAAACTCCATCGTCAAATAGCGCATTGCTTGGTGACCGAGAAGACTGTTGTTAAGACTTTCCGCCAGCACCTTGAATTTTGCAGGCGAAATATTATCGAAATTCAAAGTATCCCCGGTAAAGGAAACGCCATCATTCGAATCGATGATCCCCAATGTAAACGCGTTATAGAAAAGGCCGGAATCTTTGGCGTCATTGATAAAGAGGAAGTCGATTTCCGAATCCCATTTCTCAAGAGGTTGCTTCGAAACGAGGGATAAAAGCTTTTCTTGGTAATTCTTAAATGTTTTTCCGTCATACACGCTATCATAGGCCTTCAAGGCAATTGAGGAATCGTCATAGATTTTGTACATCACTTGGCTAAAGACATCTAAATCGCTTTGGTTAAAAACGCCAGGAAGCGCATCTTCCTTAAGATCGTAAGAAGCCCCTGCCTTATGGAAGATTTCGCTATCTTCAAGCGAATGAAGAAGATTGCGGAAGAGATAGACATCCTCCACTCCTTTGATGTTTTTAGGATTTGAAAGAGATCTAACATCGGAATCGTTGATGGAACTCATCAGGGAGCTCATCAAGGAAATCTCTTCTCGAGGCATCGAAGCAAAATAGCCGTCCTTATATTGGAAGAAAGGATTGGCACGGCTAAGTTCTATCCCTTCGATGGCAAAGGATCCATTTTTTATGGATGAGGCGATAGCGTTCGGAACGAAGTCGGAAGTCCAAGGAGAGGAATTTAGGGAAGAAAGAACTCCATCAAGCGTGTCATTCCGAGCCAAAGAAAGGAAATCATTTGACTTTAAAGCGTTTTGAACGTCCTTGCTCAAAAGACTCTTTAGAACGGATTTCAAAGAATTTTCGTCGCCGTTGAGACTAGAAACATCAAGACTCAAACGACTCTCTTCGCTCTCAAGGGCGGGAATAAGACGCTTTGTATTCCAAAGAACTTTTTCATCGGCGTTCGCATATTCCCCCAAAGAAACGAAATGCTTATCTTTCGGAGATTCGTCAAGGAAAATATAAGGTTTCAGGGCGTCGTTATGAAAGAGCTTCACGATGGTATCTTGGAAAACGGTGCGGGATTGCGAGGCTTTTAGAGAATTCAAAATCCTCGAGGAAGCCATGCTCGCCAAGAAGTTGGTCCAAGTGTCAATATCCTCAGCTTCAAAATCGTCAAGATTGGCTTTTCCGTTTAAGGCATAGCCATAGCGAAGCAAAGAAGAAAGCGCTTCGCATTCTTTTTGGCTATACGCTTTAAAAGAAAGAGTCGTATAGGAACCATCCGTTCCATCGAAGAAAGGATTGGCAAGCCCAAAGTCGACATAATCCGAAGCAATGGTGCCCCCTAAGGATTCGAGAGCGGATTGAATTTTATTGGCCAAGCCAAGACCTAGAATCTGGGATTCGGAAATATCGTTTAAGAGTTCCGATACCTTAAGCTCACCTATTTTTCCTCCCATCCCGTCTTCGAAAAGAGATTCAAAATCAAAGTCTTCTTGCAATTGCATGTCTAGGCTTTGCAAGTCATTTAACACTTTCACGAAAGAATCGATCTCACGATCCCAATCCGTCACTTTTTCGTAAATAACATATTCGCTCACCTCTTGCACGCTATGAAGGGGGTCGGCGGAGAAATAAGAGAAATTGGAAACCATCTTGGCTAAAAGGCTCTTGAAAGCAGTCTTTCCACTGGAATCCTTAGAAGTATTCAAAATCTTGCTATTCGAAGAGGCGTTCAAGACAGGACGGACGAAATAATCCGGGGAAAGGTTTGCGACCAAATCGAATTTGGACGAATCGATCTTGCCCGTTGTGGGATTCAAAGCGCCGAAATACGGATTCGTAACTGTTTCGAGTAACTCCAAAACGTATTCAATTTCTTGATTACGCTCTTCATCGCTTACATTGTCAGGATAGAAATAGCATGGATTTGCATAGGAAAACGAATTTTCGATATTCTTAAGATAATCAAATAAAGAATAATATGCGTGCGTTAGCGGAACTCTTCTAAGGAATCGCGAAGAGCTTAAAGACGTAAAGAGGTCCTCGACATAAAGGACATTGAAGGTTCTAAAATCAATATCATCGGAAAGGAAATCAATCGATCCGACGATTTGAATGGCGCGAAGAAAATCGCCGATTTTTGAAGCCTCTTCGCCCATCTTTTCGGGACTATCGACGCTAAGGAAGTCTTTTTTGAATTCGGAATAGGAGGCTTTTTCTTTAAGAGAGTCGCCCGAAAGGGGGAGTTTTGAATTCGTATCGAAATTCACGAAGAATTGACCTGTTGCCGTATTTTGGGTAAAAGAATCAACTATCTTATCAGCTAAGTATTCCGGCAAAATGTAATTGCCTTTCTCGTCATAGAAGATATGGCTCGAAGAAAGGGTTTTAATGAGGGACTCAACGCTATCGGCATCGCCAGAGAAAAGATTCAGATTTCCTAAATCCCCCACTTCTATGGCAAATTTCAAAAGAGCATCAATACTTCTTCCCTCGCTCCCCCAAGAAGTTACGTTTTCAAAAGAGAGTTTCTTCCCATCCCCATAGGACAAGTAAGGAGCGATAGTTTCATTTTCCGCTAGCTTATTTTCAAGAATGGTACCGATAATTTTCGAAAGAAGCGGAATGCGATCGATGTTCGAAAGAAGGTTCTCAAAGGAATAATCTTGAAAGACGGCAAGTCCTTCTTTGCCTACTCTATCAAGTTTTGAGAGCAAACCGGAATTTGCCACATCCTCCAAGAAATCGCTAAGCCCAGAAAGATTGTCATCGAGGTCAAATCCATTTTCGTCAAAAGCCTCATTGATCTCTTCGGAAAGATCTCCAAGACCGCCTTTATCGAGAAGAGAGACAAGAATTGCGCGGATATTGGAGTGTTTTTCGTCATCGAGAAGAGCATTGTTCGCCATCGAGGAAAGAAGATAAGAGAACTGGCTTTGAGACGTTTCAAGAACCTTGAAGGAAACGAGATTCTTCAAAAGCATCTCGGCATCGTGGAGACCGTTGATGCTAGAAGCGTTCGAAAGCAAGAAAGTAACAAGATCTTGGCATTTGCTAAAAGAATCGATAAGGGCGGCAAAAGAATGGCCGATATTGCTTTCTTTAGTCACATGGAGAGAAAGTTTCGTGCCAAGAGCCTCTTCGATCTTTTCGCTATTCTTTTCAAGGATGCCATTAAGGGCGCTTGGAACAAAGGCTTTTGCCAATTTCGAAGAATCCAGATTCTTCAAACCTTCCGATAAAGGGGCTAAAAGCTCGTCCTTAATCCCCAAAAAGGATCCGTCTTTTGGAGAGAAATAGATTCCCGGCATGGTATCGTAATTGAGAAGAAAATCTTTCCCAGCTTGGCTTTTTGCAAAAGGACGAAGGATGCTAAAAAGCGCTTGCGATTCTCTCTTAGCGAGTTCTTCTTTATCCGTGGATTTTTTATAATCTTCGATTTCAGGGGAAAGATCGACGACGTTCTCGCCTGAAAGGCCTAAAGAACTATTGGTCATCGACTCAGCCATTTTCATGAGCTTAGGAACCGCATTTTGGACTAAAGAAGAAGATAAAAGAACGGGGTCATCCTCTTTCACGATAACGGAGGAATCCGTATAACCGTCAAAATAATGTTCGATTTGAGCGAGGTTTTCATTGGCCAAAAGAATGGAAATCATTTGCTTGGAAAGATCTTCGGTAAAATTCCCTTTTAGCGCGCCCTCCAAAATCAAAGGAACAAGGCCATCGTCTACTGTTGCGATACGATAAATGCCATCCAAAATCGGCATTATGTCATCTTTGAATGTGAGTTCTTGGATCGAAGCGGGCACTTTCTTTGGCGTTCCTTTGTCGTTTTTTAGCTCTTCTTCAGAAAATTCTGGGAAGAAGTCTTTAAGATAGATGTTTGTTCCTTCCGCGCTTTCCTCTTTGGAATAATCGTTAACGATTTGCACCCACAAAGCGCTCTTCATAAGGTCGTTGAAGAGCTTGAGTCTTTCATCGTCGAAAGCGAGGATGGTATCTTTCAAAAGGTCAAAATGATTGAGCAAAACTTCCGACAAAGACTCGGGATCTTGATTTATTTCCCCATCCGGAGAGACGATGGAAGAGAGAATATCGCTATCGACGACGGCCTTATAAAGATCGGCCAGCTCAGATAGAGTATCGCCATAGTTGTATTGGGTGAAATCAAGCGTCGTTTCGGTCTTGAGATACTCCGAAATGGAGTCGAGGTTTGTGGCTACCGCCAAAGCGTAAGGCATAATCGTTTCGACAAGAGAGGAGTTCGAAAGGGCCGCCAAAGCTTTCGGGGCGTAACTAGACATTGCGAAAGTAAGCAAAGAAGCTTGGTTGACGCCTTCTTCCGAGAGGACGCCACCTTTAATCGCGTAAGTGCCGACTTTTGCAAGAGAAGAAAGCTCGGTCACAAAGGAAACAAGATGCTGATCGTCAACCCCTACCGCGCCAACAAAATCATAAAAAGCAGTATCGAAAGTCTTCCCATTTTCATCCTTGCTCCAGGAGAAAAACACCTTGGAAAGCAAAGAATCGTCGTAGGTGTCCACCACGCTTTTTACGGTTTCATAAATTTCCGGAGTAACCTCTTTTCCCTTGTTTTGAAGAGAGGTCTCATCCTCTTTGGAAGCTTCGTTAAAACTTTGGCTCAACGCATTCGCTATAGAAGTAAAAGGCGTCACGAACATCGCCAAAATAACAGCGCCCATCGCGAACTCTTCGAAAGCGCTCACCAAACGCAAAGTCTTTCTCTTGCGTTTTTCCTTCTGAATAAAATGTTTGAAGAGAATATGCCATAGCAAAAAGCAAAGAAGGGATCCAAGCAAAGAAATCAAGATGGCATCGATAAAAACAAGGATAAGAATAAGGAAAGAAGAGACAAGGGAAGTAACGTAAGAAGAGAGGGCCTCGGGGCTCATCGAAACATCGAAGGCTTTAAGGATTTGGGTTACAACCTCTCCGATAGTGCCAGATAGGCTTGTAATCGAAGCGTCAACCGCCACCGACGTTCCAGACACATCGAGATTGAATTGAATGCGCGTCCCGGCAGGGACCCATTGACTCAAATCGAGGGTTCCCAATAACGACGAAATCGGCTTAAGCGTACAAAATGCGATCAAAACAAGGACGGCAAAGAAAAGAAAGCGATATGTGCCATAGCGCCATCCCTTAAAAAGACCGGACAAAAAGGAAAGAACGAGCAAGCCCACAATAACCGCAAAAGCGATTATCAAGCCGATGCTCATATACTCCGTTAAAGATTCAGCCGTTATTTGATAAAAATTCATAGGAAAACTCCACGGCAATATTTTGAGTGTAAAACATAGTTTTATCAATTAAAATATGGCCCATGAGCAAAGAAAAAGGCAACCATAACATTTTTAGGTTCAGAAATCCTTTCAAAAAGACAAAATGCGACGTTTGCGGCGCGATTTATGACATAACGAAAAAAGAGTGTCCGAATTGTCATGCCCCTTCAGCCGAATCCTCCTTTCAAAGGAGTTTCCAAGAAATTCCAAATGTGAGCCCTTGGCGCGAACTTATCCTTGCTTTAGTCGGTTGGTTGGGTTTTCAGCTTTTGGGCCTTATCGTTCAAATCGTCGTCTTGTCCATCAAAAGCGCGGAGCTCATTCAAAACGGTTTCACCGGCCTAGACCTCCAAAACGAGCTTTTGGCTTTCACCGAAACGGGTTCGTTCTATGCGATGGTCAATTATCCGGCTTATATTCTATTGTTCGCATGTCTTCTGCTCATCTTGTGGAAAGAAACCGCAAAGCTTCTTCCTTGCTTTAAAAAGCCAAAGACTTATCTTGGTTTCGCTTATGGCGCTCTATTGATGGTCTTTAGCATTGTTTGGGGGCTTATATCCACCACACTTGGCGCTTCCACAAACGAAAATCAAAGCACCATCATCTCCATGGTAAGAGAAACGCCATTCCTTGCCATACTCGTGACAGGAATCATCGGGCCTCTTTGCGAAGAAATCACTTATCGCGTTGGGCTTTTTGGCTTTGCGAAGAGAATAAATCGGATTTTTGCGTATTTCGTTGCGAGCGTTCTCTTTGGACTCATTCACATCCACGATTTCACAAGCCTCAACGAATGGCTTTCTTTCCCCGATTACTTCGTTTCGGGACTTTTGCTTGCCTTCGTTTATGAGCGCTATGGCTTTGGCGCTTCCAGCCTTGCTCACATCATGAATAACACCATTGCCGTTTTGCAAATTTTGCTTTTAGAAGGAACGAAGTAAGAATGAAAACGCAAAAACTTTTCCTGGATGAATTCATTTTGAAAATCCTCGCTTTCTTGACCATGACTCTAAGCCACATCGGCTTTATGCTCACAACTCAAGGCTACTACCTAGATGGTTCAAGCGGCTATAATGCGGGCGTTATCCTACAATATATTGGACGTCTCTCCTTTCCTCTATTCGCTTTCATGCTCGCCGAAGGGCTTCATAAGACAAAGAACCGCGAAAACTATTTGATGCGTCTAGCGGGAATGGGCCTATTGATTCTCCTTGCCCAAAGCGTGCTATATGCTATCGACAAAGGAAACGCAGGTACTTTAGAAGGCAATGCCTTTTTGGATTTGACCTTGGGCGCTTTGTTTATCTATCTTATTGAAAATTCGAGAAAACCGCTGCGTATCCTTGCTCTTTTTCCTTTTGGATACGTTATTTTAACTTATGCGATGGACGTAAGCGAAATCTTTGCTTACCAAAATAACGCCATCTCCGCATGGTCCTCTTTCTATCCTCTTTTCCTTCGACCCAGTTATAGTATTTTCGGCTTTTCCCTCATTTTGCTTTTTTATTACGCCCGCCCATGTTCGCTAAAAATGATGCGTTTCTTGGCTCAGGACGAAGAAGTATTTCAAAGTATCGCGACCGAAATAAAAGTCCAAGGATTTAGCAATTCTATGAGCGCCGTCTTCTTGGTTTTAGTGAATCTACTGTTCTGGACGCTTGCGAAATGCGGCCTCCCCGACCCCTACTCCATGGGAGCCCAAAGCTATAGCGCTCTAAGCGCCTTATTCATTCTTTTCTATAATGGCAAAAGAGGGTATGACAAGAAATGGTTCCGCATCTTCTCTTACCTTTTTTATCCAGTGCATCTTATTTTGATATGGGTAGTCTTTGCGTTATGCTTTAGATAGGAGGACTTAATAATGCTAAAACATATCGAAAATACAAATGAATTCTTAGAAGCAACCAAAGGAAAGAAAGCGTTGGTCGATTTCTTTGCCGTTTGGTGCGGACCTTGCAATGCCTTAGGGCCGATTCTAGAGAAGATCGCCTCAGAGCACGAAGGAATCGACATCATCAAAGTGGATGTCGATAAAGCTCCGGAAATCGCTGCCAAATATGGCATTCAATCCATTCCAACTCTTATTCTTTTCGAGGATGGGAAAGCCATCGATATGCGCGTTGGCTACCTTCCTGAAGACAGTCTTCTTCGCTTCGCAAAATTAAAATAGCCTCGTCTTGAGCGAAGTTTTAATCTTTTCCCTTTCCCTATTCTTCCCCTTGTGCTATATTCTTTCACGCACCCGGACCATTGGTGTAGCGGTCTAACATGCCTCCCTGTCACGGAGGAGACCACGAGTTCGAATCTCGTATGGTCCGCCACTTGCAGGTGTAGTTCAATGGTAGAACTTCAGCCTTCCAAGCTGAATACGCGGGTTCGATTCCCGTCACCTGCTCCAGATAAGGTAGAGCCCTCCCGATTGGGAGGTTTTTATTTTCAAAAGCGAGCCTGATTCCAGGCGTTCGGACGCATTCGAACGAAGTCGAATTCAATTCTAGCATTCCAAGAAAAAAGTCTTCCAATCTCTTTTCCTCCGCTTTTTGGAATTCATTCGTTTCCATTCTTTCGATGTTCTTTAACAACAAAGAAAAGCGATTTTCGCAAAGAAGTTCGAAGATAAACATGAAAAAGCGGTAAGCCTATCCCCCTTCTTCTATCCTGGTTCGAATCTTATTTTAAAAGCCTCGGACGTTCGAACTTAGGGGTCCTTAGCGAGATAGTGACATCAAGAAAACGCCGTAGAGGTATTTTCATTGTTCGTTTTCGGTCCATAAAAAGAATAAAATAGGAAAAGAAATCCATCCAAGAGGACACATTTTATGGAAAAGAAAAAGCTTGGCGGTCGGTTTTGGTCGACAATTGCTATCGTCGGTTTTATCGGACAACTCGCCTGGGCGATCGAAAACAACTACATCAATCTTTGGGTGTTTTCCCAAACCGGCAATAGCGACGCCATCACTTATATGACTATTTTCAGCGCTTTGATGGCTACGTTGACGACATTCTTCATGGGAACGCTAAGCGACAAAGTCGGAAAAAGAAAAGCATTTATTTCCTGGGGTTTTATCATTTGGGGTATCACCGTTTTCTCTTTTGGCTTCATTAGCAAAGACAATATGGAAGCCCTTTATGGCGCTGAAAAAGCCATCATGATGGTTGGTGTATGGATGGTTGTCATCGATTGTCTTATGACATTTTTTGGAAGCACGGCAAGTGATGCTTGTTTCAATGCTATGGTCACGGATATGACCGATAGTGGCAACCGTGGCAAAGTGGAAAGCTTCCTCTCCATCCTCCCATTGTTTGCAAACGTTGTGATGATGGTAATCGGCATGCCTCTTCACGTTGGGGCTACGCCCGATGACTACTTAAAGGAGCAAATCGCCAACGGCGTTTATAAAACAAGCGCAAGCGCTTTAGCGAGCGGTTGGTTCATTTATTTTATCGTTTGCGGCGTATTGGTCACGCTTAGCGGCGTCCTTTCCCTTTTCTTGATCCCTAAAGATAAGTGCCTTCCCAATCGCGATGAATCCTATTGGAAAAACCTGGTCCATGGCTTTAAGCCAAACATCATTAAGAACAACAAACTCTTCTATATCGCGTTGCTCGTCTTCTTCGCTTTCAATAGTGCCGTAAATTCATTTATGCCTTATTACATGGTTTATCTCCAACTCGATACCTCAATTGGGGGTATTGGGCTTATCGGATTGGACTTCTATATCGCTATAGCCGTGATTTTCGTGGTAAGCAGCATTATCGCCATCTTAAACGGTCTTTTCTTCTTGGACCGCTTCGACCGAGTCAAACAGCTTTACCTCTCCTTCATCTTCTCGGTGATCGGGTTATTGGGGCTTGGTTTTTCCAAGAACATGGCCGGAATCATCGTCTTTGGAACCTTTCTCATCACCGGATACCTCGTCACCACTTCCATACTTGGCGCCATCCTTCGGGACTTGACGCCCAAAAAGGAAGTCGGTTTATTTCAAGGCATCCGAATGGTGTTTTGCGTCCTTTTGCCAATGGTCACAGGACCTCTTATCTCAAGTGCTCTTTTCCCGATTTCAAGCTATAGAGACGAAACGAATTTCGCTCTCAATGGCAAAACGCCTTCAAACGTCATGTTCTTTGTCGCTTTAGGCTTTATAATCCTTTCTATAGCGCCAACCATTTGGCTTGATATCGAAAGGAAAAAGGCGAATAAAAATGATCAAGGATCTCACATTAGCAACGCATAATCCCCATAAACTTCAGGAGTTTCAAGACTACTTAAAGCCTCTCGGAATCCAAGTCCATAGCGAAAAAGAGTTCGTAAAAGGCATAGAAGTCGAAGAAACTGGAAAAACCTATCAAGAGAACGCTTTCTTAAAGGCAAAAGCCATTCTCCCCTACTCGCCCTTTCCGGTTTTGGCCGATGATTCTGGCATCGAAATTGTTGCGCTTGGAAAGAATTTTCCCGGCATTTTTAGCGCCCGCTATCTCGAAAGTCTGGCACCGACTTCCTTGGAGGCAGATAGAATCATCCTCGAAAAGATGAAAAAAGAATCGGAAAGAGACGCTTCCTTCCATTGCGTGCTCGTCCTTTTGGAGAAAGATTGCGTCCATTCCTTTGAAGGCGTCTGTGAAGGTTCTATCCTTAAAGAAATCGAGGGGGAAGGCGGTTTTGGCTATGATCCCATTTTCCATTCGAAGGAAGGGAACGTGAATTTCGGAGAGTGCGACGAAAAAACGAAAAGTCGCTTCTCCCATAGAGGAAAGGCGATCGAAAAGCTCCTCGCTTATCTAAAAGAGCACTAGCGTTTTTTTTCTTTCTTCAATTCCGCTTTATGCCTCTCCTCTTCCAAGCGGAGAGCGTTTTTTTGCTTAAGCCCCAAGAGATATTCGTTCATAAGGGCGCTCCACTCCTCTCTTTTCGTTTTGAAAGCGAAAATCCAAGGATGGGATTCTTGAAGTTTGCGGTAATGATCTTGGATGGAGACTTTGATGTTCTCCCAAGAAACGACAAGTTTGGAATCTCTGACGGCCTTTCGAATCTTTGTAAGTAAGCCAAGCGACCAACCAAAGTCCACAAATAAGAGCCCATAGCATAACCCAAGGAAGAAGCCGACAACGCCATAGTTATCGACGGTGAAATCATAGACAACGACAAACAAAGGATTGATCAAATAAATGTAGAAAGCGCCAATAACCAGCCAAAAGAAGCTAAACAAGGGGCAAATAATGCCTTGGATATTTCCAGGTCTTTTCGAATAATCCCAAAGAGTCACTTTGAGACCTTTTATGAAAATAAGGCCGGCAAGATACTCTATAAGAGTCATGGCAACTCCGGCCACAAGGACCGCAAGCAAATCGCTCGCCCAAGTGGGCCAAGGAAGCGAATGAAAAGGAATGAAGTTGGCGAATATGTAAAAACCAACAAGCCCGAATCCGTATAGAGGGAGCATAGGCCCTGTTAGAAACCCTGGGTTCACCCATCTTTTTTGGGAGAAGAAGCGTCGGAAGAAAAGCTCTATTATCCAGCCAATCGTTCCACCCAAGAAAAAGAGGCCGCTTAATCCAAGGAAAACGAAGAAGGGAGTCATTATTTTTCCTCCATGTTTTGAAGGGGGTATAAAGCGGTATGGCAAGTTATATGCGAGAAGTCGAGAGGATAGCGATCATCGACGATTTGAAGGGGGATTTGTCCTTCAAAATTCGAAAATCCATAGCAAAAACCACCCCATTCTTGAATAGGAGAGACATAAGACAAATTTTTGGAAGATGGGGTTTCATCGAAAACGCCATCGTTGTCCTCGTCTTTGGCGTAGCGAAGGAGGCTAGAGGAAGATGTGGCGTCAATTTCCAAGCGGGTCCCATAAGGAAGAGTCCCCAAAAGATGGCCGCCTTTCCTTGTTAAGGCATCCTCTTTCGAAGCATATTCGTAGACTTCGAAAGAACGGCGCTTCGTGCTATAAGACGCATCGAATGTCAAAGTCGGGGTTCTTGAAAGAAGCCCTAAAGAAACCCAAGATTCCCCATTGCTAAAGAAAGCGGGATAATCCGGTTGCCCTTTTTCGTTATAAGCCGCATTAAGAAGGAACGTACCAGCTTTTTCATCGGCTTCGACGCTCGGAGCTTCGTCATGGTTCCATTCGGCCATCTCGAATTTGAGGTTCCATTTCCTTTCCTTGTCGAAGACGAAAGAATGTCCTTTTTTGGAATCGCCCGATAAAACATTCCATCCCTCAAAAGAAGCTTCTTCGTAATAGAAATGATGGGAGGATTCCATTTGCGGATCCTCTTTAAAGGGGTAGACCAAAGGAAGAACGCCATCGGAAGAAGGCTCATAGTACTTATCAAAGGAGACTCCATTGCCATAGGCAAGAGAATTGTCCTCGAGAGAAATCCCATAAAGCGTCTTCATTTCGCTCCGAAAAGAGACCTTAAAACCATAGGATTTGCGAGCAAATTTCGCCTTTAAAGTACAATCGTGGAGGATTCGCGAAGGATCGATTTCGACAATCTCTTCGCCATAGCTCTCGTCGTATTTGCCTTCCCAGCCATCAAATACATAATGAGAAGCATTGATTCCCTCATCCCGCTTCTTGGACTTTGGCAAATAATCATAGGGGGAAGAGGGATCGTTGTCTTTGAAAATGGCCTTCTTGCCCTCAATCACATAAGCGTAGCCGATAGAAGTCCCATTATCGTCAAGGAAAGTGACAGTATAAACAGGAGATCCTTTCGAGCCGGCCGCTTCCGGAGAGCAAGAGACGATAAGAGGCAATATAAGCCCATATAAAGCGATTTTCTTATTCATAACCTATTGAATTATCGAACAAAGTTAAGAAAAGAGAAAGAAAAAGAGAAACGGAGAGTTTGCAAAAGGAACACCAAAGGGTAAAATACCATCGTTATCCCTTCTATAAGAAGCGGATTGGAAAAGAGAGATAATTATGAAAAAAACCCGTTCTTTGACAAGAATCCTGAACTTCCTAGCCTTTATAGCGGCTACGGTGAGCTTCTTTTGTAACTTCGCCCCATCCTTCTCGGATGATAGCTACTACGTTCGAGGCAATTGCTTCCAAGCAATTTATGCTATGGAGGGTGGCGATTTTAGAAATGTCGTCGTGCCATTAGTCATCGCGATGGTTTTAGTCGGACTCCTTATGCTTGTCACTTTGATGGGCACCTTCTTTGGCGAGAAAGGGAGCAAAATCACAGGGCTAGTCGAACTTGTTCTTGGCGCTATTGGCGGCGTTCTTTATTTGTTCGCTTCGACCTTCTATGTATCGGCAAACGGCATCACAAACCTCGAAGTCGCTTTGGGGCCCGGTCCTATTTGCGTTTCGGTATTCGCTTTTATAGCGGCAGCCCTCGGATTGATTTCCATTGCTTTCGGCAAAAAGAAAATCAGCGTCGAATAAATTCGAACTTAAATCCAAAAAGACCTTAACGGGTCTTTTTTATTTGTTATATCCTCTTTCCCGAAGGACGTTTAAGACTTTCAAAGCGCACTCTTTAGGGTTCTCTTCTATTTCCTTCCCCCAAAACCGAATAACGGCATATCCTTCTTTCGCCAAGCGCTCATTGACTTCCTTATCGCGAGCGATGTTGCGACGGATTTTGGGGATCCAATAATCGCGGTTGGTTTTTATTTTGGTCTCGTTTTCTAAGAAACGAAAGCCATGCCAAAACTCCGAATCGCAAAAAACGGCCACTCGATATTTTTGAATGGAGATATCTGGATGCCCAAAAATACGATTGCTATTCGCTCGATAACGGATGCCGAGTTTGAAAAGCGCCCTTCTTAGTAGCATTTCAATCCCGGTGTCTTTCCCTCGAATGCGGGACATAGTATAGGAGGTCGTGGCTTCGTCTCTTTTCATAAAAGCTCAAAATCTAAGTAAATCGTCCCCTTTTTGGTGTTTTTTGTTTCTTCAATGGCATAAAGATAAGTTAAAGCCGCACTCTTGACGAAACCGTTTTGCATTGAGATACGAAATCCATTAAAAGCGTCTTTAGGCACATCGTTCCCCTCGACCAAAGAGGAAAGTGGAAGGCTCTTTCCTTCGAAAGACAAAGAGAGCTCGCCATCGCCATTAGAAGAGGCGCTATAAGAGGTTAAATCGTTTTTGAGGTCCGCATCTTGGATAGAAGCTAAGAAAATATTCGAAACGTTCAAACATTCTTTAACGATTTTTTTAAAAATCGTCGTAGGAAAAGAAAAATA
>DJRQ01000014.1:0-5212 GCA_002440125.1 Caryophanales bacterium UBA6356 | reverse complement strand
ATATCGTCTTGGTCCTTAGAAAGAGTCAAAAATATTTCTCCTTCCCCTTCATTTAAGAAATAATCGAAAGAGAAGCCCTCGTCCGCATTATCGAAATAGAGGAGAAAGAAAGTCTTCTTATCCGTCTCAATCTTGTCGAAGGAGCTATCCAGAACATCTTCTATTTCGGTAACGCCTAATCCATAGCGTTTTTTGTCGAGAAGATTCCCTTCGTAATGCGAAATATTATCCTTAAGAAGAAGCGTAGCGTTATCGATGGTAATCGCTTTCGAATAGGAAAAAGAACAAGAAGCGAGGAAAGGGAATAAAAGCAATAGAGATTTTTTCTTCATGAGAACTGCGCCCCATAAAGTTTACTATAGAAACCGCCCTTGGCCAAAAGTTGTTCATGGGTTCCGCTTTCGAGAATCACGCCATCCTTCATCACCAATATGACATCGCTCGAAACGATCGTGCTTAAACGGTGGGCAACAATAAGGGAAGTCCTTCCTTTCATGAGTTCTTTAAAAGACTCATTGAGGAGACGTTCCGTACGAAGGTCGATATTGGAGGTCGCTTCGTCAAGAATGACGACTTCCGGCGATAGAAGCATCACCCTAGCGACGCAAATGAGTTGCTTTTCCCCAACGCTTAATCCAGAGGCGTCGGAAATGATGGTATCGTATCCAAGAGGCAAACGCTCAATAAGTTTATCGCATTGGGCCTTATGAGCCGCTAACTCGACTTCCTCAAGGGTGGCGTTCTTTTTGGCGTAGGCGATGTTCTCAAAGACCGTCCCCTTAAAAATCCAAGTGTCTTGCAAAACCATGCCGACATGTTCTCGGAAAGCCTTCTTTTCGAGATCCTTTAAAGAAATATCGTTCGCATAGAAGCTTCCTTTTTGGGGATCGTAGAAGCGTAATAAAAGGTTTATAAGCGTGCTTTTGCCGCATCCTGTAGGACCGACTAGAGCTATGCGATTCCCTTTCTTAAATGCGAAGGAGAAGTCTTTTATGACATCGCGTTTGCCATCGTAAGAGAAAGTCACGTCTTTGGCGGCAAGATCCATCAAAGGGCCTTGGATTTCCTCTTTACCATCGTTTTCGTCGTAAGGTTCATGGAGAAAACTATCCACGCGATCCAAAGAGGAAAAAGCGTAATCGATTTCATTGACGACGTCGCTAATTTCATTGAAGGGCTGCATATAGTTCGACGCATAGGTTAAGAAAGCGCTCAAATCGCCAACCAAAAAGGCGATGCCAAAGGTACCGCCAAGATCTTTAATGATAAAGAGAGCGCCTAAGAGAATAAGACTCGAATTGATTAAAGCGTTCACCAAACGGGTCGAGGGATTGATCAAAGAAGCGCCAAGATTCGCTTTAAAAGTGTGTTCTTTCAGGGATTTGCTCAATCGATCAAATTCTTCGGAGCGCTTCTTTAGGAGCCCAAGAGAGACGATAGCCTCGCTATTGGTGAGTCCTTCAAGCGTGAAGGCATTCACTTCGCCAGAGGCCTTCGCTTGGCTACGGAAATGTTGGCTATTGAATTTGGAGACGAAGTTCGAAATAACCATCGAGAGAGGGGTTAAAACAACCACCACAATGGCCAAAAGATAATTAAGGGTCGCCATGAAAACGAGGGTGATGGCAATCGCAACCACACCATCATAAAAGGCGGCAAAACCACTCACCAAGCCATTTTGAATTTTTTCGATATCGCTCGTTAAGGTTAGGATTCGATCCCCTTTCGAAGAACGGTCGACGGAAGCGATGGAAATTTCGTTAAAGGAACGAAAGACTTCTTGCCGGAGCCGATAAATCAAATCCGCGCCAATAAGAGAAGTCGAAAAATCGAATAGGTAGCGGAAAAAAGCCCCCACCACAAGGAATCCGACCATAAGGAAAAGATAAAGGGAAATATCGACTTCTTGCCCATTAAAGAAGGTATTGACTGCCTTCCCAGCCAAAAATGGGATGACAAGCTTCGATCCGGTCGAGAGCAAAGCGCAGAAAAGAGAGAAGAAAACTTTCGAATAAGACCCTTTGAGATAAGGGAAAATCTTTTTAAGGTTCTTTAACATTTAGCGAGCCTCCTTTTCTTCTTCTAGGCCGCTTGATGCGAAATCTTTATAAAGCGAGGAGGAAAGGCGAAGGGAAGCATCCGTTCCACGGTCAACGATTTTTCCATTTTCAAAGACAAGGATAAGATCGCAATCGTGGAGAGAAGAAACGCGTTGCGAGATAATGATTTTGGTGAGATCTTTCTTGGCTTTCAAAACATTTCGGATCTTCCGCTCGCTCAAGTAATCAAGCGCACTCATCGAATCGTCAAGGATGAGCAAATCGCCGCCTTTCAAAAAAGCACGGGCGATGAGAAGGCGTTGCTTTTGCCCGCCGCTAAGATTGCTGCCCCCTTCATTCACGGGATGATCCAAACGCTCTGGAAAATTCATAACGAAATCAAAAGCACAAGCGTCTTGCAAAGCTTTTTCGATTTCCTCTTCGCTCGCATCTTCTTTTCCAAGGAGCAAATTCGAGCGAATCGTGCCCTTAAAAAGCGAAGGCCGTTGGGACACGAAGGAAATCTCTTTATGAAGAGCATCCAAATCATATTCTTTAAGTGGAAGCCCACGATAAAGGATCTTTCCAGTCGTGGGGTCATAAAGCCTCGTTAATAGATTCATGACGGTGCTTTTGCCACTGCCAGTCCCGCCGATGAAGCCAAGCGTTTCGCCTCTTTTTAGTTCGAAAGTGATATCACTTATCGCGCATTTATCGCCCACTTTGCCAAAAGTGAAGGAAACGTCCTCGAAAGAGACAAGCGGCTCCTTTTTAAGCTCATCTTTCAGGGAATAGATCTTTTGATTCGTTAAAAGAGGCTCTAGCGCCAAAAAGGAATCGATTCTCTTTTTCGAAGCGGCCGCTTTATTCAAAGACAAAAAAAGGCGGGAAAACATCATAAGAGCGGCCAAAGAAGAGACCAAGTAGGAGATAAGGGAAACGACGCTGCCGGTGGTCAAGCTTCCATTTGCGACGTTGATATTGCCAAGCCACACCACCGCGATAAGACCGCCATTGATGAAGAAGAAAGTCAAAGGATTCAAAAAGGAATTGAGTTTGGAAAGGGAAATCGTGTTTTTCTTGTAGGATTGGTTCACTTTTTTAAACTTCATCTCTTCGTATTCTTGTTTATTGAAGGCCCGAATGGGGCGAGCGCCTTTTAAAGCGTCGTTCCCCAAAGTGGAGATATCATCGAGATCGCTTTGGATATTGGCATATCTTTTCGGAGAAAGAACCATGACCATTAGAATGACCAAGGCGCTTAAGAGGATGACGCCCAAAAAAATAAGACCCGCTCTCCAATCGATGACAAAACTGATTATGGTCGAGCCAAGAAGCAAAAAAGGAGGCCGGAAGATGAGGCGCATAAACATCATGACCCCACTTTGCATCGCGTAGGAATCGCTTCCGATAAGGGTGAGGGCCTTTTCTCGTCCGAAAGAATCAAGTTGCCTTTCGGAAAGGGAGCTCATCTTATCGAAAAGAGTCTTTCTCAAATCGTAGGCATAGTTCGAAGCGACGCTGGCAGCGAGATATTGCGCCAAGAGGGTGATTAAAAAGCCAACAACGGCAAAGCCGAAAAGAAGGAGCCCGAGTTTCCAAGTCGTATCCCAATCTTTATTCTTGATGCCCTCATCAATGATATAACGCACCAAAAAAGGCGAAGAAAGCTCAGTCACACATTCAAAGAGTTTCAAACAAGGGGCCAAAATGACTTTTGCCCTATATTTTTTTAAGGGGGAGAAAGAAGTCTGTTTTTGTTTCATATTAAGCTTGTTCATCCTTTTTTCGCGATTCCATGGATTCTATGTCGGATTCCTCTTCGAAGGCGATATATAAAGCGGGTTCTTTTGAATCCCCTATAGAGAGGGATATGAAGCTAAATCCATCGCTCGAAGCAAGTTTGAAAGGGGAATTCAAAACGCAGTTGACCTTTTTCACATGTTCGAAATGCCAATCGATTCGGGATTTTTGAAAGCCGCAATAAGCATTGCCGAGATCGATGACAAAAGGGGCATAAGGATATTCTATCGTGAAATCAAAAGTCTTTTGCTCGGGGTCAAAATCCGCAGCCACTACCTTCGCCTCCCCTTCGAAGCAAAAAGGGAAAACGCGCGGATTCAGCAAGGTCGTGAAAAACGTTTTTTCATCGAATATGGGTTGACCGGGCTCAATGTTTTCGTTTTTCAAGAAAGCTTGATAACGTTTCTCGATTTCTTCTTCGTCTTTGAGAAAACTTTCGGTCGGCGAAGAACGGTTGGCGTTTCGAAAGGAAAATTTAGAAATAAGGAGGAAAATATTGGCAAAACCAATATCATTCGGGCTCGCTAGAGGCGTCGAATAGCAAATGGACAAGCGCTTGGTCAATTGTGCCAAAGAACTGAAAGAGACTTTCTTTTGAAGAACCATTTCTTGGAAGAGATGTTCGAAAAGATTGAGATAGCCATTCAAGGCAAAACCCTCATCTCTTTTGACAAAAAGCCCATCATAGTAAAAATCGCAATAACGCATCGTTCCAATGTAAGAGCCAAAAGACATCGACTTCACGTAATATTCCAAAGCTTCCCTATATTGCTTTTTTTGGTAAGCGATATCCCCAAGATGGTTTAAGGCAACGAAATTAAATTGCAACTCAGGGGATTTATAAAGCCTCGCGGCTTTCAAAAGCGAAGGTTTTCGAAAGGAACTCCCCTTCTCATAAAAGGAGGCTAATTCCAAAAGGGCCTCATCGACGCGATAACGGGCGAAAACCTTCAAATATTTAACGTAAAGCTCCTCGTTAGAGACATTCTTTGTAATATCGCCATTCCGATAATGATCGATGAACCAAAAATAATCGTAAGGGCGAGCGATGTAGTGGCTTTGTTCAAAAGCCTTTTTGCGATAAGCCTTTGCTTCGCTTTCGCCAAGAGAAAGACGAGAAGCATCGCCAAGCACATAAGGAAGGCCGCACCGAGGGCATAAGGCGCTTGATGCATTGTCCTCGTTTTTCCAATCAGACACTTCTCTGGCGTCAAAGAGAGCACCACAAGATAAGCAAAGACATTTGGAGCTTCGAAGAATCTCCAAATCATTATCCTTAAGATGGGATTCGATTTCGTTAAAACGTTTTTGGTCCATGAAATTTATTCTACCACTTTTCGTTACGCGCATGCGAGAGATTAAGAACTCAA
>DJRQ01000047.1 GCA_002440125.1 Caryophanales bacterium UBA6356 | reverse complement strand
AACGGTTTTTCAACAGCCCCTTTTTCTTTTAGCACGTAGAGATCGTTATGGCGACGGTATACTAAAACGTAATTCGGCTCATAGCGCTCTAAGTAGGAGCGTATTTCGGCAAGATATCGATTGAAAGTGATATTGCTCAAATTAAGCTCCTTTATCATTATTTTCTTATCGATGTTCTTCTCTTTCGCAAGAGCGCTATATAAACGGAGAATTGCTTGTGATTTTGAAACTTTCATAATGACCCCTTAATCATGATGACTATGCTCAATTGTTATAAAGCATATTTATGCAATTTTCAAATCTTGAAATAGATGTTTTATAGGCTTCTTAGTCCTCGCAACAAAAAAGATTGAAAAAACAAAAAAATACCGCAAAATGTCAATCATTTTCTTAAATATCGGAATTTTGAATAATTGGAAAACGCATTTTCGCCCCTTAATAGCCTCATGAAAAACGAACGAGAAAGTTTGATGCAAGATGAGAATGTTTATTTTTGATTTGTGATATCAAAGTCTTTATTCTCCAGTTTTGCTTTTTCTCTATCGCCCATTCGGGCATAGTATTCACCACTCGTGAAATAGACATCTTTATTTGAAGAGTCGACGTGATATTGATTGAATACGTAATCAACTAAACCTTGTTTTCTTGCTGAAAATAATAACATGCCCAAACTGATAAACTCTGGAAGCAGAAAGCTGAAAAATCCAAAAATAATATATGTAACGAAGAAAAAGGTTTCTCTTAAGATAAAAATCCCTGGGGTGATATTTAACGCTTTTACGGAAAGAAGCGATATCTTGAATACCTTTTTTCCTATCGTTTGTCGTCCTCTTTTGAACAGGGCAAGAGGGATGACGACCGCATATATCGCAAAGCTTACGAAGAGACACCCTGAAAACTCGATAATGGCAAACAGGAGGAAGAACGTCGTGGTGGAGGCATAATCGCTGCTGTTGTAAAGAAGACGAAGGCAATGGTTTGTTATTTCGTTTTTATAGAAATCATAGAAAAGTTTAGGCTCCGTCTCTTTTTCAACTATTTTGTTGCCATCGAAACGAAAGATGCTTTCCCCATTTATTCGATACTCAAGCCTTCTTTCGTTATAGAGTTTCAGTTCTGCATCGTCTAAGAAAAAATAGGAGCTTGTATAAAAACAGGAAATTTGGTTAGAAAGGAAATCTTTTTTCTGACGGTAAGACGTAAACCCAGATAACTTCTCATCGTCGACATAACTATTGATGTTCTCTCCATCGATGAAAAGGTGAGACTCATTTTGAATTCGAATCCTTTTTGAGTTCGTTTCCTTGATGATATCCGAAGTTTGGAAAGCCGTATTGATTAAAGAAAAAAGCCCAGTGGTTATTATAAGCAACAAAAAAGCATCCATTATGAAGGCGGCGATTCTTTTGCTCATTTTGGCGGAACTATATACTAATTCTTTTTTAGTTTCCATTTTTTTCCTTTGAGTTTATCGGCATCTCAAATTCTTGTGTGTCTTTGATAATCACAAAAGCCGTCAATTCCGCGAAGCCTTGGTTCTTTTTGCTTATTAGCACGTACACAAGAGAAGCAATGCCTAATAACGCAGAAAACAAAACCACGAGCGAAAAAGAGAAAAAGTTTCCGAAACGCACGAAGAAAATAGCTTGCATATTGAATAGGATGGAAGAGAAGAAAATGGATGAAAAATGTATTAGGAAGCGCGCGCCAGCCTTTAATAAGAGGTTTTTGATCCCAGGTTCTCTATCGTCCGGCGTTTGATATCCAAGTTTAAAAGAAAAGAGACCGAGCGTGCGTCGACTTTTCAGGAAAAACGGCATAAGAAACTCGTTTATGGTGTAGCCGATGATATAAGCACCAGCAAAACCCATAAAATAAGAAAAGGATAATTTCCTATATAAGGATTGGATCTTTTGATTTTGCGTTAAGTATGGCGTGAACGAAGTCTCCACTTCGTTAGCGAAGAAACTTTGTGCCTTATAAAATGAGGATGTTATTTTGCTATATACCTCATTGGATGAATTCCCTCGGTCATTATAGATCATGTAATCGACCAAGAGTTTCGCTTTATCAAAAGAAAGTTGCCGATAAATTGGCAATGTCGTGGTTGCTTCCGTAAAAAAATCTTTATATCCCTCCTCTTCGAATCCTGACGCTTTTAAGAAAAAGAATTCATCCTTATTATCGGAGTAATCGATGCCGTCATAGACGTAAAACGATAAATCGGGTTCTTTGCTTTTGAATAAGTAAAAATAATAGCCAATTGGGTCGTTTCCATAATTGTCTTCCAGAAATGTTTCGTTTTTTTGGACAGTTTTGTTTATCCAAGCTCCTTCCTCGTTCTTTTTGTAAGGAAATTGCGTTTCGTTTAAGTAATAAGACGTTTTGGCATAGGTCAACGCGAATTCATCTGCCATTTCAGACGTCTTCATTAATTGCCCACTTTGGTAATTTGATTGAAGGTGGGTGTTGGATGCTATTTGATTAAGAGAGATTTGAGCCGTTTTGATCTCGATTTTTAAGTTCGACGTTGCCGGAAGGGAGGAAAAAATAGGGGAAACGGCGAAGATATAGATTAAGGTCGTTAGAACCATTGTTATGAGGTAATCCGCTAAATTAGCTAAAACAACCTTTTGTTTTTTTGCTATCGCGTTGTCTTTGTATGGGGAAATTTCGTTTTTTTCCATAGGCTAATATTAGGTTTTTCTAATTAAA
>DJRQ01000044.1 GCA_002440125.1 Caryophanales bacterium UBA6356 | reverse complement strand
GAATACCCAATCATTAAAAGGGATATGGTTCCTAATCATCCGCCCAGAAAGATAATGCCATTCTCAAAAGCAATTACATATCGCGGAGATTTGAGCGATTATTGTATTTATTTTTACTCAATGGACGAAACGTTTGAAAGGGTAAGGAAAAAGCCAAAACGATATTTATCTTTTTTTAAAAGAAGCGGAGGAATTATAGGCTTTGATTTTTCGGTTCACACAGATATGCCGATAATCAAACAAAAAGCTCAAATGAACGACAACTTGTCGCTTTCGTTCTATTTTGCTCAGAATGGTGTCCCACTCTATCCGAACTGTAGGGGCGGTGCCGACAGTGTTAATGAAGAATATCTGCAAGCCTTTCCAAAAAATACTCTTATTGCATTAGGAGCTCACGGCTTCGTTCGACTAAAAGAGCAGAAACAAGAATGGAGGGTTTGGATAGAAACTATCATTAAAAAACTCGAGCCAAAAGGACTAATAATAGTCGGCCACCTTCCGAAAGAAATCATCCTTACTTACCAGAATTTCACAAACCTTTATGTGTTCGATTCGTTGATAGAAGAAAGAAGAAAGGAACAAAAAGCTTATGTCCACTAAAGGTCCAAGCAACCGTTACGGCAACACGAAAGGGTCGAGACATCAAGGAGAAGCTACCGAAAATATCAACTACCAATGGGCAAAGGGCTTTAATAAAGGCGGCCTAGATCGTCACTTTAAAAACCATGGAAAAGAAGTTGGGGCAACGTCAAAAGAACAATACTCGGCTAAAGCCGTTCATTTTGCAAACACCATCGATAGAAACAACTATAAAAGCGTAGTAGATTACAAGGGAACAACCTATAAATATGACCCAAGAAACGGGCTGATGGTCGAGGTGTCAAAAGACGGTTACGTCATTTCGTTTAGACATCTCGGGAAAAAGTTTTGGTACAATCCAAAAAAAGGAGTAAGGCAATGGATAAGCATCTAAAGCAAATCAAACCAATGCTGTGTCCTGTGTGCGGAAAATTCTATTTCTCAAAATTGAGCGACACGGACATTGAACAACTCGGCATGACTCCAAACACTACACAATGCACACGGTGTGGATGGTACTATGACCTAGAACAACTCAAGGATCCAGATTTGGAAAATCAATCAAACAAAATGTCGCTAAACCAATATAAAAACTGGTATCAAGCAAAAATCAGTCAAGACAAAAAATGGCAATATTATCTGGATTTCATTGGAAAACAAGAACCGCATAAGTGTCCTGTGTGTGGTGAATACACTTTTAAAGATGACTTATCTTCAGATATTTGTCCTGTGTGTGGATGGGAAGATACGGGATTTGAAAAAGAACCCGACGAAAAGCCAAGCCCTTATATGATGTCCTTTAACGAAACGAAGGCATGGTTTAAAAAGCAAAGGGAGAAGAACCCGAAATTCAGAAAATTTCCAAAATGAAAAATAAGATTTTTGTAAAGATTTGTCAGGCAATTCAAATTTTACCATCCTTCAAACGACGTAATTCCAATATCGACACACGTGGACAACTCCGCCAATTTCTCAGGAACATGTTTGCACCCTTAAGGAAACCTCACTCATAACCGAATCCTTGTATTCTTTCAAACTTCGACGATCCTCTATCTAGTCTCGATTCCCCCAGTTCTTAATGTAGTTCTGGATGGTCTTCTTGTTAAGGCCTACGGCGCTCATGTAATACCCTCGGACCAGAAATACATGGCCCTGTAGTTCTATTTAAGATTCGCGTGCTAATCGATGATTATGAGGCTTGTCTTGCCTTTCGGAGTCGGCTCGCAGTTTCGCGTCAATCGCCTTCCTCCGGCACTTGGGCGTGAATGCGGTATGGCATTTGGAATCCCATTGTTGCGAGGAAAGCTCGATGCTTCGTTGTTTTTAAGTGGCGTAATGTAAAAGTCTTTCTCGGAACAAGGGCAACTAGGCATTGCAATTGTAATCCCTTAGAGGATTTTTCCTATGACCGCCACGGCTTCTTATCGTCTCGTCCACATAGCAGTTGTCCCTATCGGTCCACACAAAAAGGCCGGAAAATCCGGCCCCTCTTTCTAGAAAGAAACGTCACCTACTTTGGAAAAAACTCTTTGACGAGTTTGGCAAACTCATTAAAAAGGTTTTTGCATTGCCGGATGCTCCGATTCATGAGTTTCGAGATGTAACGGAAACTATACCCATAAATCTTGAGTCTCGCTACATCAACAGCCTCCTCGTTGATCTTGTTTTTAAAACGCCCTTTCGCTAAGCACTCATCGAAGTAATCGATATATTTCATCGGGTCTTCGTTAGGTGCTTCTAAGACGTCAAGCAAAGTAAAGCCATCTTCCGAAGAAGGCGACCTTTTTTCTTCGTCAAGCGACAAAGTAGCGCCTCTTTCAAAGAGATGCGTGTTTTTTGCTTCGGCGATGAGGTCGTGTCGGAAACAAATCAAAAAGTAGGTCGAAAACTTGGCGGATTGACCGATTTCATAGTGGTCCACCGCACGAACGAAGGTAGAAAAGAAAATATGATTGATGTCCCAATGGCCAAACATAGAGGCAAGAGGGAGAGACGCTTGCTTCGCTAGAGTGAATTTCCTATCGAAGTAACGTTTCGTGAGGGCGAATTGAGCAGAAATGTTGCCAGAGCGAGAGAGCATCAAAAGGCTCTCATCGGTTTCCTCGGCAAAAGCTAAAGTCGATTCATACATTTTTGTTATTTTTCGTTTCTTTTAAAGTCTCGATGAGACTATGTTTGCCAAAAGAATTCCAGTAGCCACAGAGGCATTCAAACAATTGACGTGCCCATGCATAGGAATCTTGACGATAAAATCGCTGTGTTCGAGAACCAATCTGCTAATTCCTTTTCCTTCGTTACCAACTACCAACCCAATTGGACATCGATAGTCTACGTCAAGATAGGAAGAGGCACCTTGATCCGCGCTGGAAACGATCCAGAAACCATTCTCTTGCAGTTTCGAAATCGCTTGAGTCAAGTTTGGCACGGTCGCCACTTTGACGTAGTGAACCGCTCCAGTCGAAACTTTGGCAACCGTCCCATTAAGAGGGACTTCGCCATGTTTCTTCACTATGACTCCATCGACTCCGAAAGCGTCGGCGCTTCTTAAAATCGCTCCAAAGTTTTGGGGATCCTCTATCCCATCAAGAAGGAGTATCGTCGGATACTTCTTCCCCTTGCAATCTTGAATGAGCTCATTAACGGAATAGAGGGGAATATTATCGATACTCGCTACATAGCCTTGGTGATTCGGAGTAGAAGCAATCCGATCGAGTTCGTCGTCGCGAACTATTTTGACAGGAATACTCCGAGCCTTAGCCAGTGCGACGAGTTCGCCCTGGGAATGACGTGACGGCACATAAACGACTTTTGCTTGTCGTGACTCGATAGCCGCCTTTACCGCGTTTTTGCCAAATACTTGTAACATTATTTTATATCTGTCTTTCTAAAATTGCTAGTCTTTATATTGTTTCTGTAAATTTGTTTCTTCCGTATAAACGTTTTTTAATGTAAAGAATCAAAAAATGATAGTCTATACACTTAAAACAGTTTCTTTTCGAGAAGTTTGGCACGTAGCGTATCGCTTAAAGCGAAATCTTTGGCGTTTCTCGCCTCATCATAAGCCTCAAGTAATTTTAAATCTTCTTGAGTAAGTACAATCCTAGGAAAAACAAGTCCAAAGACGCTAAGTTCTTCTAAGAAAACGCTGAATTTCTGAAGAAGGAGCGCAGCATTCACTTCTTTTGCTCGCAAAGTCGCATTCACTGCTTTTTGGTCTTCATAAAGAACGGCAAGAGCATTAGGGGTATTAAGATCATCCGCTAAAGAAGCGAGGAAGGGTTCGCTCGCTTTGCCTTTTTGATAAGGGTCGACACCATTCCGGATCAAGCAAATGGAAGCTTTTCGGAAAGTTGATTCCAATTGCTCTTTTTTAGTCATAGCCTCATGCATTGTTTCCTCGCTAAAAGAAACCGGAGAACGGTAATAGGAAGCCAAAGTCATGAGTCGAAAAGACAAACCGCCGTACTTTTCGACAACATCCTTCATCAAAACGACATTCCCCAAGGATTTGGACATTTTCTCGTTATTGATGTTGATGAATCCGTTATGCATCCAAAAACGGGCCAAGGAGTTGCCATTATGAGCAACCGATTGCGCTATTTCGTTCTCATGATGAGGGAATTTAAGATCGAAACCGCCGCCATGGATATCGATATAACCGTTTTGGCTTTTGAAAATGCTATTGATCATAACGCAGCATTCGGTGTGCCAGCCTGGTCTTCCTTCGCTCCAAGGGCTCTTCCAACGGATTCCTTCCGTCGTTTCTTTCCATAAGGCGAAATCGAGTGGATCCTCTTTCTTCTCTCCGATGGCGATTCGGGCTCCGCTTTCGAGAGACTCAATCGAATTGCCACTTAAAGAACCATATCCAGGAATCTTCCGAACGCGAAGATAGACATCGCCACCGCTTTGATAGGCAAAACCTTTGTCAACCAAGTCTTTGACATACTCAATGATTTGATCCATATAGACGGTAGGGCGAGGCGTCAAGTCGGGTTGCATTGAGCCGACTTCGCTTACGAGACGACGATACTCTTCAATCACGCTTTCCGTCAGTTCTTTTTCGGTGATGCCAAGCTCTTTGGCGCGTTTGATGATTTTGTCGTCAACATCGGTATAATTGCTCACAAAAGTAACGTCATATCCTTCCGCTTTCAAAAAACGCCGAAGAACATCGAAAACAACGACTGGGCGAAAATTGCCGATATGGGGATCGTTATAAACGGTTGGTCCGCAGCAATAAATGCTCACTTTTCCAGGGACGAGGGGAGTAAAGGGCATGACCTTTGAACCCATTGAATTAAAAAAACGAATTTCATGTGCCATACCATTATTTTACACATAGTTGCTCAAAACGAGCACCCACAAGTTCATTCTTTTTCGTCTTCGAAGGAGGCGATTCTTTGCGGATTCTTCGCGAAATAGCGGTAAAGGAAATACAAAACATCTATGGCTAGAACAAAAACGGAAGAAGCAACAAACCAATAGAAAGAACGGAAAGAAAGGGAATCTTTATTGGCATAAGCAACAATCCCTAAGAGCAATGTGATTGCGATTAAGGCTATAGAGGCCGCGAAGAAATAATGAGAACAACGCCAAAGAAATTGTTCTCCGATTTTTTCTTTTTGGAGGAAAAAGAAAAGAAAAAGAGCAAACAGGCCAAAAGCAAGACAATCAATCAAAAGAAAAACGAAAGAATAGTGAGAGAAAGGCACTTGCATCGTTTCGAAAACGGCAATTGGAAATAAAAGAGCAATCTCATTGGCCAAAACAAACGGAAAAATATTTAGAATCGAGATGATTTTTGCATTATTTTTTTGTTTTTTGAAAATTTTAAAGTAGGCGACTAAACGTGAAAAGAGATTAAGCGAAAAAAGCAAAAAGCCAAGAATAACAATAACGATACGAACGGCGACGATAGAGGAAACGGTTTCGTTATAAAGACGGAAATAGGAAAAAATACCCACGATATAGCTTATTAATTCAAAAGAAAAAGAGCCAAGAAGAAACCACTTCTTAAGGGGACTCTCTTCTTCGAAAGAAAAATAAAAGGCAAAATCCATGAAAGAAGCAAGAACGCTTAAGGCGAAAAACCAAATAGTCCCAACCAAATAATCGTTTTCTTCTCCCTCCATCATATACTCCTTTTGGTTATAACAAAGGAGAAAAAGAAGGCTCAAAAGGAAAAAGGCTAAAGTGCAAAATAGAAAAGAAGGTAGTAATTTTTTCCCTTTTTGCTCTCGTTTCTGGAAAAGACTCATAGTATGATTTTCTCTAAATCTTTAGGCTTTGCAAGAAGCATCTTCGCTTCTTTAAGAAGCGTTCCTTCATAGAAGCCATAACCCCATAAGCATAAAGCGAGCGGAAGGCCCGAATTGAAGGCTGTTTTTAAATCCGTGATGCTATCTCCGACAAAAAAGGTTTCCTTTTTTTCAAGACGAAAAGAATCCACGAAGTAATTAACGATAGCGGGATTAGGTTTCGGTTCCTCCCCTTCCCTTAAACCTCGAACAGCTTCAAAAAGAGAAGGGAAAAACCGAGAAACGATTATTTGGGCATAAGCATCGGGTTTATTGGTACAAACAAATAGAGAAATGCCATGGTTTTTAAGATATTTCAAACTTTCCATAATGCCATTAAAAGGCTTGGTATGGCGGTTTTGATATTCTTTGTAGCGAGGCATGTACTCCTTCTTAAGCTTTGCAAAATTCTCGGGATTGTCTAACTCCTTCAAAGCCCGGTGAACGAGGTTATCCGCCCCATCTCCAATAAGAAAACGACACCCATCTTTGTCGTATCGATAAGGGAAATCCGCCGCTTCTAACGCATCGTTAATGGCGTCTTTGATATCCGTTATCGTATCAAGAAGGGTGCCGTCCAAATCAAAAATTAGATTCTTTACCATACGCCTATTGTAGCGCGTATGGCTTCGTCTTTTTAGTCTAAATCGGGATAGCGCTTGCGACTGGGATCGTAGCTTGTATGGAGGAGCTCTTCCGCCTTCTCGCCACCGACTTCCCCAAGGTAACCCTTATACATACAGCTTAATCACATCCGGATTCTTATGGGATTAGCGAAAAAACAACACTCTTTCAATAAAGCAACGCTGGCATGATAGTTTCTAATTATAAGTCTTTTTTTGATGAAGCAAGCGTTCGCCAAACAAAGCAACTCATGAAAAGCCAAAACAATCCTATTAACGCCTTCATCACCCCGTTAAAAGCGTTTCGTTGCATCCTCAAAGCTTTTTTACTCTTTCCGTCTCACGATCCAGGACTTTAAATGAACCATCATTTAACTCATCTAATCTTTCATTCAATTTTTTAAGCAAGCCAAGCATTTTTATTTTATTTTTCTTTTCTTTTTCCTTGTTGAACCGGCAAGACGAATTATTAGAATCAAATTCATAGTAAGTGTCATATAAATGCGCTATTTCATAATTTATTTTTCTAAGAGCCTCATCATTATCGATGACGTTTATGCCAGTTATCGGCTCCCCGGTCTCAAAATCACTAAGCCAAATAGGCCCTTGCATGAAATCTAACTGAACAACAACTATTTCTTTTTCCATTTTTGATATCTCCTTATTAATTTTCTAGCCCTGTCTTCTTTTACCGGATATGCGGTTACTATGAAGCCATTCGTTCCGATACCAGTCAACAAATAATATTGATTGTTTTTACTATATAATTTTTGATAACGTGTCCTGTTGTTTATGTTTTCGATTTTTGAGAACTCCAATTTTCCATTAACAACCATTTCCTCTAAATGTTCTGCTAGAGATAGGGCCCTTACACCATGTTTTGTTTCGAAATCAATTCCATGTCTAGATTTTATGTGTTCTAGGCCTACTTCTGAGTTGCCTTTTTCGAGCCAAAGTAACTGACCAGTCTCGTCTTTTGCCATGAAAATAACGTCATTTGGAGTAAATTTGACGCCAGTTTTTTCAAGTGTTTCAATCATCTCCTTTCTTGCCAACTCTTCCGCTTTCACATCAACGTCGCCCTGGGAAATATTGCCCTGAGGATAACTATTAGTGCCAACCCCCAATCCACTGCTCTTATATCTTCCCATATGAGAGAGCCTCCTTTCGGTTGGTGATATTTCTTTCTTTAAGAAGATTATTAGGAACAATAACCTTTATGTTGTGAGATAGAGCGTATTCGAAAAGTTGAAGCGTTTTAGAATCATCCGAATTCGCGCTGTAAACGATGATTTTCTTTAGTTTCTTAAGTCCATCAACTGTATATTTGAGTGCCTTCAAAAATAATGTCTTTTGATTCACGTTTCTCGTGGATCCCTTGGTGGAGAACGCAACCACGTTACACTCCTCCATTCCGTCAAGCATTGTAAAGAAGCAATCTTCACTAGCATAAGTTATGTTCGGGATGACAAGCACATCGCATTCTAGTAACAACCAAAGCGATACAATCCTTGATTTGAATAGACGATATAGATTTTCAATTTTAGGTACATCACCACATTGTGAATAATCGGGGGAAATCGCAAACTTAACGCCTCTAAATCTTTCTTTATATTTGGCAAGAAGGTGTTTATCGCAATAATAAATAGCGTTGAAAATGCCCATAATATTGTCGAATTTCCTGTCATATTGATAGAAACAAACCGCAGTTTTATTTGTTTTTTGGTAGTTTTCCCTCTCGGTATACAAAGCAAGATAATCAATATCTCCAAAATCTGGGCAATTAACGTAAGGAAGATCATATTTGCCAACTAGATACGTACGATTCGTGTATTTTAAAATGTCGAGATTTAATAATTTCTTTAAATCGCGCTTCTTTACCATAAAACACCGCAAAGAAGATACGGTGATTGAGATTTTGTCATATCATTCTTTTCCTTTCCGAGGGTTTCCGCCCTCTAAAATTTGACAAAATCATCACTCAACGTTAGAATCGTGCGTGTTCAGGTCATGGTACTAACGTATCGTGATGAGCGCTCGCGAAAGCGGGCGTTTTTTATTCTCTATCAATATTTATTCGCTCTTTATCCTCCTTCACCACTTTTTCCAAGAAGAATTTTGCTTGTTCATATGAACTATTTGTTCTTCTGATAATCTGCTTTATGGTGTAATTCTTGCATCTTTCGTATGGAATCATAATCTCGCCGCAAAGGGCCTTTGCTTGCCATTCCATGCTTAGATAAGGCTTTTGCGGCTTCACGCCAATCTGCGTCGCGAAAGCCAACCCACTCGTCCCCTTATATATCTTTGGCTTAATATCAAAAAGAAAGATAAGCGCAAAATGGCACATCTCATGGCATATAAAGCCCAATGATGCTCCATTGCCTTTTAACGCAGCATCATAAACGCTCATGCGGATTCTAATACAAAAATGTTCAAAATCGTTGGTCTCTAAAACAGACATGACGCCCGGTTCAAAAACGATTGTCTTCTTCCACAAAGTAGTACAAATTCTCAGGGAACCTGCTCTCTAGTTTGTCCAGCACCTTAAGAACAGGGAAGGCAATGGTTCCAACATTGAACATTTTCCTTAAAAAGCAGGAAATCTTCCTAATTTGGTCTCTACCTAAAATCTTGTTCGTTTCATAATCCATTAATTATCCTCCTTCAATATTTCTCGAATTGAATTCAATTCAGACTGGCTAAGGGAAGGGAGCTTACGCTGAAATTCTAAAGCCAACTTTTTCTTATCGTTTTGGACGTTTGAGAGATCAACCCTTATCATTTTCTTGGTCTCACAAAAAGCGTCGTATAAATCGTTCTTATCCTCTTCATTCAACGCATAATGATTGCAAAGGGCGCGATACCAATCCTCCGGTATCGATTTGTTGCCTATTAAAACAGAAGAAACGAATGCTGTGCTTACATTTAAAAGCTTTGCCAAAGTTCCCAAATTCTCGTCGCGGTCAATCATCATTTTCTTTACTTTCTTTCCAAATCTTGTATAGCCCATGTCTTTGAAATCTCCTTTTTGTTGGTTTTAACCACATTATAAGTATAACCTTATTCAGTTATTTTTCAACCTCTTACTTTTTCTTTCTACCTGTAAGGTTTATTTTGCTAAGAAGTGGTTCAGAATATAATTTCGTCAAGAATGCGAACGTACCGCTCATTTTCAATATCGATGAGCATTCTAAAAAATCACCCATCATTATTTTTGAACATATACAGCTAAAGAACATCTTCAAAATTCATCAATCAAACTTCAAAATTCCCATCTTCTAAGCAAAAGAGTTCATTTTCTATGCAACTTCCTTTGTATGAATCTTCTATGTCACTAAGTTACCTAATTTTTATCAGTTGATAATAAAATGAGCAATAGACAAGGAAGCGAGGTCTCATATGCTGCAAGAGATGCTGCATACACATAAGCTACTTCAAAAGATGTGGAGCCAAAAGTAGCGTTAAGTTCGCTTTGCAAGCCCTACCCTGGCCTTTGATTATTTGCTTTCACACTTCTCTCAATCTCCTCAAACTGCTTTAAAGATTAAGGGGTTTATAGCCTTTAATGGGGATGACAAATGTCGATATCCCCATCAATTGTTACAGCTTTGGCGAGTTATTCCACCACCATCCCCATCCATCCCCATTAAAAGTTACAGGGCCAAAGTTATAGAGCCGATTAAAGCATCATAAAAACGACACCAATCTTTGTCGTATCGATAAGGGAAATCCGCCGCTTCTAACGCATCGTTAATGGCGTCTTTGATATCCGTTATCGTATCAAGAAGGGTGCCGTCCAAATCAAAAATTAGATTCTTTACCCTACGCCTATTGTAGCGCGTATGGCTTCGTCTTTTTAGTCTAAATCGGGATAACGCTTGCGATTAGGGTCATAGCTTGTGTGGAGGAGCTCTTCCGCCTTCTCGCCACCGACTTCCCCAAGGTAATCCTTATAGAGCTTAATCACATCCGGATTCTTATGGGATTGACGGAGCGTTGCATTTTTGTCGATATCATAGAGAATCTTCGCGCGCTTTTCACGATAGGTATCCAAAATATCGGAAGCCTCGTGATCCAATAGATTAGGTTTAACAAACGGTTGGCCACCGCCATTGATGCATCCGCCTGGGCAACCCATGATCTCAATGAAAGCATAGGGTGATTTCCCAGCCTTAATCTCTTCGAGCAAGGGTTTCGCATTTTTGGTACCGCTTGCCACCGCTACGCGGATTTCTTGGCCGTCGATGGTGATAGAAGCCTCTTTGACTCCTTCGAGTCCACGAACGGCATTAAAGTCTATCGCAGCGTATTCTTTGCCAGTGAGAGAGTGATAAGTCGTACGAAGCGCCGCTTCCATAACGCCGCCAGTAACGCCGAATATCGCAGCCGCTCCCGTATATTCGCCAAGGAGATCTTGATCCCAGGTTTCGTTTTCTGGCAATTCATCCCACATGATGCCACTACGCTTAATAAGGGTGGCCAATTCTCTGGTCGTTAAGACGCAATCGACATCAGGAATGCCATTAACCGCATTGGCTTTGCGGAGTTTTTCGCCTTTTTTGGCAGTGCAAGGCATAATCGAAACCACATAAATATCTTCGGGTTTTAAGTTATGAGCCTTCGCAAAATAGCTTTTCGTAATAGCGCCTTGCATCTCGTGAGGAGATTTGCAAGTGCTCACGTTTGGTATAAGCTCGGGATAGAAATATTCAAGATAATTGATCCAACCAGGCGAACAGGATGTTATTTGCGGAAGAGGCCCTTTCTTCTTCGCGATTCTACAAAGAAGCTCCGCCGATTCTTCCACGATCGTTAAATCAGCACCAAAATTGACATCAAAGACACGGTCAAAGCCTAAGCGATGAAGGGCGGCAATCATCTTCTTTTCGCCATTTTCTTCGCCAATGCGATGGCCAAATTCTTCCGAAATGGCCGCTCTAACGGCAGGAGCAACTTGAGCAACCACGAATTTTCCAGCCGCTTTGGCCTTATCAATCTCCTCGATTTCGCGTTTTTCGCTTAAAGCACCAGTCGGGCAAACGTTGATGCATTGGCCGCATTGGATGCAAGGAGAAGTCGCAAAACTTCCATCGCTCACTGGGCCTACATGAGTATTGAAGCCGCGGCCAATAAAGCCAAGAATGCCAATACCCGTCGCCTCTAAGCAACGATTGATGCAACGTCCGCAAAGAATGCACTTGGAGGTATCGCGGATGATTCCAGGGGATAAAGTATCGATAGTGACAGCCGTTTTGGCTCCCTCGTACTTCGAACTATCAACGCCAACGCGCTTGCTGACGTCTAAAAGTTCGCATTCGCCATTTTTAACGCAAGATTGGCAATTAAATGAATGATTCGACAAAAGAAGTTCAACGGACGTTTTCCTCGCTTTGACGGCTTTTGGACTGGAGATAAGAATCTCAAACCCCTTTTCTTCCGAACATTCGGAAACGGGGTAAGTGCAACTCGCAAAGAGCTTCGCTCCTCTGGGTCCTTTGATCTCGACAAGACACACGCGGCAAGAGCCAAAGCTATTATGTCCTCTTCTCCAATTGCAAAGAGTCGGAATGCGATATCCACACGCTCGAGCGGCTTCAAGAACCGTTAAAGAAGAATCCACTTCGTAACTTTTGCCTTCGATTTTAATCTTAATGGTAGCCATTGTTCTTTCTCCTTAAATCTTTTCGATGGCATGGAAGAAGCATCCGCCCATGCAAGCACCGCACTTGATGCACTTTGTCTCGTCGATCGTATAAGGAGTCTTGCCGGGTGTGCCGGAAATGCAACCAACTGGACAATTACGAGCGCACTTCGAACATTTTTTGCATTTGTCAGGATTGATGCGATAACGAATGAGCCTCTTGCAGACATGAGCTGGGCAAACTTTGTCTTCCACATGAGCGCGATATTCCTCGGGGAATTTTTTCATGGTGGAAAGAATCGGATTCGCTGCTGTTTGCCCTAAGGCGCATAAGCTTCCGTTCTTAATGACTTCCGCCAAAGATTTCATATCCTCAAGAGTTTGAGGCGTTCCTTTTCCTTGAGTAATGCTCGAAAGCATCTCATACAAACGTTTGGTGCCAATACGACAAGGAGTGCATTTTCCACAGCTTTCGCTGCAGATGAAATCCATATAGAACTGCGCCACGTCAACCATGCAATTATCTTCATCCATGACAATCGCGCCACCCGATCCCATCATCGAACCGCGTTCGGTAAGCGTCTCATAGTCAATTGGGGTATCCAAATCTTCTTCGGTAAGGCAACCGCCGCTTGGGCCGCCCGTTTGGATGGCTTTAAACTTTTTGTTATGAGGAATGCCGCCGCCAATATCGTAAATAAGAGTGCGAAGGGTTGTTCCCATCGGGACTTCCACAAGGCCAACGTTATTGATCTTTCCCCCTAAGGCAAATACTTTGGTACCTTTGCTTCCTGCCGTGCCTACTTTGGCGTATTCTTTAGCGCCAACGCGGATGATATAAGGCACTTGAGCCAAAGTCTCAACGTTATTGACGCAGGTGGGCTTTCCATAAAGACCGCTCACGGCTGGGAAGGGAGGACGAGGACGAGGCATACCGCGTTTTCCTTCAATCGAAGCGAGAAGTGCGGTTTCTTCGCCGCAAACGAAAGCGCCAGCGCCCTCTCTAAGATGAACTTTGAAGGAAAAGTCGGTTCCTAAGATATGTTCACCAAGAAGACCCACTTCTTCCATCTCTTTGATGGCTTTCTTTAAACGCCCTACCGCCACCGGGTACTCGGCGCGAACATAGAAATAGCCTTCGTTTGCGCCAAAGGCGTAGCCGGCAATCATCATGCCTTCGATGACTTCGAAAGGATTGCCTTCCAAAATCGAGCGATCCATGAAGGCGCCAGGATCTCCTTCATCGCCATTGCAAACGATATATTTCGTATCGGATTTCACATTGGCGGCAAATTGCCACTTTCGACCCGTTGGGAAGCCAGCGCCGCCACGTCCGCGAAGGCCGCTTTCCAATACCTCGTTAATGACATCTTGGGGCTTCATTTCCGAAAGAACCTTCGCTAAAGCCTTAAAACCATCGTAGCCAAAGGCCTCATCGATGTTTTCGGGATCGATGGTGCTGCAACCATGGAGGGAAATACGAAGTTGTTTTTTATAAAAGTTGATGTCCTCTTGTCGAGCGACCTTTTCATGGGTCACCGGATCCACATAAAGAAGATTCTCACAAATCTTTCCACCCAAAATATCTTGTTCGAAAATATCTTTGATATCGCTTTTCTTCACGAGCCGATAAAGCGTTTCTTCCGGATAGATTTTGACAAAAGGTCCTTGCGAGCAAAAGCCAAAGCAACCAACGTGATTCACGGAAACCGTTTTTTCTAAATGGTGCTCGGCGATTTGCTTTTCGATTTCCTCAATGAGCTCATCGCTGCCATTGGCAAGGCAACCTGTGCCGCCGCAGACGGCGATAACGCGCTTTCCACCTTCGCCCGAAAGCTTCTTCTCGAACTTCTCGCTATCGCTTTCGATTCTTTTTAGAAGCGATTTGACATCCGTTATCTTTTCCATATTAAAGAAGTTCCTCACTTTCTCGGTATGTTTTCAAAATGCTTTCGATTTGATCGGGTTTCACTTGTCCATAGACTTTGCCATTGATAGACATCGCCGGTGCTAGAGCGCATGCTCCAATGCAACGAAGCGCCTCAATCGTGAAGAGTCCATCCGCCGTTGTTTCTCCCGGTTTGATCTTAAGAACTTGCTCGAGCTTATCCAATACCGTCTGCGCATTTTTAACGTAGCAAGCGGTTCCTAAGCAAACGCCGATAACGTATTTTCCTTTCGGCGTAAGAGAAAAGAAGTTATAGAAAGTCACAACGCCATAGACTTCGCTAAAAGGAATTCCCAGCTTATCCGCAACAATCTCTTGGACATCGAGCGGAATATATCCAAACTTCTTTTGAATAGCCTCCAAAATCATCATTAGAGGACTCGACTCCCCCTTATATTGCTCGATTAAAGCAATAATCTCGGCTTTCGCCTCAGGCTTAATGGGCATAAAACCCCTCCTAAAAACTATTTATTAGCAAGATTTTATCGTTCTTTTTTGAAAAAAAGAACTATGGATTTCGGTATATCGGTAGACAGTATAAATCAAGATAACAAAAAAGCGACTAACAGCCGAATGAATATCCTTGTTAGTCACTTTTAACCGTTTTTTGTTTTAAAACCAATTTTTCTTCCTCGAACTTTCAGTTCGTGGAAGACTTTAAATTTTCTTGGCTTTCACCGGCATTCTCTTCATTAATGGAAATACCAGCATTTTCCTTATATTTGTTCTTGGTTAGGCCAAGCTCGTCGATAATAAGGGCCGGCATGGCGAATTGCTCCCCTAAGCTCCTTAGGGCCTTTTCATCCAAAGGCTCGTTCAAAGAAGGTTGAGGGAAAGCGCAATTATTCTCAAGAGCCAAATAGATCTCATTATTAAGGAGCGCAAAATAGAATTGCCCATTGTTTCGCTTTTCAAGATCGAGGAACTTCTCTTGGATTTGAGGCGTCAAGATGTAGAAGACAAACTGATCGTCACTTGTGAAAACAGCAAACTTATTATTGAACTCAAGATATTCGGTCTCGCATTTCGTTAAGCCTTTTCCACGAGGCGTTCCAAAGCGGGTCTTCTCGACAACCATAAGCTCCTTTTGAAATTGCCTTTCAAAAACGAAATGGAACATTCTTCCTTTGCTATAAGTCACGTAAGAAACGGTCGTGTTCCCTTTCGAATCACGAGTTTCTTGTCTTCTTTGCAAATCAAAATCCGAGCAATCGAAATAAATGCCATCGTGCTTTGCTTGCACAAAATTCGACCCGCGATACCGATCGGGTCGAGCAAAGAAACCCGGTTTCAAGATCATTTGAAGCGGGAGACAGCTTTTAGGATTCTTGAAAAGATCCGTATATAGCTCTTTTTCCACAGCCTCTTGAACTTGGCCTAAAACGCCTTTTTGATATTTTGTCTTCGCTAAGTTTCCTAAAGCCAAAAGCACAAGAGAGGAAATGAAAAAGAGTAAGGCGAAAACATTTATCGCCCCGATGAGAGTAAGGTTATCGAGTTCCAAAAGGGATATTTGGGAAACAAAAAGAACGAGACTAAGGATCAATAAAGGCACTCCGATAGCCAAAAAGGTCGTTCTCTTTTTTTTAGCATTTAGTCGAAGGCCTTCATTTTCTTTTGCTATTTTTTGAAAGACATCGTTTTCCATAATAAACTCCAAAAAATCAAAATAGGGCCGCAAATCGCGGCCCTTTTAAGACAATAGATTAGAAACTAATCTCAACGTCTTTGCGCTTGGCTTCCTCGGCTTCGAAGAAATCGCGACGCGTCATTCGAAGATGATTCGCCACAAGGCTTTTCGGGAAGACAACGATGTCTTGGTTATAGACAGAGACATTGCTGTTGTAGACGCGACGGGAGGCTTGTAATTGCTCTTCCACTTCGGCGACTTGGTTTTGAAGTTGGGTGAAGTTCTGGTTCGCTTTGATTTCGGGATACTTTTCGGCAACGATATTGATGCTATCAAAGGCTTTGGTCATCGATGTTTCGAATTCCGCCTTTTCTTTCATCGAAGCGTCCGAAGCAGGACGGCGCATCGCGATGACGTTCGTCAAGGTTTCTTGCTCGTGCTTGGCGACGCCTTTGACAACCGCCACGGACTTGGTCAAAAGGTCGTAACGTTTGGTCAAAGCGACATCGATTCCCGAAGCGCTTTCGTCGATTTTAACGACTTCACGACGCAAAAGGTTGCCCGTGCTAATCCACCACGCCACAAGCGCAATGACAATAATCAACACAACCGCCGCAATGGCGATAGCAACGATTCCGCCAATAGGAAATTCTTCTAAAATGGTTAGTTTGTTCATTTTTTTACCTCATTAACAATGATACAAAAGGTGTAATCAAAAAACTATAAATTGTTCCAAAAAGGCCCCCTCCAAGGAGGGAGCCATGGACTCATATTTATTCAGCCCACTTCACGAGCTCAACTTCGGCATTGTCGCCTTTGCGAGCTCCGAGTTTAAGGACAGTGGTATAACCGCCTTGGCGATCTTTGAATTTCGGGCCGATTTCCTTGAAAAGCTTATCAAGAGCTTCGGTTCCTTTTTCATCGACGATGCCATGACGAATGACACGAGCGGCTTGACGACGAGCGGCTAAATCATTGGCCTTCGCGTAAGTCACCATTTTCGCAGCGAGAGTCACAAGTTCTGGAGTAACACCAGAGGTGACTTTCACTTGTCCATGAACGATAAGTTCGCTGACGACGTTACGAAGCATGCTGTAGTTCTTCGAAGCGGTATAACCGGTTCTGAAGCGAACGCCAGCTTTGCCGTGAACGTTCTTTCTTCCTTGTGCTGCCATAGTTTATTCTCCTACGTAATCGCGGAAGTGAAGCCCATAAGCGGCGAGCTTCTCTTTCACTTCTTTGAGCGACTTCTTGCCTAAATTACGAACCTTCATCATCTCGTCTTCGCTCTTTTGAGTGAGCTCCATGACGGTGCTGATGCCAGCACGCTTAAGGCAGTTGTTGCTACGGACGCTGAGATCGAGTTCTTCGATCATCATATCCTGGTACTTGTTTTCTTCTTGTTTCGCTTCGTCTTTCACAAGCTTGTAATTCTTAACGACATTGTCGAGCTTGGTGAATTCATTGAAGTGGGCAACGAGAAGTTCGGCCGCCATCGCCACCGCTTCGTGCGGTTTGATGGAACCATTGGTCGTCACTTCAAGGGTGAGCTTATCAAACTTGGAATCGTGTTGGACACGGGTCCCTTCGACGTTATAAGCAACCTTGGTAACAGGCGAGAAATTGCTATCGGTTGGGATGACATTCATCGCCTCAATCTTACGTTCGACTTTGTTGGTTTCGCTTGTGACGTAGCCTCTTCCAGTTCCAACGTAAATCGTCATTTGAAGATGGCCGTCTTTGTTAAGGTGGGCGATCTCAAGATCTTTATTCACAACGCTTACAAGAGCAGGAACTTCTAGGTCGCTGGCTTTTAAGACGCCAGGCCCTTGGAAATCGACGGTGAGGGTTTTCACTTCGCCAACCGAACTATCCACTTTAAGGACGAGGTCCTTGAGATTCAAGATGATGGCAGTGACATCCTCTTCAACGCCAGGGATGGCGCTGAATTCATGACGAACGCCTTCGATATGAACGGCGAAGACGCTCGCTCCTGGCAACGCGCTCAAGAGAACGCGACGGAGGGCATTACCAACCGTAAGGCCAAAACCACGTTCAAGCGGTTCAACCACGAAACGGGCATAGTGCTCGTTTTCATCGTTGACATCGATTTTGATATCAATAGGTTGGAAAGGATTGGGAAGGCGGATCTCTTCCGCTTTGACTTCATTAATAATTGCCATGTGTGATGATCCTCCTATGATCAATTAGAAACTAGCCTCTTGGGCGTTTCGGTGGGCGGCAGCCGTTATGTGGAATCGGCGTGGTGTCAGTGATCGATAGGACTTGAAGTCCAACATTGGCGAGAGCACGGACGGCGCTTTCGCGGCCAGGTCCTGGGCCTTTGACATCGACATCAACTTGACGAAGCCCTTGATCATAGGCGGATTTACCAGCCGCTTCGCTCGCGAGCTGGGCCGCAAATGGGGTAGACTTTTTGGCGCCTTTGTAGCCAAGTGCACCAGCGCTGCTCCAGGCAATGACATTGCCTTGAGGATCGGTGATGGTGACAATGGTGTTATTGAACGAGCTATGGATATGAGCGACGCCACGGGTGAAGTTGCGCTTGATTTTCTTCTTACGGGCGCTGGTCGCTTTCTTGCCTTTAGTAGCTTTTGTATCAGCCATTTTGAATTAGCCTCCTTTTCTCTAGCCTTTGGTGGCTTCTTTCTTGTTGGCGATGGTCTTACGTTTACCCTTACGAGTACGGGCATTGGTCTTGGTGCGTTGGCCACGGACAGGAAGACCTTTCTTGTGGCGAAGGCCACGGTAGCAACCGATTTCGGTAAGACGCTTAATGTTCATCGCGATTTCACGACGAAGGTCGCCTTCGGTCTTATGCTTGGCGACTTCTGTGCGGAGAGCAACGAGTTGTTCATCGGTCAAATTCTTGACGCGGATGTCTTCGTTGACGCCAGCAGCTTTGCAAATCTTTTTCGCCGTCGTATCACCGATACCATAGATATAGGTAAGGGAGATGACGACGCGTTTTTCGGATGGGATATCCACCCCAGCTAAACGTGCCATATTTCTTTAATTCTCCTTATTAACCTTGTCTCTGCTTGTGCTTCGGATTGGAGCAAATGCACATAACAACGCCATGACGGCGGATGATTTTGCACTTATCGCAGATTGGTTTGACGCTTGGTCTGACTTTCATAACGTTTCCTCTCTCATTATAAGAACAGTGAGTCCTTAGTTTTTGTAACGGAAGGTGATGCGCCCGCGTGTTAAATCATAAGGCGAGAATTGGACAGTGACTCGATCGCCGGGGAGAATGCGGATGTAATGCATCCGAATTTTTCCCGAAACGCAGGCTAGAACCACCGCTCCATTGGCGAGCTTGACTTTAAACATGGCATTGGGAAGATTCTCCAACACCGTCGCTTCGACTTCAATGCAATCTTCTTTACTCAACAGAGTGTCCTCCTCGTCTAGTGACTCTTGGTGAGTAGTTCATACCCATCTTTGGTCACCAATATTGTGTTTTCGTAGTGAGCGCTGGGCTTGCCATCTTTGCTAACGGCCGTCCAACCATCTTTTAAGATGCGAAGTTTGTTCTTGCCCATCATAACCATCGGTTCGATAGCCAGAGTCATACCCGCTCTCAAAATCGGCCCACTACCCTCTTTCCCATAGCATGGGATGTAAGGATCTTCATGCATCTCGCGCCCAATGCCATGCCCCGTGTACTCAAGCGGAACCGAATATCCGTTTTCTTCGGCCGTTTTTTGAATCGCGTGCTCAACATCGCCTAGATAGGCGCCTTCATGTACTTTCGATACAGCATTCCAGAAGCACTTCTCCGTAACTTCAATAAGACGGAGGTTCTCTTCTTTGCATATCCCCACAGGATAGGTCCTGCAAGCATCGCCGTGGTAGTCGTTTAAGCGTGCCACCACGTCGAGGGAAATGATGTCTCCATCGGTTAAGATGCGGTTTTCCGATGGAATCCCATGCACGAGCACTTCGTTAACGGAAGTACAAATAGCGCCTGGGAATCCGCCATAGCCTTTACTCGCGGCGACGCCACCGCCCTCGGTAATGACCTTTTCGGCCATTTCCGAGAGATAAAGCGTGCTCACTCCAGGCTTCACGAGAGGACCCACAACATCGAAGACCTTAGCTGTCAGAGCGCCGGCCTTCCGCATGAGCTCGATCTCGCGGGGAGACTTGATGATGATCATTTATTCGCCTCTAAGAGAGCGGTGAGCTCTTTTTTGAGGACGCTAGCTCCGACGGAACCGTCGAAGTTAGAGAGAAGCCCCAAATCCTTGTAGTAGTCAAGAAGAGGAGCTGTGCTCTTATAGTAATTGGCAAGACGAACCTTGAAGCTCTCTTCATTGTCGTCTTTGCGTTGAACGAGGGAACTATCGCACACATCGCAAACACCATCGTTTTTCGGCTTCATGGTGTGCACGTTGTAGCTAGCTCCGCACTTAGGGCAAACGCGACGCCCTGCAATACGCTTAACAAGAAGTTCATCGGGTGCGCTGATGTTGATGACAAGATTCACTTCGCGGCCGATTTCCTTGGAAATCCTTTCCCAAGCTTCTGCTTGAGGAATGGTTCTTGGAAAACCGTCGAGCAAATAGCCATTGGCACAATCGGGGCGAGAGAGACGCTCTTTCACAAGAGCGCACGTAAGTTCGTCGCTTACCAAATCACCACGATTGATCACGTCTTTGATGGTGTTGCCAAGTTCGCTTCCACTCGCCATCGCTTCACGGAACATATCGCCCGTGGAGATATGGGGGATTTGGAAGTCTTTGGCAATCCATTGAGCGTGGGTGCCTTTCCCTGCACCGGGGGGACCCATAAGAATAATGTTAAGCATTACATCGTCTCCTTAATTTGATCGAAGGATTTCCCAGCCAACAAGCCATCGATTTGAGCGTTAATTTCAAGAGCAACGCCAACGATGATGATTAAGCCTGTGCCGCCAATAGCCAATGAGCTATCCGTGCCAAAGGCGTTCGCCCAAACAAGAACGATAGGAAGTGCCGCAATAAGGGATAAAGCGATGGCACCGATGAAGGTGACACGATTAAGGACCTTCGAGACATAACGTTCCGTTTCTTTTCCAGGGTGAATGCCAGGAATGTAAGAACCGTTCTTTTGGAAGTTATCCGCAAGCTGTTCAGGATCGATTTGCATCTGCGCGTAGAAGAAGCAGAAGGCGACGATAAGGGCTAGATAGATGAACAAGCCCCAATTCATCTTCCAATGCGTGCCATCGAACCATGGCATGAGGAAGGTGTCGTTGTAATTGAAGATCTTAAGCCAAGAGGCGTTAGCGGCATCACTTGAGATGAAACTCGCAATGATGCTTGGCGCGCTCATGATGCTCGAAGCAAAGATAACAGGAATAACGCCAGCGCTATTGATCTTGATTGGCAAGAAGCTCGAGCGGGCTAAAGAAGCATTGCTTCCACCTTTTCCAGCGTGTTGGACTGGAATCTTTCGTTTCGAGAGTTCGATAAAGACAACGAAGGCCGTGATAAGAATCATAGCCAAGATGTAGAGGGCGAATTGGAAGGCCCCTTGAATCATTTCGCTTGAACCGCGGGTAACGTTTTGGGTTATCCATTTATTCCAAGCGGTCGTGATTTGAGTCGGTAAGCTACGGACGCAACCAGCGAAGATGATGACGGAAATACCATTTCCGATACCTTTTTCGGTGATTTGGTCGCCTAGCCACATGGTTAACATGGCGCCTGCCAAGAGAATGGTGACGATATAGGCGTAAGTCCAGAAATTATCGGCCATAGAAAGGGAAATGTAATTTTGGTTTTGCATCGTTTTGATGATGCCATAGCCTTGTACGGCTCCAAGAAGAAGGGTGAGATAACGCGTTGCCATCTCTTTCTTCTTCCGTCCGTATTCCCCTTGCTTGCTAAGCTCGGTAAGAGCGGGAAGAACGTCTTTCGATAAAAGTTGGATGATAATCTGAGAAGTAATATAGGGTGAGACGCCCAGAGCGAAGATACTGAAATTCGAGAGAGTGCCACCGCCAAGCAAATCCATAATAGCAAGCGAATTGCCGCTATTCATGAGATTGGAGAGCTCATCACTCACCTTAATTCCCGGTACCGTAATGGCCGCCCCGATCCGGATGACGAAGAGAATCATGACCGTAAAGAAAATACGGTTGACAATTTCTTTGTTTTTGAAGATCGAGACGAATTTTTTCATTACTTCAAGACCTCAGTGATGCCGCCAACTTCTTCAATCGCCTTTTTGGCGCTTTGAGAGAAGGCATTGGCTTTAACGGTAAGCTTCTTGGAAAGGCTACCTTTGCCAAGGATTTTAACCCCATCGGCATTCTTTTTCACTAATCCCTTTTCGACAAGAGCCGCTTTATCGACAACAGCTCCTTCTTCGAAGAGATTCAACGCATCAAGATTAACGATCGCAAGTTCAACGCGAGCAACGTTATTGAAACCATATTTCGGAAGACGTCTCGCAAGCGGCATTTGGCCGCCTTCGAAACCGTGTTTCTTCGTATGAGCGTGCGCGCCTTGGCCTTTTTGACCTTTGCCAGCGGTTTTGCCATTGCCCGAACCAAGACCTTGGCCACGACGGAAATGTTCCTTTTTGGAACCTTCCATCACAACGATGGAATGAAGATTCTTCGCCATAATTATTTAGCCTCCTTCTTTTCAGGAGCTTCTTTCGCTTTAGGATTCATGGCTTTGATTTCTTCTGGGGTCTTTAAACCACGGAGAACCATAACCTTGTTGTATTCCTTCAAGCTCGAGAGAGCAGCGTGGGTCGCATTAATGACGTTAACGGCAGTACGGGAACCATAGACTTTCGAGTAGACGTTCTTGATGCCGGCGAGTTCGAGAATAGCACGAACCGCGCCACCAGCGACAACACCCGTTCCTTGAGGAGCTGGTTTTAAGAAGACAGTCGTTGAAGTGAAGTGGCCTTGAACCGGATGAGCGATCGTTCCGCCTTTGGCAATATGGATGGAATGAAGGTCTTTCTTAGCGGCCGTCAAAGATTTCTTGATGGCATCGGGGACTTCACCGGATTTACGCATCGCAAAGCCATAATGGCCTTTGCCATCGCCGACAACGACGAGGGCATCGAAACGCATATGTTTGCCACCCTTTTCAACACGAGTGACCTTATTGATATCAACAACGCGATCTTGGAAATCGTCTGCTTCACGGCGGAAGCCACCACGTCCACCGCGTCTCTCGCCTGGACGTCCCTTGCGGTCACCGTATTTACGGCTTCCTGGACGTTCGGCATAGCGGGACCCGTGAGGTTCGTAGCCGGGATTGCCGGTAGCTTTCTTTTCGGCTGGAGCGTTCGCAGGTTGGTTTTCGGCGGTCTTAACCGCAACTTCTTTATTTTCTTCCATGTGTTCTCCTTAGAAAACTAAGCCTCCTTTGCGGGCGCCATCCGCCAAAGCGGCAACGCGTCCGTGGTATTGATAACCGCCACGATCGAAGACGACTTGAGTGATGCCGGCTTTCTTGGCTTTTTCGGCCAAAGCTTCACCGACTTTGGTGGCCGCTTCAATGTTGCCACCTTTAGCAAGCTTAAGTTGAACGCTCGAAGCAGACACTAAGGTGTTGCCCTTGGTGTCATCGATGATCTGAGCTTCGATATGCTTATTGCTACGGAAGACGACTAAGCGTGGACGGAGGGCTGTTCCGAAGACTTTTTCGCGAACTCTCGCGTGACGACGGTCACGAACGAGGCGACGAGACTCTTTCTGAATCATAGCTTATTCTCCTTACTTCTTGCCGCCGGCTCCGCCAGCAGAGGCACGTTTGCCAACTTTCTTGATAAGGTGTTGGCCAACATAGTGAACGCCTTTTTGACCATAGACGTCCGGACGGTGCTTGTCATAGATATAAGCGGCCGTTTGGCCAACATCGTGTTTGTCGCAGCCAGTGACGGTAACGTGAGTTTCGTCAGGGCAAGTGATCTTCGTATATTTGCCAACTGGAGCGACAAGGATTTCGTGGCTATAGCCAAGGAACATGCTAACAGATGTCCCTTTCATCGAAGCACGATAACCGGTACCGTTAATTTCGAGCTCTTTCTTCCAGCCGGTGGTAACGCCAACGACGGCGTTATGGATGTTGGCAGCAGTTGTGCCATGGTTTTCACTTCCTTGACGGGCTTTCCCCGCTTCCTCTTTGGCACCCGCAACTGGAGTGACATGGAGGTGGCCGTCTTTCTCAGAGACGCTGACGTCCGCTGGAAGGTGGACGCTTACTTCGCCTAAGGGACCTTTGACGGTCATGACGCCATCGACGATTTCGTAGGTGACGCCTTCTGGAAGAGAGATGGGTTTAAATCCAATACGAGACATTTTCTCTTCTCCTTAATAATTACCAAACGTAGCAGAGAACTTCGCCGCCGATGCCCGCTTCACGAGCTTCTTTATCGGTGAGAAGACCTTTGCTGGTCGAAATGATGGCAATGCCAAGGCCTTTGAGAACGCGAGGAAGCTTTTCGCATTCGACGTTCACGCGGAGGCCAGGTTTGCTAATGCGCTTAAGTCCAGAAATGACGCGTTCGCCAGTTGGACCATATTTGAGGGTGACGATAAGATTCTTTTGCGCACCCGTTCCTTCGGAAGCGAAATCAAGGATATAACCCTCTTTTTTAAGAATCTTCGCGATGCCAGCCTTCATTTTGCTATAAGGCATGGAGACTTGCTCATAACGGAGTGCATTCGCGTTGCGGATGCGGGTGAGCATATCGGCGATAGGATCGATATTCATTTTGTTTTCTCCTTTCCTTATTACCAAGAGGCCTTTTTCATGCCTGGGATTTCGCCTTTATAGGCCATTTCGCGAAGGCAGATACGGCAAAGGCCGAACTTACGGATGACACCATGAGGACGACCGCAGCGTTGGCAACGCGTGTAAACGCGAGTGCTAAACTTTTGAGGACGGCTCGCTTTAATAATCAAACTTTTCTTAGCCATTGCTATTACCTCCGGAAGGGCATGCCCATCAATGAGAGAAGCTCGTGGGCTTCTTCATCGGTGTTCGCCGTTGTGACAATGACAATGTCCATGCCACGGATCTTCGAGACCTTATCGTAATCGATTTCGGGGAAGATCAATTGTTCCTTGATGCCAAGGGTGTAATTGCCATGGCCATCGAAAGCGTTTTTGGAAACGCCACGGAAGTCACGGACACGTGGAAGAGCAATGCTCACAAGTTTGTCGTAGAACTCATACATACGAGTGCCGCGAAGCGTCACTTTGCAACCAATCGCTTGTCCTTCGCGAAGTTTGAAGGTCGCGATGGATTTTTTCGCTTTGGTGACAACTGGATGTTGTCCGGTGATGGTAGCAAGTTCATTGACGCTATCTTCGAGAAGCTTCGCGTTTTGAGTAGCATCGCCAACACCAATGTTGATAACAATCTTCTCAAAGCGAGGCGCTTGCATCGGAGTGGTATATCCGAACTTCTTAACGAGAGCAGGGACAACTTCTTCCTTATATTTTTTCGCCACACGGTTGACGTACTTCGCTTCAACCTTTTCCACTTTCACTTCCGCTTTTGGAGCAGCGGCTTTCTTGGCGGTGGCAGCTTTCGGGGCGGCCTTTTTAACGGTTTTCTTTGCTTCAGCCATTTTCTTGTCCTCCCTTACTTCTTCTCGAGTGATTCGCCCGATTTGCCAACGCGAATCTTCTTGCCATTGACCACTTTGTGATAGACGCGGGTGGCCTTTTTGGTCTTCGGATCGATTAAGGCAACTTTGGAGGCATCGATTGGCACATAGATGTCAAGGATGGAACCTTCTGGAGTCGCTTGAGTCGGTTTCTTATGTTTCTTATGGACGTTGACGCCCTCGACGACGACTTTGTTGAGCTTCGGATAGACGCGTTGAACGAGTCCTTCCTTGCCCTTATCGTCGCCAGAGAGGACGATCACCTTATCACCTTTTTTGATATTCATAGTGATCTTTCTCCTTATAGAACTTCCATGGCCAAAGAAATGATTTTCATATAGCCTTTGTCGCGGAGTTCGCGGGCAACCGGTCCGAAGACACGAGTGCCGAGTGGGTTGCCATCATTGTCAACTAAGACAACCGCATTGTCGTCGAACGAAATGGAAGAGCCGTCTTTGCGGATTACCGCACGCTTCACGCGGACGATAACGCCTTTCACGACTTGTCCTTTTTTCACTTTGCCATTCGGGGTGGCCACTTTCACAGCACACATGACGATATCGCCAAGAGTCGATGTTTTCTTACGGGCACCGCCGAATTGACGGAAGACACGGACAAGACGAGCGCCGCTATTATCGGCGACAACGAGATTCGATTCGTTTTGAACCATGGTCATTACTCCTTGGAAGGAGAGGCGGCCGCTTCTTCCTTAGAAGAGACGATTTCCGCGCTTCCTTCTTGGGCTTCGAGGGTGGCTTCCACTTCCTCGGCCTTCTTTTCGACAATAGCCTTCTTATCGATGCTCACTAAGCGCCAACGCTTGAGTTTGCTGATAGGACGGCAAGCCATGATGGTAACTGTATCACCAAGTCCGGCTTCGCTCTTCTCATCGTGGGCATAGTACTTTTTGCTATAGCCAACACGCTTCGCATAAAGGGGATCGTTACGCTTGGTCGAGACAGTGACGATGATGGTTTTGTTCATCTTCGTTCCAGTCACGATTCCCTGGAAAGTATTTCTTGTTTTGCGTTCCATTGTTGATCTCCTTTCTCTTATTTAGCTTCCGGAACCTTGATTTGGAGCTCACGCTCACGCTTCACGGTTTCGGCTTTGGCAATGTCTTTGCGAACATAGGTGATTTCATCCGGATGTTCGAGGGCGCCAACTGCTCTCTTACGCGAGAGTTCGAATTGACGTTGACGGAGATCGGCGAGCTTCTCGTCGAGCTCTTTCGGGGTCAAAGCCCTGAATTCTTTGATATCCATAGGTGTTATTCCCCTTTCTTTTCATCTTCAGCGGCTGGAGCGGCTGGAGTGTCATTGCCAGTATCGCTAATGGTTTCGGTGACAATGGCGTCTTCCGCTTCAATCGCCTCAAGGCTCGAAGCGTGTTGTTCTTCCATCTTAAGGCGGTCGGCCTCAGAGAGGGCTTTGGTACGCTTGACGACTTTAGTGAGAATAGGAAGCTTGAATCCAGCTTGATGGAGAGCTTCCATCGCGATCTTTTCGTCAATGCCGCCGATTTCGAAGATCACGCGGCCTTTTTTGACAACGGCGACCCATCCTTCGGGGGAGCCTTTGCCGCTACCCATACGAACTTCAGCCGGCTTCTTGGTTTTCGCCAATTGCGGGAAGATACGAATCCAGATTTTGCCCATACGGTCGGTATAACGAGCCAAGACAATACGAGCGCTTTCAATTTGGTGATCCGTGATGTAACCACCTTCGAGGGCGACTAAGCCATATTCGCCAAAGTCAACATTGTTTCCTTTGGTAGCTTTGCCTTCGTAACGAAGTCCATGAGGACGACGATACTTAACGCGTTTTGGTTGAAGCATTGCTCACGCCTCCTTCTTTTGGAGCCTTATTGGCTTCTTGCTTTTCTTTATTTGGACGGCAGCACCAGACTTTGACGCCGATACGTCCATAGCTGGTCGCAGCTGGAATAGCGGCGAAATCGATATCCGCACGTAAGGTCTCTAGTGGGACAACGCCCTCTTTGTAGCCTTCGCGACGAGCGATTTCAGCGCCGCCAAGACGGCCTTGGCATTGAGTGCGGCAACCAAGCGCGCCAGCCTTACGCATACGTTGAATGGCTTTCTTTTGGGTGCTGCGGAAGCTTTGACGATTCTCAAGTTCCGAAGCAATCCAGCGAGCGATAAGCGTCGCATCGGTATCTGGATTTTTGACTTCCATGATGTCGATATGAGCTTCGCCACTCTTAACGATCTTCTTTAAGCCAGCTTGGATTTTGGCGACATTCGCGCCATCTTGGCCGATCACAACACCTGGACGAGCAACGTAGGCTTTGATATTGATCTTGGCGCCTTTGTCGTCTTTCGAGCGAGCAATCGCAATATGGCTCACCATGGCCTCTTTAAGAAGAGGTTCAAGGTATTTGCGGATGGCGATATCTTCGCCTAAGAAAGTCGCATAATCCTTTTTGGAAGCAAACCAATTGGCTTCCCAACCGCGGTTAATTCCGACACGGAGACCAACGGCGTTAACTTTTTGACCCATTGTTTTACCTCCTTACTTTCTTTCCTTGACCATCACGCTGATATTGGCGGTTCTCTTCACGATAGGAGAGGAGCTGCCTTTGGCACGTGGTTCAAAGCGTTTCATACGAATGCCATCGCTTGCTTGGATCATCGCGACATAGAGTTTCGATCCATCCATTCCGAAGTTGTTGGTCGCATTGGCGGCCGCGCTCTTGATGAGCTTGGCAACTGGGGTGCTGGCGGCACGATTGACATTCTTGAGGATGCCAAGAGCTTCTTCGACGTCTTTGCCACGGACCACGTCGAGAACAAGACGAACTTTACGTGGAGTGACGCGAACATCTTTCGCATAAGCATAGGCTTCCGTGACAAGAGGTTTTTCCTCCTTAGGAGCTTCCTTTGCCTTCTTGGCTTCTTTTGGAGCCTTCTTTTCCGTCTTAGCGGGTTCCACCGCTTTGACTTCTTTTACTTCTTCTTTTTTAGCTTTTGGAGCTTTGGCCTTGGTGGCCTTCTTGACCGTTTTCTTGGGGGCGGCTTCTTCTTTTGGAGCAGCTTCCTTCTTCACGGTTTTCTTTTTCGTTTCTGCCATTAGTTGACTCCTTATTTCTTAGCCGCAGCTTGATCGCCGAGGTTGTTGCCGTGGTGACCGGTGAAGGTGCGGGTTGGAGCGAATTCACCAAGCTTGTGGCCGACCATGTCTTCGGTCACATAGACGGTGATGTGTTCCTTGCCGTTATAGACGGCGAAGGTTTGCTCGACGAAGGCAGGATAGATGGTCGAACGACGAGACCAAGTCTTGATGACCTCTTTCTTGCCTGATTTTTGGAGGGCTTCAACCTTCTTGAGAAGGTATTCATCAACAAACGGCCCTTTTTTGGAAGAACGTGACATTGTTCGATCTCCTTTCCTTACTTATCGTTCTTACGACGCATGATTAAGCGCGTAGAATTCTTTTTCATATGGCGAGTCTTAACGCCCATGGCCTTCTTGCCCCATGGAGTGCGTGGAGCATCACGGCCGACAGGGCACTTTCCTTCACCACCACCATGAGGGTGATCGCAAGGGTTCATGACGAAGCCGCGAACGGTTGGACGGACGCCGAGGTGACGGGTCTTACCAGCTTTTCCTTTGTTCACAAGGTTCCAATCTTCGTTTCCGACTTGACCGATGGTCGCACGGCAAACGGAGAGAACTTTTCTCACTTCGCTCGAAGCAAGACGGAGGATGGTATAAGCGCCATCGGAGCCAAGCACCTGAGCGCTCGTTCCGGCAGCACGGCACATTTGTCCACCTTTGCCAGGTTGAAGTTCGACGTTATGGATGAAGGTACCATCAGGGATGTTTGAGAGAGGGCAGTTATTGCCGACTTTGATATCCGTGTTCTTACCGCTGATGACCTTGTCACCGACATTCAAATCCTTTGGACGGATGATGTAACGCTTCTCGCCATCGGCATAAGCCAACAAAGCGATGAAGGCGGTACGATTTGGATCGTATTCAATCGCCTTGACGGTCGCCGGAATATCGTCCTTGTTGCGACGGAAGTCGATGATACGATAACGATTCTTGTTTCCTCCGCCAATGTGACGGCAGGTGATGACTCCTTGATTGTTACGGCCACCCGAGTGCTTTTTGGTATCGAGTAGTGATTTTTCAGGAGTGGCTTTGGTGATATCCGCATACGAGAGCGTTTGCATTTGGCGGCGGCTCTTCGTATATGGCTTATAAGTTTTGATTGCCATTTCTTTTCTCCTATAGTGGATTCTTTAATAAGCCGAAGCTTACGAGTGGTTCCTTACTCCTTGAAGAGGTCGATAGCACCATCTTTGGCGATGGAGATGACCGCTTTCTTAAAGCCAGAGACGTGACCTTGGTAGCGTCCGCCACGAGACTTGCTCTTGGCAAGAACGTTGACCACTTTGACGTCGGTGACGCCGACTTGGAAGAGACGTTGGAAGCTCTCCTTGATTTCGATCTTGTTGGCGCTCGCGCTCACTTTGACCGTAACCTTATTATTATTTTGGAGAAGAGCCATGCTCTTTTCGGTGATAAGAGGTTCAAGGATGACATCGTAGTCATGCTTGACGGGTTTCGCGAAAGCCTTGGTTTCTTTTTTAGTGACAACTTCCGCTTTCACTTCTTCCTTCTTAGCGGCCTTTTTGGCCTTCGGGGCGACTTCTTCGACGGTCGCTTCTTTCTTTTCTTCTGCCATTATTTAAGGCCTCCTTCGAGGGAAACGATGTCCTCTTTGCCAATGACAAGGTAGTTATTGTTAAGGACGTCGTAAACGCTGACATTGTTCACAGCGTGGATGGTAACTTTTTCGATGTTGCGAGCGCTCTTAACGAGGTTCTCGTCGTTACCGATGACAAGCACTTTCCCAGAAGCGTTGATGGCTTTGAGATCGTTGGCGAAGGATTTGGTGCTGATTTCCTTAAGGGCGAGGGAATCGACAACGATGAGTCCTTCTTTCGCTTTTTGCGAGAGAACGGTCTTAAGCGCAAGAGCGTGGGCTTTCTTGTTTTGGCTAACCTTGAAGTTTTGGTTGCCGTCAGGTCCGAAGACCTTGCCGCCCCCAACCCAGATTGGGCTGCGGGAGCTTCCCGCACGGGCGCGCCCGGTTCCCTTTTGTCTCCAAGGCTTTTTGCCGCCGCCACTCACTTCGTGGCGTTTTTTGGTTTTGGCAGTCGCTTGACGGGCGTTGGCCATATAAGTGGTAACAGCATCGTGAACGACTTGTTCATTGGCATCTTCAATTCCGAAGACGCTTGCGTCGAGTTTGATTTCTCCAACCTTTTCGCCGGCGAGATTAACGACCGGCAAAGTGATTTTCTTATCTGCCATTGGGGTTATTCTCCTTTCTTCTCGGCAACATGGAGAGGTTTGACCTCAGGCTTTCCAAATTGAGCGAGAATGGCGCTGCGAATCATAACGATTGCTTTTTTGGTTCCCGGGACGCCACCCTTCACTAAGATGTAGCCTTTCTCAGGATTCGATTCGATGACAGTGACGTTTTGAATCGTGGCTTGTTCTGGTCCCCAGTGACCGGACATGGTCTTGCCTGGGATAACGCGGTTGTTATCACGGCCGTTATTGGCAAGAGAGCCAATTTGACGGTGATAGCCGGAACCATGGGCCTTTGGACCGATGTGATTGCCATACTTCTTGATGGTACCGGTGTAGCCATGACCCTTCGTGGTGCCGATGACATCGACGACGTCACCCGCTTTGAACATATCGCACGTGAGCGTGTCACCCACGTTCTTTCCATAAATCTCATCGCCTTTGAGCTCATAGAGATGGGCTTTCGGGGCAATGCCGAGTTTCTTGAACTTGGCTAATTCAGGTTTGTTAAGGCGCGATTCCTTAATGTCTTCATAACCGATTTGGAGGGCTTCATAGCCATCTTTTTCGATTGTTTTCTTTTGGACAACAGTGTTTGGAAGAACTTCGATGACAGTGACCGGATACATTGTTCCGTCACTGGCGAAGACTTCGGTCATGCCCATTTTTCTTCCGATGATGGATTTCATGATGCGTTCCTCCCTTACTTCGCGGTGACATCGATATCCACACCATTTGGAAGATCGAGCTTACGAATGGCTTCGACCGTTTCCTTGGTTGGATTGGTGATGTCAAGCAATCTCTTGTGCGTACGGATCTCGAATTGTTCGCGGCTGTCCTTGTACTTGAAGGTAGCGCGTAAGATCGTGTAAACCTGTTTCTCGGTTGGGAGAGGGACAGGGCCAATGACGCCAGCATTGGTCTTCTTGGCTACGTCAATGATCTTTTCGACGGCGAGGTCGAGGATCTTATGGTCGTAGGCCTGCAAACGAATGCGCAGGACTTGTTGTTTCGCCATGAATTTTCCTCCTTTAGATTTCTTCAGGCTTGCTTTCGTAAGCTCCATGCGAGTTCCCTGACTAAGCCGGGAGTCTTGACAACGCCTCTCGGTGTGTCAGCAACATCGCACTTCAGCACTTGCGCCAGCGTGAGAAAATATACCCCTGTGCGCGAGGCTAGTCAACATATTTTTTATCGCTTTCTTTCGATGAAATCCCAATTTTCTCAAAAAATAGCTATTTGCCGTGCTTTTTGTTGGAAAAAGAGCTCAAAAAGGAGAAAACTTTGTGCATTGTGCACAATTTTTATTCTTTTTCATCCCTTGTTTTTTCTTCTTTTCGACTTGCTTTTGAGACTCTTTCCAACATCTCGTTATAGCTATAGACGCAGCCACAATAATTCTGATTGTAGAGGCCGTATCGAAGACGGATTTCCCGTCCTTTTAAAGCGCCGTCTTTCTTCTTGAAATCACTACAAAAATATCGGCAATGAGGATGTTCTTTTTCAAGTTTTAGACCGATTTGATTCAAGATTTGGCTGTTCTTTTGCCGAGAAATAGTCATGACCGTGCAAAAGAAATCGAAACCGTTTTTATCGGCATAGTCATAGGCTTCGCGCATTCGCTTTTCATAGCAAAAAAGACACCTTGGCCCACCTTCTTTGCTAGTGGAATAAAAAGAGAGTTCTTGGTTATAAGAAGCGTTGTCATAAGGAGGCGTAATGAGCTTGACGTGATAACCGTAGTCTTTCTCTAGGTCCCGAAGTAGCTCTTGAAGGGTTTGGAGTCTCTTATCGAACTCCTTCGCCGGATAAATGTTGCTATTGTTGTAATAAAGAGTCACATCGAAATGTGGGCATAAAAAGACAAGGGGGAAGCAAGAACAAGGCCCGCAACAGACATGCATCAAAAGAGTTGGCTTATGATCAAAAGAACCAAGTTCTGAAAGGATTTCGAGACTTTTATCGTAATAATTCACTTTCGTTCCATTAGTCGTCGAGGTTTTTGTTATAGTCATATTTTCCATAGATAAACATCGCATCGCCAAAGGAAAAGAAGCGATAGCCTTCCTTCACGGCCTCTTGATAGCAAGCGAGGGTGAATTTCCTCCCCATGAAGGCGCTTACGAGCTCCACAAGAGTGCTTTTGGGAAGGTGGAAATTCGTCACCACCGCATCAACCGCTTTATAAGCGTAACCAGGTTCGATGAAAAGGCGAGTCGGTTCGCGCGTGGCAACGAATTTGCCATATTTTGAATAAACGCTTTCAAGGGTACGAATCGAGGTTGTCCCGATGGCGATTATTCTTCTTCCTTCTTTCTTTGCTAGATTGAGTCGATCGGCTGCTTTCCCGTCTATCTCATAAACCTCGCTATGCATCACGTGGTCTTTGGTATCTTGCACTTTCACAGGACGGAAAGTCCCCAAACCGATGTTTAGAGTGATATCGATAACCTCAATGCCTTTCTTCCGAATCTCCTCGAAAAGTTCTTTCGTAAAATGAAAACCGGCCGTCGGGGCAGCAGCGCTTCCTGGAATCTTGGCGTAGACGGTTTGATAATCATCATTATTCGCACATTGTTTCTTGATGTAGGGAGGCAAGGGCATCTGGCCAAGTGACTCAAGAACCTCAAGGAATATCCCCTGATATTCAAAATGCATGTCGCGGAGGCCTTCTTCTTTGACCCCAACGCACGTCGCCTTCAAACGTCCATCGCCAAAGGAAGAGTGGCTCCCAACTTTGACGCTTTTGGCGTTGCCGACGAGGCATTCCCACGTATCTTCGCCGATTTGTTTCAAAAGCAAAAGCTCTATAGCCCCACCCGTCTCGACCTTATGGCCAAGAAGTCTCGCCGGAATCACCTTAGTATTGTTTCTTACTAAGACGTCTCCGGGTTCCAAATAATTCAAAATGTCATGAAAGAGGTGCGTTTCGTACGTCCTTTTTTCCCTATTTACAACCATAAGCTTGCATTCATCGCGTTTGGAAAGAGGCGATTGAGCGATAAGCTCTTCTGGCAAATTATAATCAAAAAGCGAAATATCCATGTTAAAACCCCCTTGAATCACCGTATTTATGAAGGACTTCCCGCTCATATTCCAAGAATCGATCCTCTTGGATAGCCTTACGAGCTCCTTCTACCACTTTGATGAGGAAGCGAATGTTATGGATGCTATTCAGACGTTTTCCAAACTCCTCATCCACGCGTTGAAGATGATTGAGGTAGGCTTTCGTGTAGTTCTTGCAAGTATAGCAATCGCATTCAGGATCAAGAGGAGTGAAGTCTTCTTTGTATTCCGCTTTTTTGATATTGATTCTGCCATGGCTTGTCATTAAGGCGCCATGCCTGGCGATACGCGTTGGCAAGACGCAATCAAACATATCGATGCCCCGTTCAATGCCACCCAAAATATAATCCAACGAGCCAACCCCCATAAGATAGCGAGGCTTCTCTAAGGGCAAATAAGCAATAGCGTCATCAATCATTTGGAAGCAAACGTCTTTCGGCTCTCCGATGGAAGTCCCGCCGATGGAGTAACCTGGGAAATCAAGCTTGGAAAGCTCTTCGGCGCTCCACTTGCGAAGATCCTTGAACGCGCCACCTTGAACAATGCCAAAAAGCGCTTGGTCTTCTCGGCTATGAGCCGCTAGACCACGTTTCGCCCATCGAAGCGTCCGCTCTGTGCTCGCTTTGGCGTATTTATATTCAACAGGATAAGGAATGCACTCATCAAAAGACATGATGATATCGGCACCCAGCGACTCTTCGATGGCAATGACCTTTTCGGGAGTCAAAAATTCTTTGCTGCCATCCAGGTAATTTTTAAAAGTGACGCCTTCTTCTGTAATTTTTCTCGTCTTGGCCAAGCTAAATACTTGGAAACCGCCGCTATCCGTTAAGATAGGTCCATCGTAATTCATAAAACGATGAAGGCCGCCTGCTTTTCGGACGATATCCTCGCCTGGGCGAAGATGGAGATGGTAAGTGTTTGCAAGGATAATGCCAGCCCCTAAGGTCTTCACCTCTTCTGGGCTTAACGTCTTGACGGTCGCATTGGTTCCAACAGGCATAAAGCACGGTACTTCCACATCTCCATGCCAAGTATGCAAAATGCCATAGCGGGCGCCGCTATTCTTGTCGATGTGCTTTATTTCCAAATAAAAAGACTTTTCCATAGTCGGTATTTTAATCCGATAACCATCATCAATAAAGGATGGAGGCGTGAGCATTCGGCTTTAATAATCGGAAAAAAGCTTTATTCCGAACTAAGAAAAGCCAAACAACATAGCCGATAGCCATGACCACAAGCTCGCCGCCTGCAACGCTTAAAGCGTTTTGCCAATACTCTGGGAAAACCGGATAAAGCCAAGTAAGCTCAGCCCCGACAACGAGTCCATTAAAAAGAATGGGCCATAAAGCCGCAACATAAAGCCGAGGGGAGAGATAGACCATGAAAACGCAACTCACAAGAGTGGCTCCGGATCCGATTAGGATATCCCAATACGAGAAGCTGAAAGCATTCGACAAGACGCATCCAATCGTAAGCCCAACGATAAGATCCTTTCTCCAAAAGCAAAGAAGAACAAGAATCTCGCTAATGCGGAACTGAATGGCCCCAAAGCTAATGGGTTCGAAAGAAACCGTCAAAGCAAAATAAAGAGCCGCCACAACCGCATTGAACGCCACATCGCGGACAGGTTCCCTCCGCATGAAATCGCTCTGATTGTGAGACGGCTCACCGCCATTTGAATTTTTGACCATAAAGGCCTCCTTGTTTTTTATACGTGGTTCAGAGGAAGAACACGTCAATACGAACAATAATTCATTCTGATATGAAAAGAAAGGAAAAATAGCTAAACAAAACTATTCCATCTTTGTAAGATTAATGGCGATGAAAACTTTTATTCTCCTAAGCGCCATTCCAGGAAGTGGCAAAAGCACTTGGGCCAAAGAATACCAAGCGACCCACGAAAATACCCACATCGTCGCAAGCGACGAAATACGTGTCTCCCTATGGGGAAAGCCAAACGACTTCCGGGATGAAAAAAAGGTTTGGGAAACCTTCAATGAACTGATACATCAATATGGCAAAGAAGAAAATGTAACTGTTATTGCAGATGCCACGAACCTCCAAAACAAGCTTCGCGAAAAGTACTTCCGCGCTACACCGGAATTCGACAAACACATTCTTGTCCTTATCAAAGTGCCTTTCGAAGTGAGCGATGCCCAAAACAAAATGCGTTGCCAAGACCGCATCGTTCCAGAGCAGGCCATGGAACGCTTGAAAGCGGAATACGAAGATCCCACAAGGGAAATAATCGAGCTTTATGACGAATATATTGAAATCCATGATTTCATGCGCAAAAAAACAAAAAAACAATAGTAAAGCCCCATTATTTTCATTTTCCAAACAAAAATATATTTTTGTCTATACCTCCTTTCCCAATTCCCTATAGAATAATCACAAAGGAGATTTTTCTAGATATGGGAAAAACAAAAAGTAAAAGTTCTGGGAAAGGATTTTTAAGTGGCCTTCTTGCAATCATCGCTATTGCATTGGGAGGGGTCGCACTCGCTCTCATGATGACACCGATTCTTGTGTCCTCTTGGGAAGGTACGATTCCGGTTTTTGAAACGAAGGTTAGTTCCACGCTTTCTATCAGCGGTTTCGCTCTTGCTTTCGGCGGCAAAGGACAAGTGACTTCTGCTTTGGGCAATCAATCAAGCGTCGGAGATATGGAAGTAGATATGCATGTGGGTGCCCTCATGATGTTCATCATCCTCTTGGTTGGTATTTTGCTTGCCGCTGCTTTGTTGGTTCTGAAGTTTACGGGAGCAAAGACAGGCCTCTTCAAAGCGTTGGCCTTTGTTGCCTTCCTTTGCTTCTTGGCCGCTGGCATCATGTTCTTCTGCGCTCAACCGATCTGTGGCGATATCGCTAAATACGAGTCCAATGGAGTGTCCATTGATTTTAGCGAATACCTCAAACTTGGCTATGGCGCTATCCTTTCCGGCATTTGCTCCGTCGTTGCTGGAGTCGGCATTGCCGCTTCCGCTATCACCGCTTAATAAACCCTTTCCCCAAAACAAAAATGACCTCGTCTCTTGGCGAGGTTTTTCTTTTTTAGAAAACAAGGCTTTCGATGGCCTTATGATTTCAAATAAAGCAAGGCTTATAAGAAGCAATCTAAAGGCCTTCTCGCCCAAAAAAGAACAACCGTCACTTCCAAGCTATTTAGAAGAACGCTTCGGCGTTTTGGACAGGGGTAGCAAAACATATTCTTAAATCAATGGAGTCGGTTGGCAAAAGTATAGGCATTTTGCTTTTTGACATAGAGAAAACCTCGAGCCGAGAGCAAAAGAATTTAGTTGCTATCTTCAAACATCAAACATTTTAGAAAACCATATTAAAGGATTTGAAAAGACCAAAAAAGCGTGGTTCCCCACGCTTCAAGCAATAATCGATACGAAAACTACTTCGCCAAAGCTTTCTTCCCTTCGCGAGAAGAGGCCCAAAGAAGATAGCAAGCACCCGCTAAGACAACAGTGCCAACGACAATAGCCATGACTGGGAAGCCATAACCAAAGCCATTTTGAGCAGCACCATGAATCGGCGTATCCACAAGATTGAAATGAACGGGCTTATCGTAGAAAACCATATCCAATGCGCCATAGACAACAAGCCCTGCGCCAAGAGCAAAGGCGCTTCCGGACGCAAGATAGCCCGCCAAAGAAGTCCTTCCCTTCTTCACCAATAAAGCGGACAAAAGGAAGAAGACAAAGGCAATGCCATTTTGGAGAATCATCGTCAAAAGCATATAAAGGGCGGGCATTTTAGCGGAGAAGGTTTCCTTTAGCATGAGCAAAAGCCCAACGCCCACTTCCAAAACCATTAAGCCAGTGAAAATAGCAGCACCAAGCAAAAGGAAGAAAAGGAGTTGTTTTTGATCTTTTCCATCGTAAAGCTTAACCATCGGGATATTGGTAGCAATAAGCATCAAAATGGCAAAGATAAGAGAAATCACAACCGCGAAAGCCATATTTGTTCCATTGGCAGTGACGTCGAAGAGAAGGATGCCGTGGAGAAGAAGAGCAAGGCTGATGATCCAGCCTTCCGTAACGAAGACCGTTAAGCTTTTCACCACTGGAGCGTCGTCATTAGGACGTGAAAGGCCAAGCCAGGCTTGATAGGTGCCATAGCCGCTTAATAGCATGAACGTAAATCCGATAACCGCGAATTCGAGGTAAAGGAAATAAGGAGCATCGAAAAGAGAATCTCTCCACGTCATATACCCAGCCGTGAAAAATTGCGGAACAACGAAAGCTCCGAAATAAAGGCCAAGTGCTCCAAAAGCCATCGTTATGATAGCGTGAAAGAGGAAACTAAGCGTTCTCGACGTATTTTGGTATTTCATAAGGAAACCACCTTTCTAACAATGTGGCTCAAAAAGAGTCCACACCAGCC
>DJRQ01000036.1 GCA_002440125.1 Caryophanales bacterium UBA6356 | reverse complement strand
CTGAGCTTGCGAAGGAGATCGCTGGGACGCTCGTTGAAAAGACGGAAGAAGGAATGCTTGTCGAAGGGGTTGGCTACACAGGCTTAAGTTGCGATGAGCTTATTCTCGAGACGGATGGCGGAACGAAGCTAAAGGGCTACACCTACTACGTTTATCGGAGCGACGAAAACGGAGCGACTTATCGCGAGAAAGACGAAGTGAGCATTTCGAAAGTCAATAGCACTTCGATTAACTACGATTTCTCGGAAGGGACTAAAGAAAGCAGTAGTTTCGATTTCGCTTCCTATGCTGGAACATATTATGGCTATAACTTTGCTGATTGCGAAGGAATCGATAACGTTCTTCATCAATTGGTGATTAAGAGCATAGACGATATCACCTTAGATGGCGAAAAAGTGACGGTAAAAGAATCGAAGGATGCCAACACCTTCTCGCTCAATTGGAAAGACCGTGTCTTGGAGGGAACTCTGGGTGGCGTTTATGGCGATTATCTTACGCTTCGCGATTCCGAATATGTCACCAATAAGTTCTATCTCCATATGGACAAGAAAGCGTCTTCCGTTCCAGGACTAAAGGATATTGTCGGTAAATGGACTTTTAACTCTTATGACGATGAAAACGATTATTCGCTTACTATTTCCAATCCTCTTTCTATCGAACTGGAAATTGATGAAAGTAGGCTCGAGGAAACGAAAATCGTCACTGTCGAAACGAAAAATGCCAAATACGACGAAGCGACAGGAAAGCTCACTTTCGATTATGCGGATGGCACGGATTCATACACCTACACTTTCTTCTCAAAGAACTTTGCGTGCGTTAGCAATAAAACTGGCACCAACAAAGAGCTCGCTCGTCCGGATTCCGATTGAAAGACAATCAAAATAACAATTTATTTCTCGTTTATTCCGAATATTTTTGAGAATGACGATGTTTCTTATAAATCAAAAATAAACGCGTTTTGCAATGATATTTAAAAATTCGAATAGCTCAATTCGTGAAATTTGTGTTCGCATATTGCTTTAATGCCTATTTTCATCGGAAGGCGAAGCGGAGAGGAAGTTTTGTATAAGAAGCTGCATAAAAAAGTCTAGCAAAATGTCAAGACGCTCTTTGAGGTTTTGTCCTTTTGAAGGCTATTTGCTCTTAAATAAATCTTTAAGATCAATAAGAATGCAATCTTTCTTCTTATGGATTTTAAAGCCGCTTTTGGAAAAGAATCCGTATTTTGCTGGGTGAAGTGTTGTCTCGTTGACTTGAGATATCTCTTTTTCGATTATCTTGTCCGTTATTGGTGTATTGGTGTATTTGCATTCGTAAAATATATATCCGTCTTTTGTTTTGCCGACGACGTCGAATTGGCCATTCCTCTTTTCGATTGGATTGTCATACCAATAAGTTCCGATATCTTCGAGTGGCGGTTCCAAGGCGAGTTCCCTATTCTTTCTTATCAGATACTCCTTACACACTTTTTCGAAGACCAAAGGAATGTAGGCGCATTCGAGATCTTCTTTTATGTATCTTTCAAAGAAAGCTTCTTCGGTTAATAACGGCATTGCTAAGTCGTTGCTGTAGATGTAGCGGTAATAGAATTTGACAATGTGGTCTTTGATTCGATAGCCCGATTTTTTCTTGTTATTTGGGTCATTAATTGGATGGATGTATTCAATAAAATCCATTTCGATTAACTTTCTCAGGATTACATTTAGGTTGGTTTTCGTTTCTTTTTGGCATTTTCCACATATGTCCGAAAAATGGAATGCTCCATGGGCGATGGCTTCAAATATGATATTGGCACTGTTCATTTTTCTGAGTTCTGATTTTAGGTATACTTCCACATATGCCGCTAAGTCTATAAACGAACCTTCTATCAAACGAATGATGTTCTCATTCGCTGATATTTTTTCATCTATTCTAGCATTGAAAAGAGGAACGCCACCGAAGACGGAATAGAGTTTGATTTTGTCCTCATTGGAAAAAGAAGGGTAGAATTTTGCTGAATCAAAATAATCCATCTGAGATAGTTTGATGGTTCGATTAAACCGCCCATAAAGGGGGCTAGAATTTGCAAGGAGGCCTTCCATGATGCTTATGCTGCTACCTATCAAAAAGAATTTTATCTTGGAAGAATTGTAATAACGGTCTATGAGGTCCTGCAGCTTCGAATCGCATCCCTTAATGAGCTCTCTGATGTAGGGGTATTCGTCTATAACTAAGCAAATGGATTTCATCTTAGATTGCTCGAAAATGAACTCTAAAGCGTCGAAAAAAGAATCGAAATGCAAGTGGCTTAAATTGAAACATTGCTCTATTGATTTTGTGAGATAGTCAACATTGTCTTTTTCGGTCGATTCCTTGCATTGATAGAAAATGGTTTTTGAATTCGAATTATAGATGCAATGTTTTACCAGTTCCGTTTTTCCTATCCTTCTCCTTCCATAGATTAGAGCGCATTCGAATCTATCGGAGGTTAAAAGGCTGTTGATTATCTTTTGCTCGTTATCTCTTCCAATAAACATAAGAGGATACTCTCCTTATGAATACTATATCATAATATGGTAAATCACGATATTGTAAAAAAACATAATTTCTTGGCGTTTTTTGGATTACCATACATATAGTCTTCTCTCTAAGAGCTTCGTTTGCGTGAACGAATAAAGTCTCCAACGAAGCGCGCGCTCGCTCGAATTTGAATAGAAAAATTAAAAAATAATGCAATTCCCAAAGATATGCTGAATCAAACAACACTTTTTCGGATTTTATTTTTACTAGATATGTGTTTTTGGAAGGGTTTTTCAAACAAACCATCCTTTCGCTTCGATCCCTTTGATTTTTGCTTCGCTTTGCCTTTCTGCTATTGACTCAAGTGCCTCTTCTTAGTGCGCCATGATATTGGACGTAATACTTCCATACAAAAAATCCGGTGGAGTAAGCTTAGGACCACCGGATTTTGTTTGC
>DJRQ01000042.1:6162-7234 GCA_002440125.1 Caryophanales bacterium UBA6356 | reverse complement strand
TTTAATTCTTTCTTATCTATTATGGCTCAAGAAGAATTGGGCGTGGGTTGAAACATTTTCGAGGTAGGAACGCCCTTGTTTTAAAGCGCTCCCGCCTTTCAAAGGGCTATTAATAAAAATAAGTTGCTAACCATCGATTCTTAATGTAGCATTACACGCGTATCTCTCTTAGTTATGAATTTAACTAGGCGAAAGGAGTAAAGAAAATGAAGAAAGACATCCATCCCGAGTACCACAAGTGCACCGTTACTTGCATTAGCTGCGGCAACACCTTCGAAACTGGTTCGACTCTCAAAGAAATCAAGGTTGAAACCTGCTCGAATTGCCATCCTTTCTATACTGGCAAACAACGTACTGCTGCGAACGATGGCCGCATTGACCGCTTCAACAAGAAGCTTGCCAAGGCTCAAGCCAAGAAATAGGTCATTCTCGATAAGCTATTACCCCCCGAATAAGCGGGGGTTTTCTTTTATCTAGGCGTATTGGAAATCCGGCGTTTTGGACAAAAATGGGTGCAAATGGTAACATAATGTGGTTCTTTTGACGTAGATGGTCGTTTTTTATTTGTTTTTAGATGGAAGGAGGCAAAGATGACGTTAGAAAAGAAAGCAAAACTCTATCATCACGCAAAGAGCGTTGGCCTTGTGCTTTTGGGTTGTCTTATTTTGGCTCTTGCGGATGCTCTTTTCATCATGCCTTGCGATGTCGTCAATGGAGGTATCGATTCCCTTGGCATTATCTTTAATTATTTCTTTGGGGACAAACTTGGCTTCAATATTAGCGATATTTCCATTGCCGTCATCCAAATCCTCCTTTGGTTGCTTGGCTTGTTCTTACTTGGCAAGAAATTCTCCCTTTACACCCTTTTAGGAACGCTTGCTTTTCCAGCTTTCTACTCTATTTTCTTGCGGATGGATCTTGCGGGCTTACTAAAAATCACCGATTTCTATTCAAGGCACACTGTCGATGGACAATTGGATTTCTCCGTTATTTTGGTGGCGGGTCTTTTTGGCGGTGTCTTAAGTGGCGCTGGCGTGGCTTTGACCTATCTTGGAGATGGCTCTACGGGTGG
>DJRQ01000042.1:4734-6091 GCA_002440125.1 Caryophanales bacterium UBA6356 | reverse complement strand
TTAGGGGGTCTTTTTCTTGATACGACGATGATTCTTGTTGGCTTTCTTTGTCTTCAAAGCTGGGAGCTTGCTCTTTCGGGCATTATAAGCGCTATCGCGGCGGCTTTTGCAATACGTCTCATTTATGTTCAAAACGATAATCCAGTGATCATGGATATCATTAGTGACAATCCTGAGCCGATTATGGATTTCATTCACGAGAAACTCGATCATGCGACTACCCTTTTTGAGATTGAAGGGGGCTATACAGGCGAAAAGAAGAAGTGCCTTCGCTCGGTGGTTTATGGCACGGAAGCCAAGGATGTAAGGGCCTTTGTGTCTTCGGTTGATGAGAACGCCTTTGTGACGACGTCCGTCGCTTCGAATATCAGTGGCGAAGGGTTTGAGCCTTTAAGCGTCTCTCCGCGCTCCTTGAAGCGAATCCTTCATAGCTATGGCATCAAGACCAAAGAAGAGCTTAAAAAAGAGAATGAAAAAAATAAAAATAACCAGCAAAAGCCTAACGAAAATCAAGAAAACAAACAATAAAAGCTATTCTTTCACTTCGATGAATTCAGTATGGGGCGCTAACGATTGGTAATCGTTTGGAATGGGTCCATTCGTAATAATGATAGAAACGTCTTTGATGTCGCAGGTGTGAGCTAAGGATTTTTTATTGAACTTCCCTATATCTACCAAAGCGATAGACTTCGAGGAGTTCTCAATCATGATTTTCTTTAGACGCGCTTGCTCTTCTGTCAACTCGCTAAAACCAAAGTCTTTATCGATTCCCGAAGTGCTCATGATGCATAGCGAAGCATGATAACCTCTTAGCATTTCTTCGGCAGCGCTTCCAAGAACGCTATTGGTGGAAGCTTTGATTTTGCCACCGAGTAAAATAACGTCGTGTTTGGTTTTGATGATAAGCTCGTTCGCAATGATAAGGCCATTGGTGATGACCAATAGGTTCTTAAATTGTTGCAGCATCGTCACGAGTTGAAGGCAAGTGGAACTACTATCTAAAAAGATTGCGCTATTGGGCTCGATGAAGCGGATGGCCTCTCGAGCTAAGGCTCTTTTTTCTTTTAGGTTTTGCTTTTCTCGAAGGAAGAAAGAAGAATCTTCTATGCTGCTATTGCTTTTCAAGATGGCGCCGCCAAAGGTTCTTGTGATAAGGCCTTTTTGTTCCATTCTTGCCAAATCTCTTCGGATGGTGGATTCTGAGGTGTAAAGCTTGTTGGCTAGATCATAGACGGTGCAAGAGTTTTTGACTTTGAGTATCTCTAATATCTTTTCGGTTCTTTCGGCATCTAACATGATTGATTAATTATGATTGAATTTGCTTAAGTGTGCAAGATTTGCGCAAAACGCTCAAATT
>DJRQ01000042.1:0-4620 GCA_002440125.1 Caryophanales bacterium UBA6356 | reverse complement strand
AATCGATGTTCCATTTTGCTCGTTTTTCATCTTTTAGCCATTTCTTTCACGCGCGTATAGTCACTTTTCTTTTTTCCTAGCATAATAATGGAAACAGGACCGATGTCCTAAATAATAAGGAGACAAGAAAAGATGCAATTCAAATCCCGTCTTATCGGTGGATACCCTGTCATCGGTATTCGTCCGACTATCGATGGCAGAAGAGGACCCCTTAAAGTTCGCGAATCTCTTGAAGAGCAAACGATGGGGATGGCATTAAGTGCCAAAAAGCTTTTAGAAGAAAACGTCCGCTATAGCGATGGCGAACCCGTCAAGGTTGTCATTGCCCCTTCGACGATTGGCCGCGTTCCTGAAAGTGCGGCCTGCGCCGAATATTTCAAGAAACAAGGCGTTGATATCACTCTTACCGTGACGCCATGCTGGTGCTATGGCGCCGAAACAATGGATATGGATCCGATGACCATCAAAGCCGTTTGGGGCTTTAATGGCACGGAACGTCCGGGCGCCGTTTATCTCGCTTCCGTTTTGGCGACACACGCTCAAAAAGGCCTTCCCGCTTTCGGCATCTATGGGCACGAAGTCCAAGACAAAGACGACATGAGCATTCCAGAAGACGTCAAAACCAAGATTCTTCGCTTTGCGCGCGCTGCCGTCGCAGCAGCGACTCTCCGTGGCAAGAGCTACCTTCAAATTGGTTCGAGTTGCATGGGTATTGGTGGTTCCATCATCAATCATGAGTTCATGGAAGAATACCTTGGCATGCGCGTCGAAAGCGTGGATGAAGTCGAAATCATCCGCCGCATGACTCTTGGCATCTATGATCAGAAGGAATATGAGAAGGCTCTTGCTTGGGTGAAGAAGAATTGCCACCCTGGGATCGATAAGAATCCTAAAGAACTTCAAAGAACCCCTGAGCAAAAAGAGAAGGATTGGGAGTTTACCGTCAAGATGTGCTGCATCATCAAAGATCTTTATAACGGCAACAAGAATCTCCCAAAAGGGTGTGAAGAAGAAGCCCTTGGCCATAATGCCATCGTCGGCGGCTTCCAAGGACAACGTCAATGGACGGACTTCTATCCAAATTGCGACTTCCCCGAATCGATTTTGAATAGCTCATTCGATTGGAGCGGCGCTCGCGAACCTTACACATTGGCAACCGAAAACGATACTCTCAACGGCATCGGCATGTTGTTCGAAAGGCTTCTCAATGGTCGCGCGACGATTTTCGCTGATGTTCGCACATATTGGTCTGGAAACAGCGTGAAGCGCGTGACTGGCTATGCTATCGAAGGACACGCTAAAGAAGCAGATGGATTCCTCCATCTTATCAATAGCGGCGCCCAATGCATCGACGCCTGTGGCGAAGTGACCGATGAAAAAGGCAATCACGTCATGAAGAAGTGGTGGGAAATGACTGACGAAGACATTACGAAGTGCATGAATGCCACCACTTGGCCGTATGCCGATCTTGGCTATTTCCGCGGTGGCGGATATAGTTCCCGCTATCTCACACGCGCTGAGATGCCAATGACGATGATTCGCTTGGATATCGTCAAAGGTCTTGGACCAGTCCTCCAAATCGTCGAAGGTTATAGCGTCCATCTTCCCGATGAGGTGAGCGATAAGCTTTGGAAGAGAACCGACTACACTTGGCCATGCACTTGGTTCACGCCTCGTCTAACCGGTAAGGGTGCTTTCACAAGCGCTTATGAAGTCATGAATCATTGGGGTGCGAACCATGGTGCTATCACTTATGGGCATATCGGCGCCGATTTATTGACTCTTGCTTCGATTCTTCGCATTCCTGTTGCGATGCATAACGTTCCTGACGAAGACGTCTATCGTCCAGCTTCCTGGGGGCTCTTCGGTTCCGATCTTGAAGGTCAAGACTTCCGCGCTTGCGAAGCCTATGGCCCGATGTATAAGAACGTCCGTAAATAATTCGTTTCCGCCTTCCCTTCAAAGAACGCTTCTCCTTTCAGGTTCTTTGGAGGGATTTTTTGCACTTTTCCAAAATCTTTCCAAAACCAAAATAAACAGGGTTTTGCAATGGTTTTTGAATTTATTACTCCATCGCGAATAGCATTTGTCGTTTTTCTTGCTTATTCTTCGTTTTTAGTTCAAGTGTTCGAAATAGCCCCAAAAGGCGTTTGAAATGTGACATACTTTTTATGAAATAAAGGAGGTTCTTTTGTGTTCGAAGAAGCAAAAAAGAAATTTGAGAAATACGGCGTTGATGTCGATAAAGCGCTCGACACACTCGCTAAAGCCCAAATCTCCGTCCATTGCTGGCAAGGAGACGATGTTATTGGGTTACAAAACGGTGGCGCTTTGACGGGTGGCATCCAAGCCACTGGCAACTATCCTGGCAGAGCGCGTAGTTTCGAAGAATTGAAAGGCGATATTGATTTCGCTTTCTCTTTGATGCCAGGCAAAAAAAGACTCAATTTGCATGCTATTTATGGCGTCAGCGAAAAGCCCGTCCCAATGGATCAAATTTCCATCAAAGAATTTGAACCATGGATGGCTTGGGCGAAAGAGAAAGGCGTGGCTCTTGATTTCAACCCCACATTCTTCAGCAACCCTATGGTGAAAGACGGTTTCACTCTTAGCTCACCAGACGAGGAAGTGCGTGCCTTCTGGGTAAGACACGGTAAGGCGTGCCGCAAAATCGCCAGTGAGTTTGGAAAGCGCCAAGGCTCTCCCGCTCTATGCGACGTTTGGATTCCCGATGGCTTAAAAGACGTTCCTGCGGATCGTCTTGGCCCTCGCATGCGGTTAAAGAAGTCCCTCGATGAAATCTATTCGGTTAAGTATCCAGCCGAAGAAATCATGGATGCCGTTGAAAGCAAGGTGTTTGGCATCGGCTTAGAGAGCTATACGGTCGGTTCGAGCGAATTCTATCAAAACTATGCTGCGTTAAATGGAATTTATTGCTTGATGGATAATGGCCATTATCATCCGACGGAAAATGTGGCGGATAAGATTCCTTCGCTCCTTTGCTTCTATCCGAAGATCGCCCTTCATATGACCCGTCCTGTGCGTTGGGATAGCGATCACGTTGTCATCAAAGACGACACCATGCAAGATATCTGCAATGAAATCGTGCGTTGCGACGCTCTCGAAAAAGTGGTGATGGGCCTTGATTATTTCGACGCTTCCATTAATAGGATTGCGGCGTGGGTAATCGGTCAAAGAAGCGTTGAGAAATGCTTGCTCCAAGCCTTATTGACACCTTGGAACACGTTAAAAGAACTTCAAGACAACGGCGATTTCACCCATCTTCTTGAACTTGAAGAACGTGTGAAGGACCTCCCTTTCTCGGAAGTTTGGTCGGAATACCTTCATAGAGAAGGCTTGGAAGAGGAAATCATGCCGAAGATCGACGAATACGAAAAAACGGTTTTAAAGAAAAGAGGATAAAAAATGTACGCATTAGAAGCACCTTTCGTTAAAAGATTCATCAAACTTTGCACCGATGGCTACGCCAAAGGCTGGCACGAAAGAAATGGTGGGAACCTTTCCTATCGCATGATCGACGAAGAAGTGGAACTCGTGAAAGAGAACTTCGACGAGAGCGCTCCTTGGATCAAAATCGGAGCTTCCGTTCCTGCTCTTGCCAACATGTATTTCCTTGTGAAATGTACTGGCGCCTTCATGATGAATATGGCTAGTGATCCTCTCCATTCTCTTGGCATCATTCATCTTGATGAAAAAGGCGAAAACTATCGCATTGTCTTTGGCATGCTCGATGGACGCCGCCCAACCTCTGAGCTTCCTTCTCATCTTATGAATTTGGAAGTTGTTATGAAGAGAACCAATGGCAAGTATCGCGTTGTCTATCATTGCCATCCCGTCAATAGCATCGCTCTTTCTTTCGTTCTTCCTCTCGAAGACAAAGTTTGGAGCCATCGTTTCTGGGAAATGATGACGGAGTGCCCGATTATCTTCCCTGCTGGTGTTGGCGTTACCAAATGGATGGTTCCTGGCGGCGAAGAAATCGCCAAAGCGACTTCCAAGCTCATGGAAACCTATGACGTCGCTATTTGGGCGCACCATGGCATCTTTGTTACCGGCGATTCCTTTGATAATGCATGGGGACTTGCTGAAACCGTTGAAAAGAGCGCTGAAATCCTTGTCAAAGTCCTTTCGATGGGTGGTATTAAACAAACCATTCCGGATGATGGCTTCCGCGCTTTGGAAGAACCTTATCACGTTCACGTCAATCCAAAATTCTTGGACTAGTTAAGCCCAATAAATAGAAAAGGCGCTTGCTTAGAAAGGCGGGTGCCTTTTCTTTTGATATAGCTACCTTTTATCAAGACGAACGACATAAGGTTGTTTCTGCTGCGAAATACCTATTTCGCGAACCTTTAACCACGCTTTTTTGCGAGGCGTGTTTCTTCGTCTGGTATCTTATGGATTGTAGAGAGAATATGTCTATTTCGATACATCAAACGCAAATAGAAGGGCGTTCTTTTTCCCTATTTGCTTTCTCTGGTGTTTGAACGACAGGTTATTCGTGTAACTTTATGGAAAGACGACTAAAATGTTTTTGCTTCTATTTTGAGGTAACGATATGAGCAAGAAATTCTATATTACAACACCGATTTATTATCC
>DJRQ01000037.1 GCA_002440125.1 Caryophanales bacterium UBA6356 | reverse complement strand
TTTTTATAAATAGTCAAAAGCTTCCCCAGCTCTTCTTGCGAATAGGATTCATCCCAACCAGGAAGATGAAGGTGATTAGGGTCGACTTTTTTGAAGTCCTCGTAAGAATAGCTTAAGGAATTGCTGCCATCTTTGTTTTGATGGTGCATGTTGGTGCGTAGCCAATCGAAGACGGGCATGAAGTTATAGCAGACGCATTGAACGCCAACCTTAGCGCATAAGCGGATATTCTCAATGTAGTTATCGATGAATTCATCGCGGTTTTGCGCGCCATATTTGATTTCTTCGACGACCGGAATGGATTCAATGACTTCCATTTTTAGGTTCATTTCCTCAGCGTCTTTTTTGAGTCTTTCCAAAGAAGAAAGCCTCCAAACGGAGCCTGCTTTAACGTCATAAGGCGCTGTGACGATAGAGTACATATTTGGGATTTGGCGAATTTTATTCAAACTGATGGAATCGTTTTCGCCATACCATCTAAAAGAGAGTTTCATTCTTGCCTCCATTTCCTTCTTTCTAAATATAGTCTTTGGAGTTAAGAAAAAATATTGCAAAAAATCGCCTAATATATTGCAAATTAAGAGAAACCTATTCCAATACCCTCAAACGAACGTTAAGAAGCTCGATGAATCTCTTCTTTTCGTCTAAAGGAAGAAAGGAATCTTTAATCATATCGATGTATTCTTCCTTTCGAGAGAGCATATTAGAGATCATTTTTTGTGTCGCCGCTATTGGAATGTCAAATTCCTTGGCAAAGGCTAAGAAGTCTTTCTTACGAATATGCGTCTTTTTGCCATTCATCGTTGAAGCAAATTCTTCCTTGTCAGAAGGCATAAGAAGATTTACAGGGAGAAGGTCATATGCTTTTGATAGAACGTAGCCTTTTTCGCTCTCAACGAGAGAGAAATTCTTTAGATGCATATTCGAATTTCCAATCACAAAAACAAAAACAAATCGATGGAATAGCTCTGAAATATCTAGGCTCGCTTGAGAAGAATATCTTTTTATGATTTTTGCGCATCGTTCATAGGAGCCTTTGTATTTATCGGCCGTTAATCGCATATCCAGCTGGCAAAAATCTTCCATGAATATTTTTTGAACGTCGTTACCTTTGATGATGCGATTAATTCTCTTGGCGATATTGGCGTATGTATTTCCTTTTTTGATTAAGGCGCGAGGCACTGTTTGGATTCCAGTCATGTCCGCCATCGACATGACGAGCTGTTCACGCTCTGACAAATGTGAGAAATCTTTCACCCGCGGTTTTAAGATGTAACCAATTGGGTAGTCGATTAAGGTAAGCTCCGAGTGATGGCGTTCCCGACTTAAATGCAAGGATAGTTTTTTTGAACGCCAGGTATCGCGAACCCTTTTCAAACACTTTCGGAGGCGATGGTCTTGAGTTCTTTTGCGCCGATTTCGATATCTGAGAATGAAGAAGTTCCAAAAAATCGTTTGACGCAGTTTTCGTGCCATCCGCATTTGTTCTCCTTTAAAAGAGGTTTTCCACAGCAAAGGCGCTTCATTCTTTGGTACTTAAAAAATATGCAATGCTTTTAACGAAAAATTACAATTGTTATGTAGCGACGTCTTTTTACACTTTTATAGGAAGAGAATTCTATGAAAGGAGAGTTAGCTAATGAAATACATGGATGATGATTTTTTGCTAACAAACGAATACGCAAAGAATCTCTATCACAATTATGCTGAGAAGTGTCCTATCTTCGATTTCCATAATCATTTGGATGCCAAAGAGATTTTCGAGGATAAGAAATTTGACTCCATCACTTCTTTTTGGCTTATCGATGAGAATAAGCATGGCGACCATTATAAGTGGCGTTTAATGAGAGCCAATGGCGTAAGCGAGGATTACATCACTGGCGATAAATCTCCGAAAGAGAAATTCCTTATGTGGATGAAGACGCTTCGTTTTGCTGTTGGGAACCCTCTTTATGAGTGGTCTCTCTTGGAATTAAAACGTTATTTTGGCATAGAAAATCCTCTCGAGTATGCCGATAGGGAACTCTACGATCTTCTTAATTCCAAACTACCCTCTCTTAGCGTTCGCACCTTGCTTAAGCAATCGAATGTGGTGGCTCTTGCTACGACCAACGACCCTTCGGAGGATCTAAGGTATCATCACGCTTTGAAGGAGGACAAGACGAATAAAATCAGAGTCGCTCCGACTTTTAGGCCCGATAAGGCAACCAATATTTCCTCTTCAAAAGAATATTCTCTCTATCTCAAGGAACTAGGCGCTAAAGCGAATGTTTCCATCGATTCCTATCCTTCTTTGCTACAAGCGCTAGAGAATCGTTTGGCTTTCTTCAAGGAGAACGGATCTTTTATTTCCGACCATTCCATTGAAGAACTTTATTTTTCGCCTCTTTCGGCTGAAGAAAAAGAAAAAATCTTTGCAAAAGCCGTGCAAAATAAAGAATTAGAGCTTAAAGAAAGGCTCAATTTCAAAAGCAATTTGATTCTTGATTTAGCACGCTTGTATAAAAAATATAATTTTGCGATGCAACTTCACTTGAAGGCGTCTAGAAACAATAACGAGCGGATGTTTCGTCTTCTTGGTCCCGATACGGGTTTCGATGCCATCAATAACGGTGAGATCATTCCCTATCTTTCGAAGATGCTTTCCATTCTCGATATGGAAGACGCCCTCCCCAAGACGATTCTCTATTCCTTGGATTCGGGCGATTGGATGGCATTGGCCGCTCTCGCGTATTGCTTCCAAGATGGCAAAACGAGAGGCAAGATGCAACTTGGAGCTGCTTGGTGGTTCAATGACAACAAGGAAGGAATGGAAAAACAACTAAGTGTTCTTTCGAATGTTGGCCTTCTATCTACCTTTGTTGGCATGGTGACAGACTCAAGAAGCTTTTTAAGCTACGCTCGACACGAATATTTCCGTCGCGTCTTATGCAATTACCTTGGAGAACTCATTGAGAATGGCCAAATCCCATATGATAAAGAGAGTCTTTCGGAAGTCATAAAAGGCATTTGCTTTAAGAATGCCGAAACATATTTTTGTGAATGAATGAGGTAAAGAAATGAACAACAGAATTCTAGACGAAATCAAACGAATCAAAGTGGTGCCGGTCGTCGTTATCAACAAGCTCGAAGAAGCAAAACCATTGATGGCGGCTTTAATAGAAGGAGACGTCCCTGTGGCCGAAGTGACTTTTCGAACGGCTGTGGCAAAAGACGCCATCTCGCTTCTAACAAAGGAATACCCTAAGGCGCTTATTGGCGCGGGAACCGTCATTAACAAAAAGCAAGCTTATGAAGCCATTGAAGCGGGTGCCAAATTTATCGTGTCTCCCGGGCTCTCCAAAGAAGTATTTGAAGTTTGCGAAGAAAAAGACGTTCCTTATGTTCCTGGCGTTGTGACGCCAACGGAAATCATGGAAGCTCTTTCTCTTGGGCTAACAAACCTTAAGTTCTTCCCTGCTGGCGTTTTCGGAGGGTTAAAAGCCATTAAGGCGATGGGCGCTGCCTTCCCGGCGGTTTCTTTTATGCCTACGGGCGGCGTGGACTTAACGAATCTCTCCGAATTCGTAAAAAATCCAAAAATCTTTGCAATAGGGGGATCTTTCCTCACGAAAGGAACCCCTGAGGATATTGTGTCGAATTGTTTGGCTGCACGTAAAATCGTGAAGGAGAATATGTAAATGGCAAAAATCGTAACGTTTGGCGAAATCATGCTTCGCCTTTCTTCCCCTTTCAACTCAAGGATCGTTCAATCCCAAAGTTTTGATGTTCATTATGGCGGTGGGGAAGCTAATGTCGCAGTGAGCTTGGCTAATTATGGCCATGATGTTTCTTTCGTGACAAAACTCCCCGATAACCTTTTGGGCGATGCGGCTCTCAATGCTTTAAGAAAGTATGGCGTGGATACAAGCCGCATTTCTCGCGGTGGAGAAAGGCTCGGCATTTATTATTTGGAGACTGGGGCTTCGATGCGCCCTTCGACGGTTATCTATGACCGCAAATACTCTTCGATTTATGAAGCCAACGAGGATGATTTTGACTTTGATGGCATTTTCGAAGGGAAGGATTGGTTTCATTTCACAGGCATTACGCCCGCTTTAAATGAGAAGGTTGCACATCTTGTAGAGCTTGCTTGCATATCCGCCAAAAAACATGGATGCATGATTTCTTGCGATCTTAATTTCCGAAAGAAACTTTGGACAAGCGAGAAGGCTGTTGCAGTTATGAGCAAGCTTATGAAGTACGTCGATGTTTGCATCGGGAACGAAGAAGATGCCGAGAAGTGCCTTGGATTCAAAGCCGAAGATAGCGATGTCACGAAGGGCGTTCTCAATATCGGTGGTTATGAAAGCGTCTTTAAACAAATGAAAGAAAAATTCGGCTTTAAGTATATTGCCACTTCCCTTCGCGAATCCATTAGCGCAAGCGACAACAATTGGAGCGGCCTCCTCTATGATGGCAAAAATTTCTATCTTTCGAAGAAATACTCCATTCGCATCGTCGACCGAGTTGGGGCTGGTGACTCTTTTGCAGCGGGGATCATTCATGGCCTACTAAGCTATAAAGATCCTCAAAAGGCAATCGAATTTGCCGTTGCTGCTAGCGCCTTAAAGCATACCATCCCAGGTGACTTTAACCATGTGAGCACGAAGGAAGTGGAAACGCTTATGGCAGGGGATGGCTCTGGTCGCGTCCAACGTTAGTCTTTCCTCTTCCCGCTTGGCGATTCGTGGAAAGTCTTCACGTAGAGACGATAGAAAGTAGAGTAGTTTTCGAACGAGTAGCGTAAAGCGACCTCGTTCTTTTTTTCGCCTCTTTCGATGGCGTTTCTAGCGGCAATGAGCTTTTTTGCCTTTACCATTCGCATAAGTGGCATTTTGACGTTTTTCTTGAAGGCATTACATATTTGCGAAGAAGAATAATGGAAAGTAGCGGCGATTCTTTTTAAGGATATCGGCTCTTCTATATGCAAATCGATCCAATCGATTATTTGGGCAATGCTCTCGTCATATTCGCTTGCGATTTCCTTTTTGTCGCAAAGCAAGAAAACAAGGAGTTTTTGGAGTTCGCTTTCAAAAAGGATGTAGGATTCCTCTTGCGAATGGTTTTCGATATAGAGATCGAGGTTGCTAAAGATCCCTGCGATGATGGGAGAGAGGTTATGAAAAGTACGAATCTCTTTGATTCGTTTTTGAAGATAGGGCGGCAATAGAGCGCTATCAAACTTAAGGACGTAACGATCATAGCTTTCTTTTAGGTTTACTTCGGCGAAGTGATTTCGCCCCGCTCCTATAAAAACGAGGTCGCCATTCGTTAGCTTCTTCGATTCCCCCTCGACGTGATAGTTCACTTTTCCATGCACGAAATAAACGATTTCGTAGAAGTAGTGAAGGTGTTTTTCGTAGTTTTCTGTTGGTTTCTCTTTTTCATCGAGTTTATGAGCGAAATCGAGTCCAGAAAAAACAAAGTGAAACATAGTTTTATTTAACCGCTCTCCCTATCTTCAAGCAAGAAAGCATCTTTGAAAACTATAAAGAATGGGGCTTTGCAATCTTTTTTTGATTTTTGATCTTTATTCGATGACGCCCTTCACAAGGAGGACATTGGCGTAGATGGCTTTTTCACCCGTTGCGATAACGGCATAGGCTTTCTTCGCCCTTTCGTAGAAGGCGAAGCGATCGATATTCCCAATTTTGACGTTTTTATCGTTTTTGTTGGCAATTCGTTCGTATTCTTTCCAAATAACTGGGTTGACCTTTCCTTCGTCCCGCGCCATAAGTTGCATGAGGACGAGGTTCGGATCGCTATAGGTATCTAAAGGCAAGAGCGATAAAACGGCATCTAGCATTTCCACTCCTCCAATACCATCGGCACGAATGACTCTTTTTCCCATCGAAGCGCTTGGGAAGTTTGCGTCAGCGATAACAATCTCATCCCCATGTCCCATCTCGGACAAGATTTTAAGCAGTTCTGGTGAAATAACCTTTGCGATACCTTTTAACATGATTTTCTCCTTTCGGTAAACTCGGAACTATTCTTCTCTTAAATTATATTCTCGATTGGGATAAAACGTTTTCGTTATTTGCTTTTATCTTTTGATGAGTTCCTAAAAGAAACGTTTCTCCCTTTTTATTCTTTGTATCAATCCTCTTCCACCGAAGCTCTAAAACAACATGGACATCAGAGCTCTAATGAAATGCTTTGTGAGGTATTTTATTCGCAATTGGCTTTTCTTTTTTCTTTTTTTAGAAACATTTCAAATTGAGAAAACTCTAATTGACATTATATAAACCCCTATTATCATCGTGTTTTAAGAAACTTTAAGAGGTTTTACACAATGAAAAAGAAAATGTTGTTGCTGACACTCGCCCTGCCGTTCCTTTTGACGGGGTGCGGCGGGATTGATGGATCGAATAGCCCACAAAGTGACTCGTCTAGTAGCGCTTCTTCTTCCTCCGATTCTTCAACTCCTGACGAATCTTTTAGTGCCTTGGGCATTTACAATAGACTCGGTCGGATCAGCGCCTCGATGAACTACTCTTTCTCCTCTCTGAATGAGAAAGGAAAAATGGATTATACCGACGTTTATACGGAGAAATACATTCTCAACAATCCCGATTTGATGGGCTATGTTCTCTTGGACAACGCTCCTACGGGAACCAAGGGTGTTTATACTGTTCCTATCGATAAAAAGGATGCGAATGGGAACTATGTCTTGGAACTCGGAAGCGCCTATGCGACGAGAAATTCTTTATCCGGTGCTGTGACAGGCATTGAAGACAATCTCCGTTCCTTCGATTATTTCCGTTTATTTAATGATTTCAAAGGACAAGAAGGCCTCATCCCGAAGAGCGCCATTCGTAAGAAAGCGGGCCGCAAAGACGTGTACGTTTCCACCAACGAGTATCTTTTAGCGATGCTAGGCTATGTTACAAGCTATTCCAGATACTTTACGAGTGTTTCCTATAAGCAAGTGGATTTCTTTTACGATAACGAAGAAAACCTTGGGTTCTATCTTTATAGCAAAGATGAAGATGACGTGGATTTAGATGGTGCGAATACTGACCTTTATCCGGCCGATACTACCAAAAGCGATTTCCTTAATCCCATTTCGCTAGAGAAGGATCTCCATTATTGCGCTGGCGGTCTTATTACTAATATTGGCACTTCTTCGAACAAAGATTTCGAAGAATTCATGGAGAACAACCCAGATTGCCGTATATCCACTACCGAAACTCCAAAAAAGGCAGAAGAGCTTCTTTTTCAAGACGCTGGTTATAGCTGCGATACTACTTACACCTTCGAATACTATCAAAACAAGGAGCCTGTTCGGGATTTTGGAACAATTGCTTTTGATTTTACCGACACGAAGATGAAACGTGTCATGACGAGCTCTACTGGCAAAGAAAGCGTGGAAATCATCGGCAAAGACGAGATGGGCTATGCGTACCAAGAATATTTGGGCGGAACGAACACAGCCGAAAGAATCACCACGGATACGCCTTATGAATATTTCTACCAGCCAAATTCCGGGTGGGACTTGAATGGATTCCGCAAAGTCGAAGGGAAAGACTACTACCTCTATTATGGCGCCGACCACTACACCCTTTATAAAGGATTGACCCAAGGGCCATTAAGCTCTTCGGATTTCGGCATTCAAAGAATCGAAGCCCGTGTTGATAGCCAAGGGCGTTTCAGTTCCTTCAAGTTCGTTTCAACGCTCGGCTATTATGCTCTTGATGCCAATACGACTCTCTTCGGCCACTTTGTCTTTAACACTACCATTTTGGATACGCCACGCGCCATCGGAACGCCAACCCCTCTTGCGGCGGATGCGGATACGCCTGCCATTGCGGATATCCTTAGCAAGATCACAAACGGAAGCGTCGCCATTAAAACGGTAGCTTCCGAAGCTTATAACAGCACCGTTTCGGCCGTTCCTGTCATTACTTCCTATTACGATGACAAAGTGGTCTATCACGAACGGGCAACGACCGATTCTAAGAAAAACGTGACAAAAACCGGCTATGGGTATTTCTCGACCGCCGATGGCCTCGTTTATTTCGAGGCAAGCTATGATGAAGCGGGTGCGATATATGTCGAGCCAAAATCTGCTCCAATGAACGAAACCATCAAGGATCATTGGGTTCCATTAACCACCTCTCCGAATGCCCTTTGTTACGATGAGGGCAGGAAAGCTCTCATCGCTAAAGATGCGGTCGATTTCTTCGCTTATTCGACGCCATATATCGGCAATGGCTATTACACCGGAGCTAATATAACTCCCGATCAAATCGGTAAAGCGAAGTATGTTCTAAGCGCCGATGGATCAAGCATCGCATCCTTTGAATATGCCTTCTCCTATAGTAACGATGTCTTTGGCGTCTATGATGCCGGCTCGGGACATGTTGATTTCTCTTATGGGGAAGAGGCTTCCTTGCCTGAGGGACTTATGGATGGCTTAAATGCGATGGGTAGTTTTACCAACCCAACCTCTTGGAGCGAATCGCGCTCTAAAAATAAGAGCGCTATCCTCAAGATGTTCAACACCTTCTTTGAAGGCACCGCCATCAGCGTGAGCGATATCCCTTATTGCTACGACCCTATCCTTGACGAAAAATGGTCTGCCTATACGAGCAAAAACCCGGAATTCGCCAGTGTTTGGGTGGGTGGCTATAATGGCGACGGCGATGTAAATGGTATCTTTGAAAATTACAAGGCTCTCCTCCTCGAGAAAGGCTTCGACCATTTTATCTATAGCAATTATTCGAATCGCAAATTCGATGCTTATCAAAAAGACGGACTTTATGTCGTTGTCAATCGTGATTTAACGCAAGGCATCTATTTCTATAAGTCCAACCCAATGGAAGGAAACTGAGGAAAAATGAAAAAGAACGTTCTTATATTTGGCGCATCTTTGCTTGCGCTTACGAGTTGCGGAGGCGAAGGGGATTCCAGCGTTTCTTCGAATACCCAATCTTCCGACACTCCAGTAACGCCAATCTCCGAAAAGAAGATTTACGACAGACTTATGGAAATTGGGGATTCTCTTGAATTCCGTATGACCACAAGCGAAGGTCATTACACAATATACAATCACCGATACATCGAATATTCTTCTTCTCAAAGCGGTATCGCGAAGGTGCGTGGCTTCGAAGAAGAATATCCGGAAATTTTGATGGGATTCAACTATTCCCTTGATGGCGAGACGAAGAAGTACGCTTTGAACATGGTTTCGCAAGAATCAAGCGACGATTTTGAAACCCCAGCCACAGATCTTAATGATTATATCTATTTCTCCTTGCTGACGTCGGAGGATTTAGATATCACGGTGGAAGATATCACTCTATACGATGACGGTGAGACCTATGGGATTGTTTACGATAACACTTGGACGAGCGATACGAAGAATATGCTTTTCTTCTTGGCGGCCGGGCAACTTGGTTACTATAGTTATGCGACTTCCGACCTTGTTTCGGAGATTCTCTTCTCCTTTGATAGAGAGGATAACCTTGTTATCTCGATGAACGCTATGGATGGAAGCGGCAATGCTTTCCACGTTTCGAACACTTTCGATCAAATTGGAACGGCTAAAGATAAGGACCTAGAAACTTTCTTGAATAGCCAAGACGGACAAGTGCCTGCCGAAAAGATGAGCGATAGCATCTTTGCTAGCCTCACCGCGAAATCCCTTAGCGCGACAACCACTTTTAGCGTTTGCTCCTCTAGCGGCGCTTTGTCCGAAGCCGTCACTCATGTTGATTATACGGAGAATGCCAAACACATTTACGTCGAAGAAAGCCCGACTTCCGCTTCGTATTATCGGAAGAATGCGAATGGCAACTATGACAATGTCTATATCGACGGCCAAAACAAGCTTGCCTATGAAGATAGCGAAAAGCCTTTTGAATCCCTTGGCTTTGCCTATACGACCATTCGCCAAGAAGATCTTCGAGCGAATAGCAACAATGCCTCTAGCTTCCATTACTATGGCTTAAATGAGAACGCCATCATTGCTTCCCTTATGGGCATGGACGCTTTGGCGTACTATGGTTTAAGCGTCCAAAACATGACCTTTGAAGTGAGCGCTGGCAAAGTGAAAGAGATCAACGCTCAAAGCTATAGCTTCTTGACTCAAACGGAGAGTGGCTATGCTCGTGTGTTTTTCGATATCAACATTAAAATCGAAGACACCCTTACTTTGCCAGGCGAGCCAACGCCTTACGAAAGCGATGCGAATACCTCCAAAATCAAAGAGATCTTCGATACGATGAATTCCTACGATAAAATCGCTTTCCATAATGAAGAAAGCGTTTCTACAATGGCGGCTGCCGAGCATCCTTGGATGGAGCAAGATAGCGTCTACACGTCTTCTCTTCAATATACCAAAACAACTCAATGGTCCAATAACTACGGGGACGATTGGACGGAACAAGTCTCCGTTACTGGCTATATCGATAAAGGCGAGGCGGGAGTGATGCCATTTGCCTTCTACCCTAACGGCATCAAAGAGGCGAGCGGCCCTTTGGCGGAAAAGAGCGTCAAAGAAGCGGCTCCGTTCCCGCTTGATGCTGCTCCAGAACTCTTCACTCTCACCGTAAAAGAAAACGTTTTGAAGCCAAAAGATAGCTTAGCGTGCGAAGTTTTGTACCCTAATCTCCCCCTTGGTCCTTATGGAAGCGTCTTCCCCGAAAGCGATATCATAATACGTAGAGAGAAAGATGACGCTGGGGCAAATACGGACCGCATTTCTTCCATTGAATACACAATCGATCTTCAAAGCTTTGGCGTCTCGATGACAATCATTGGCAAAACAACTTTCACTTATGGCGACGAGGTGATTGTCGATGAAGACATCAAGAGCGATGCGGAAGCCTTACCTCTTTTTGTGACACCGACCAACTGGAGCTCTTCTTATAGTGGCGAGAAGATTAAAGAAGTCTTCGACACCTATTTCAAAGGGTGCAAAGACAAGGATGGCAACACTCTATCCGTCGACGATCTTCCTTATTTCTTTATTGAAGGGTACGACCGCAATTGGAGCGCTTATGCGTGGGCCAATGGCGAACTCCATATCGACATGACCAATTACGATAAGTCCTTTAGGACCTCTATTATGGATGACTTTAGAGCCTCTTTCGAAGCTAGCCAAAACTATGAAAAGAGAACCAAAGGCGAGAAGACCTATTACGTTAATGGCGATCTTTGCGTCTATGTGAGCGACTGGGTCGACGATGGTCTCGTATTAACCAAAACATCAGACACCTTTCAAGACTAAATTATAAAAAGAATTATGGTTTCGCTTGATAAAATTGCGAAGCCATTTTTCTTTTTTGTTTTTTCATTCCTATTGTCTTATTAGAAAATAGAAAAAATGTAGCTGTTAATTGAACTTTATGTCAATAAAAATCTTAATTAAAGGACGATTTTTTCTTTTTTTGAAAAATACTTTGTAAAATGATGAAAAAATAATTGACGTTTTTAAAAGCATTGATATTTTTGTTGCTATACGAGGTGAAAAACCTCAATCATTCATTCGAAAGGAAAAAGAAAATGAAAAAGAAGAATGTAGCTCTCTTTGCTCTCTCCGCGGCAGCGCTCATGGGATTAGGCTCATGCGGAAAAGAGGGGGGGTCTTCATCAGTTGAAGATCCCGGAGTCGCTCTTGCTATCGAAGCGCCAGAAGGGGTTGATGTTGAAATTACGAATACCCCAGAAGGCGGAAAGTATTTTGGTGGTGAAACCGTGAACTTTACCGTTAAGGAAGACATTGCCGATAAAGATGTCGCCCTCGTTAAAGCGGCCGGTCACGTGGTTACCGAAGAAGAAGGCGTTTATTCGTTTGTTATGCCCAATGTCGATTCAACGATCGAAGTCGAACTCAAGACCCTTGGCGATGCGGATGTTCTTGAAGTGGCGGATGTCGACGAAGAAATGATCCCTGCTATTGCCGAAGATAAATACAAGGATCCCGATTCCATCAAAGCTTTTACGAAAGCCATCGCAGACGTTCTTAAGGGAAGCGACGCGCTTGAAGGCGATTATTTGAGAGATATGACGTTCGAAGCTCAAAATTCGCCAGTCGGTGATGAATTCAAGACTGCTTTCCAAAACGATAATAGCGTCTATCAAATGAAAGGACAAATTTTTGCGACAACCGATAAACGCTTGAAGCTTGAACTCAATGCTACAACGGGTGTAGGACAACACACTTACAAGTTCTTTGGCGAAAACGGCTTTAATGGCGATGGCGTTTTCTATACCAAAAAAACGACATATAGAGGCCTCAATAGTTCCTATTACGGATATAGTGTGAAAGCGGATGAAGATGATATTCAGCTTTACACGGTTGTTGCTGATGATATCGAAGAGCAAGAAGGCGCCACTTACGATTCCGGGACGATGATGAAGCAAACAGACGCCGAGAAGAAAGGCACCATCTATAACATCGGTGAACTTTTCTCGGAGAAGCTTTATGAAGGCACTACCTCCAAGAGCTTGTCATACTTTGGTACCGGAAACAAACTCTACAACACGATTCGCGAAGTCAAAACGACCATTGCCGAGGACCATAAGTCGTACACTCTTGAAATCGTCTCTTACGATACGAATTATCTCGATTCCGGCACTTTCACCCGTTACACCAACACCATTGCGGTTGATGGCGATGGTTTCGCTCAAAAACTCTATTGCGTCGTCGATAAGCTTAAAGCCGCCGATTGGGACTTGACTGAAGAACAAGCGGTTGCCGACGCAACCCCAGAAAGCACGAGCTATGTCAAATTCGATTTGACGCGTGGTTTCAAACACGATGATGTCGAAACGACGGATCTTAAGAAATTCGCGATGAAGGATTACGATATCCAAATCAAACTCAATCGTGTCTGGGCGAATACTTCTTATGTCTCTTCTTCGGAAGGCCCTCTTACGATGGATGCTGGTGGACAAATTCAAGGTATTTATTTCTTGAATTTCGATGAAGAAAATGCCCTTATTCTTCCACGATTCCTTGGCACATCTGATGAGGGATTCATCGGGGCTCCTGATCGTTATGGATATCAAGAAATCCTCAAAGCCGGCCAGACGAAGCTCGTTTTCGATAACTGGTTCGGCGAAACGAAGGAATTCGCGGTGACCTTCACGCAACCGGAACCATATAAGATTGAAGCCACTCTTGATAAGAGCATTGTGGAGGCTGGTGAAACTATCAAGCTTACTGCGGCGGTGAGCCCAACGGCGGCAACGCAAGATATCACCGTTACTTTGAATCCGGACGATAAGACGGGATCGACTCTTACGAAGAACGAGGATGGCACATATTCCATCAAGACCGCTAAAGCGGGCAATTCATTCGTCACTATCGCTTCTACGGCCAAGCCAACCATCACTAAAACCGTTAACTTCTCCGTCTCTGGTCCTGCCACCTACGAAAATATCATTGAGACTTTGCCGACGGTGACATTCGTCAACAAAGACAAGAGCGCAACGAACTGGGATGTTTTGAATATCAACTTCTATGAAGACGGAACGGGAAAGGTTGTTGCCTCCACCTCTTCTGGAACCAGCAAATATGGTCAGGTATGCGCATTCGGATGGACGCTTGATCAAGAGACTCTCGCCTTCACGATAACTCAATCGTCAGCGGCCGATGGAAATACCATTGTCGGATTCACGGCGGTGAATAGCGCTCTCTATAAGATGTCAGTTGAATGCAATGGCAAAGCGGCTGTCGAAGTCGAACTTACGATGGCGCCTCGTGTTGCCGATATGTCGAGTGGTCCATGGGTCGATGTGAACGCTCTTTAATTCGATATCGTTGACTGCGTTTAGATAAAGCTCTGCTTCGGCGGAGCTTTTCTCTTGTTCTAGTTTTTCTTCGCTAGAAAGGAGACAATATTGGAGTATGAAAAAAGTAACAAGAATTGCTCTTATTGCGCACGACAATAAGAAAGACGAGATTGTGGAATGGGCGAAAAAGAACGAGGATCGCCTAAAGGATTTCACTCTTTGCGGCACTGGAACGACAGCTAAAAGAGTAGCCGAAGCTACGGGCTTAAAGGTGTATCCGTATCTTAGCGGACCTCTTGGTGGCGATCAACAAATCGGCGCTAAAATCGCGGAAGGGGAGATTCAAATGGTGGTCTTCTTCTGGGATCCATTGGAAAGCCTTCCGCATGATCCGGATGTTAAAGCCTTGCTTAGAATCGCCGCTTTATACGACATCCCCATCGCGACCAACCACGCGACTGCGGAATATCTTCTCCATTCGCCCTTACTTGGGGAAGAGAAAAGCAATTAAGAAAAAGATGGCTCCTCTTTTTGTGGGCCATCTTTTTTAGTTTCTCCTTAGGATTTGAAGTTATTGGGGTCGAATATCGTTCCCTCGAATGGATTAAGCTCGCCGTAATCGTAGATTCGCTTGATGGTGCTATGGCTATAGTTAATGATTTCGTTTTGGACGTATTTATCCGTTTTCAATGTTCTTTCGATTTCTTTAATCGTATTTTCTTGGATAGTTATTTTGTTTTCATAAGTGGTGGCGCTTGTTTTCGCACCTTCTTGATAGGTTATGATGCCATAAGAATACTGGTAAACGCCATCTCCAGAGATAATGGGGAAAGATTGTTCTGTTTTCACTTCCTCTTGTTCGAAGTATTCCATGAAGCCACTAAGGATTTGCTTTTCTTCGCTTTGGAGAGAAAGATCGAAGATGGAACCATGGACCTCTTCCTCGTAAAAGAGAATGGTTTTCGTATCTTCGGTATCGCTATCACCATAATGGTTTAGCATATAAAGCTTGCCATCTTTAACATAGTTTTGCTTTTCAGAGTCGATAGGATCGTCTTCGCCTTGATAGTACTTATAGCTGTCGTCGAGAAATTTGTCATAGCCGTCGCACTTATAGAGAGAATGGGTCCCTTCTACTTTCGTGTCTATCGTTATTGCGTAGTAATTATCGCTTTGAGTGCTCACGTAAGAGAAGGAGCGGACGTCTTTCTCGAAAGCGTTTAGACTCTCCAAGAAAGCGTTTATTTCGTTGATGTTTTTTGTTTTTTCATCACTGATTGAAGACTCTTTGCTAAGACTGGTATTTCCTTCGCTCGGAGCGCAAGAAAGAAGCGAGAAAGTGGATAAAAGAGTTATGAATTGCAGTGATTTTTTCATTTTACTTCAAATATCATCGTCTTGAAGGCGGCATCGTCTATTTCTAGACGCGCTCCCTCATTTCGAATCATTCCTTTGGTAAAGACCAATTCCTTCTTTTCGGCATTATAGGTTTTGAATTCAAAAGTTATTTTGGCTAAGAAGACAGTGTACTCAAAGGTCCAAGTTATTTTTTTGCTTTCCTCTATCGAGCCATCCGCTTCATAAGGGGTGTATTTCACTTCGCCCGTGCCGTCTTCTTTGAAAGTAAGGTCGGTGTAGTAGTAGCCCCATTCCATTGGCCATTCCTCTTTACCGACGAGGCGCTTTTTGGCGTCAAAGGTGTGTGAAGTAAGATAGGCCTTATAAGTTTCCGTTGGATCGGGAGCGACGCGGTAGGTGTAGGTCTTTGAAATGCCATCTTGCACCACGCTTCTGATGGTGATGGAGACGCTATCGGAAGCTTTCTTAGGAACGATGGTGAGAGTTTTCTCGCTTCTTGTTACTTCCAAAGCCTCGTGATCAGAGACTTCGTAGGTGAAGTCTTGCTCGCTTTGAGAAGGGGTGACGGAAACGTTAAAGGTATAGGTTTGGCCGATGTAAAGATTGTTGTCGCTTTGATAATTCTCGCTTTCGACGATGATAAAATCTTTTGGCTTTGCTCCTAAGATCTTCACTTCGACTTTGATGTCCTTATAAGCGTATTGGTTGGGTCCCCTCTTTCCGATATAAAGAAATGTTAACGTCGCTTCCCCAACGCCCCTTACGTTAAAGAGCTCGTCATCCAAACGGACGACAGCAGGGGCGCTACTCTTATAGGGGTAAAGGCTAACATCAACCGCGGTCGATGGCTCATAAGACTTGGCTGCGGCGCTTATGTAATTGGTGGTGCTTTCGATGGCCGAAGGATTTTCGATTTCATATCCTTTTCCTGGGATGCCAGAAGAATAAAGCTCAACTTCGTTCACGGTCGACAGGAAATAGTCGTCTACATCGATAGAGGAGGTGATGTCTTTTCTTTCCCCGTAAGTGATAGTGGCCTCTTTGTAATATTGGGTATGATAAAGGTCATTTTCGTTTTCATTATTGATATCGAAAACGTCATATTGATAAGTATAGGACGTTAACGCATTCTCTTTCACATAGAAAGTCGTTTGGACTTCGTTTTTGATGGTGTCATTAAGATCGCCGTCGACGCTATAAGAAGCGTGATAAGTATAAGAAGTGGTTTCTCCTTTTGTTTCCACCTTAAAATACGCTTCGGTTTGAGCACTGAAAGAAGTGTCTTTGAGGATTTTATTGAGGATCGTATCGTGCAAAGATCCGATTGCTTGGGCGCCAGCTGCCGTTTTATAGTCTTCGTCCAATACATAATCCGAATAGCCGGCTGCTGTTGCTTCTTCTTCGCTTTGGAACATAAAGAAAACGCTGGCTTCGTCTTTTACCTTGATGGAATTGTCTTTATAATCGGTCACCATGTAGAAACGGTTTGTTGTCGTGGTTTGATTGCCATTTGCGATGGTATCGACCTTCTTCAGCCTTCTTCTTTGGAAGGTGTCTTGCTTTGTTATTTCGCCTTTATAGGTATGAACGATTGTTCCTTCGCTTGTGCTTGAGGAATCTTTACCAATCGTAAATGTTTCGTTTGTTTCGGTGACGTCGTCGTTTTTGGTTTCGCTTTCTTTGACGACAACAGAGGCAGCCTTATCGCCTTCAATCTCATTTAAGCTCTCTAAGAGTCCTAGTGTATCTTCGATGGAAAGCTTTGCGTCAGTGCTTGAGGAATCCTCTCCATCGCCTTTTTGATTGTCGCTAGCGCAAGAGAAAAGCAAAGGCGTTAGCAAGACGAATGCACCTAGAATCAATATTGGTTTTTTAGCGTTGTTCATAATTTCATCAACCTTTCGCGAGTATGCTAGCAAGGAAACAGAAAAAGTCACTATTTATTGTTTCACAATAGGAAAGGACAAAATTGGGCTATAAAAATATCAAAGACTAGAAATTCTTTAAGATACGGAGGGTGATGGAATCATCTTTTTGCTCTAACACTTGGAAGTTAAAATTATTCTTGCTTCCATCGTTCCAAACGAGATTGTCATTGAAGAGTTTTCGGTAATCGTAGTTTGAGAAGTAGGTGGAACCGCAATCGTATTCTTTTGTGCCAAAGAGATTCGATTGAACGCCCATCGCTTGAGTGCCGTTGCTTCCTTGGAATAAAAGAGTCTTTGAAGCGGGAATTGCAGTGATTTCTTTGATTTTTGGCGTAACGCCAAAAAGTCCGTTGCTATTGATGCCATAGCTTTGGGTGGGGGTATTCGAACTCATGGTGAAAGAAGGGGAGGATGTTAAGATGCGATTTCCATCGACGATTTGTATCGATTCTTCGTTATTAAGAGCGTCCGTGTAAGCGGCTTTCGAATAATCGATCTCGTTGTTCTCGCTAACCTTTGAACCTTCAAAGGATAGAAGGCGATTGTCGATATGCATTGCTTGAAGGCCTGCTTTAGAATAGCCGCCGCGATTTCCATAACCGGCGTAATTATATTCTCCATACCCATGGCTGTCTTGCTCGTTAACTCCAGAAGGGGTGATGTAAGAAAGCATGAGATATTCATCGTATGGCGTGTTATTGAAAGGATCTTCCGTGGTGTTTCTAAGAATGAGGCAATCGCCGGTGTCGGTGAAAGAAGAAAGGGTGATTTCGAAGTCGCTAGCGCTTCCGTCGACGACTTTCGGCGTTACCCAGCCAAGCATGTATTTACTATAGGCGCAATGATCTCCGATGTTACGATCCATCATGTCCACGGCGCCAGCAGGGACGGTTTTTGAAGTGTAGTCGTAGTAATCGTTTAAACCGAGCATGTGGCCCGTCTCATGCACTAAGGTGTGGGCATCGATGCTATCGCTATAATAGGGCGTTTCAATTTGCGAATAAAGCGACCAAAAGTAGCGGTTTTGTATAGGATTTTCCTTTTTTGGTTCATTATGGAGCGAGGAGGCGAAGCACCACCAAAGGGTTTTCGTGGAGTCGGTCATCTCTCGTGAGGATTTATAAATGATCTCTACGCCATCAAGATATCCATCTTCGTTATCATCGTAGTCTTTCCGGTTGAGATTATCTCTTTTAAAAACTTCTCTAACGACGGAATCGACAATGTCGTTGACGGTCAGTGTTTTCCCCAAATAGCGGTCTTCGACTTCTTTGGAGGTCAATGAATATTGGTAAGGAGCGACGACTTTTCCCTCGAATTTAAGTTTCCCATAAGAACTTTTCTCATAATAGGAAACAAGAGATTCCCATGAGGTGTCGGTGTCTTTTCCAAAATAAGCTTTCTCGATTTTATTAAGCTCCTTTTGCGAAAAAGAAGTATCGCTAAAAGAAAGAGGGATAACGAGGAGCTTCGGAGAACCGATGGAAGGCGTTTTTCCTTCGCTTAAAGCACCCACATAAGTAAAATTCTCTAACCGCGTTTTTAGCGTCTCTTCTTCGGATATGGTGTAGTAGCCTTTTCCTTCTTTCCCTAAGGTTGTTGTGCTCTTTTTCACTTCGAAAGTTCCCTTAAGCGAATCGGACATAAGAGTCGCTTTGGCTTCGAAGGTGTAGCGGCCTATAGAAAGAGGTTCTGCGGCGCTAAAAGAGACGCCGTCTTTATTGATGGAATAGACCACTTGTTGAGTGTAGGGCCTTCCTCCACTATAAAGAATGGGAGAAGTGCCGTCGTAGAAGGTTGTTCCTTCTCGAAGAAGGGTATTTGCAAGTTCAAGACGGAAAGAACCCGTTCGATAGGTCGCTGGAACAGGAACGAATTCTTCTTCCGAAGACGAAGAAAAGCTACTCGATGAAGGGGTTTGCGTACACCCCGATAACAAAACCAAAGAAAATAATGCGATTTTGATTATGTTTTTTTGATTTTTCATTTTCTTCTCCTTGCAAATAGAAAGCCCCCTAGTTTCCTAGAGGGCAAAGGAATATCACCCTTTTTTGTTTAGATGAGGCTAATGCGAAGCGTTGCTGTGGCGCCATTGCCATCAGCGTCCGCGACGATGTTACGGACTTGGAGTTTATAATTGATCGTCATTGATTCATCGATGGTGTATTTCTGATTTAGCTTTTGAGCGTTGGTGATCTTCTTGGCTTTATTCCAAAGGTTCGTTTGGCTTGGCATATAGATCTTCGCTCGGTCTTTAGCGCCTTGCGTGCCTGTTAGAGCAAAGGTGCTATTCTTCTTGAAGAGGGAGTTATTGTCCGCTTTCTTGGTGGAAGAAGTCTGTGTATTGTCATTATCCGTATAGCCTGCTTCGAGAATCGTGATTTGAGCGTAGCTCCGTTTGATGTTCCCTTTTTCGATCGTCCAATAGTCGCCGTCCTTGTTTCGCCCGAATTTGCTATTGTCATTACGAAGATCATAGGCTTTTTGACCAACTTCGTCAGGCGTAGAGAAGACTTCTTCTTTGAAATAGTCGGTAGTCAAGGCTCGAGCGTCAATATGGAATACGCGGATACCTGGGACGGTGAAACCGTATTTGTTCGTGTAATCGTTTTTGCAAAGCCCATAAGGACCGACAAGTTCCACCATCAAGTATTCATCGAAAGCAGTGTTGTTATAGTTAGGACTTGCCAAAACCAAGCAATCACCCGTTATGGACGCGTCGCGAAGGGTGATTTCGGCAACCTTTCCGCCTTCGAGGTCTTTTTCTTTAAGAACCCAAGGGTTAACCCAGCCATAGCAGAACTTGCTATAGCTATTATGATCGCCGACGTTTTGGTCCATGTAGTCGATGCCGCCGCATGGCGACCATTGCTTGTTGTAGTCGTAGTAATCGTCTAAGCCGAGAGTGTGTCCGGTTTCGTGGATGAAGGTGCGCGATTCATATCCGTTTGCGCCCTCCGACATGAAGTTCGTGCTCGCCCACGCCAAAGTTTGGACCGTCGGATTCTTAATGTTTCCCGCCGGGTTTCCCGTATAAGTGACATAAGCCCACCAAAAATTGGTATTATTTTCAGAATATGGATAAGCATAGACGTTCCAAATCAAATCGATGAAACCATCGTCGTCGCTATCAAGATCATCAAGCGAATAGGCGTCTTCTCCTAAAACCCCATGGTTTTCCTTGTTGTATTCAGCGATATACCATGTGCGGACTTTTTCGGCAGCCGTAACGCCTGCTTGGGAAGTCGATTCTTGGTATTTTTTTGCTGTCATACCGAAATCAATCCAAGATGGAATCATAACGACGTCGAATGCCCCTTTGCCATAGGAACTTTGGCTATAGAATTCTTGAACGGAGATATTTCCACCAACGGCATCAGTCTCTTCTTTGGTGCCGGTGAAGGTGATACGAATTTTATCGAGAAGTGCATCGTTGGCGTCGATGGTGTCATTCATGTCGGTCGTATCTTTCGTGAATTTTATAGGAGCCACGAGAAGCTTTTGTTTTTTGCCTGTGGTGGGGTAGCTATCGACGTGGGGATGTCCAGAATTTTGATAGAGTCTGGAACGAGTGAGTTTTTTGGTTTTTCCATCGGCATCGACAAATTCGGTTGCGCCTTTTGGAAGGTCGTCGTTGGTTAGGTCCGCTTTAAAAGAGGAAGACGAGCCGCTTCCTTTCGAAGAACTGGAAGAAGAGTCCGACGAATTTTGGGTATCGGAAGCGGATGAGGAACTGCCCCTTCCGCAACTGCTCAATATCAAAGCGAAGTTTATCACTGCAAAGAGCGCAAATTTCTTAGTGTTTTTCATAGTTTTTCTCCTTTAACGTTTATGATTTCGTCTTATAGATGATGTAGATGAGGATACCGACGACAATAAATATGGTAGCTACAAACAAAATTGCAAGTATTGGTTTTCTATTCTCTTCATCTTTAAGCATCTTGTAGTCGTAATAGGTGGCTGGGAAGCCTGTTTTTCTAAAATTAGGACGAAAAACCGTATAGATAGTGACTTTTAAGGCATAGGACAAGAAGTCGAACGCGCCTTTCGTCGATAAATATTGCAAAAAGAAGAAAAGGAGCATCAAGATGCCACTTAAACTAACGGCATCAAGGCTTACTCCTAACGGATCGACTTTGTATCCCGCGCCTTCTTGCGTTAACCATTCGATAATGCCAATAAAGGCGCCTAGAGCGAGTGCGGAAGCAAGAGAAATGGCGAAAGAAATCCAGAAGGACTTTGTGAAGAAAGGCTCCTTTTTCTTTTGCTCGTTTTCGCTCATTTCGTTTTTAGCTCTTCAAGGTAACGAGCCTCTTCTTCGTCATTGCAACGAACGAAATGCCCTTTGACGATCTCACGGAAAGTTGGCGCTTGGAGGGAGTAATCGTGCGCCATTTCTGGAACATAGATGATTCTCTTGCGGTTGGCTTCCGTGATAGGATCAGGACAAGGGACGGCGCTTAATAAACTCTTCGTGTATGGGTGAAGGGGATGGGCGAAAAGCTCGTCGCTTGTTGCAAGCTCCACAAGATTCCCATAATACATAACCGCAATTCGATCGCAGAAATATTTCACGACGCTTAGGTTATGGGCGATAAAGATGATGGTAAGGCCAAGGGTATTCCTAAGGTCGTTTAGAAGATTGATGACTTGGGCTTGGACGGAGACGTCTAGGGCGCTTACTGGCTCATCGGCGACGATAAGCTCCGGATTCATAATGACGGCACGAGCGATGCCGATACGTTGCCTTTGACCACCTGAGAATTCGTGGGGGTAGCGGTTAGCGTGCTCTGGGACTAGACCAACTAATTTCAAAACCCGGGCGACTTCGTCATTAATGAATTTCTTATCGTGGCAACCTTGGATGATAAGGCCTTCCGCGATGATGTTTCGCACGGTCATACGAGGGTTTAAAGAAGCGATTGGATCTTGGAAGATCATCTGCACTTTGTTAGCGAGATTGGCGTGTTTGGCCTTATGTAGCTCTTCTTTGTATTTCTCGTATTCTTTAAGCTCCTCTTCCGATAAAGAAGTGGCGCTAGAAACGGCGATTTTATCAAGGAGGTCCTTGTATTTGAGATCGACCGCTTTCGTTTCGGAAAGAGCAATGTTCTTGTTGTAGTTCCTATCGTCTTTCTTGGCGGCGGCTATTTTATCGCGTTGCACGGAAACGATGCTGGCGGCGATTTCTTTCTTTTTGGCGATTTCCTCGTCGATGGGCTTAAGTGCTTCTAGGTAATCGTCATAAAGCTTCTTTTTGGCTTCGTAATCGTTTACTTTTTCCGGCTTTTTCGTGAGTTCTAAACGGATTTGGAAAGGGTTGGTCTTTTCTCCGAATTGCGCTTTATAAGCGTTGAAATAATCAGCGAGAGCCTCGTCCTTTTTGGCATAGAGCTCCTTTAGGTCATTCTCCAAACGGAGATTCGTGTATTTGATCTCTTTTTCGTTCCAGCGCGTGCCAGCGGCAATGCGGATGCCATCTAACCAAATGTCGCCACTGGTAATTTTATAAAGCTTCATGATGTCGCGACCGGTTGTGGTTTTCCCACATCCCGACTCGCCCACTAAGCCAAATACTTCGCCTTTATAGACGTCAAAAGAGACGTCATGAACGGCTTTAAGGTATTTATTGGGCCCCTTGGCGCCGGCGAAGCGGAAATATTGTTTTAGATGACGGACTTCAAGGAGTTTTTGGGCAACTTCGTAGTCGAACTTTTTTTGAAATTCTTTGCGCTTCGAGGTAGGCTCTTTTTTAGTCGCGTTCGTTTTTCTTTCGGCCATTGCTCTTTTTCTCCTTTCCTAGTTCATTCAGTATCGAATTCTTCATATTGGTTGGGGTAGGGGCGGCTTCGGGATTTTTTTCCAAAGCTTCCTTGATTCTTTCGACTACGATTTCAGGAGCGTGAAGATCAGGCGCCTCGGGATGAAGATCCCAAGTGGCGGCAAAATGCGTTGGCGAGACTTCGAAGAAAGGCGGTTGCATCTCTTGATCGATAGCCAAAGCATGGGCATTTCGTGGCGCGAAAGCATCTCCTTTTGGTGGCAACAGCATGTTTGGCGGCGTACCTGGGATGGCGCTTAATTGTTCCTTGGTATTCAAATCCGGCATAGAGCCAAGAAGAGCCCATGTATAGGGGTGCCTTGGGTCATAGAAGATTTCGGTGTCCTTCCCATATTCAACGATTTTTCCAGCGTACATAACGGCGATGTCATCGGCCATATTGGCCACAACGCCAAGATCGTGCGTAATGAAGACAATGGAAAGGTTCCTTTCCCTTTTAAGCTTGTTGATGAGCTCCAGGATCTGGGCTTGGATGGTGACGTCAAGAGCCGTTGTCGGCTCGTCGCAAATGAGAATTTCAGGGCTTGAACATAAGGCGATGGCGATGACGATTCTTTGCCGCATGCCACCAGAAAGCTCGAAGGGGTATTGTTTGAAGCGACGTTCTGGCTCATCGATACCAACTTCGTGGAGCATTTCGATTGCTCGCGCACTGATTTCGGCAGAGCTTTCGGTATATATCAGCTTTTCGTTGGCTTGCTGATATTCTTTTAGGACGTCTTGGGTGTAAGCCTCTTTTTTGGAGACGCCTTCTTGCTCAAGCTCTTCTAAGTGTGCGATAAGCTCATTAATGCTTTCTTTAAGCTCAGTCACTTGATCTTTATGGGTTTTCACGACTTCTGGCAGTTTGGCTCTTTCGGAAGGTGGAAGAGCGAAGAAACTAGAGACGTTATACTTCTTGTAAGCTTTGTCGATTTCTTTTTGAATTTTTAAGGAAGCGCGGTAAGTCTCTTTGATGTTTTTTAAGACGGCTGGGAAGACTTCGATGGTATTGTCCTTGCTTCCCGAAGAGCGAAGCGAACATTCCTTAATCGTCTTGAAAAGGGGATGAATCTTACGAATTGTTTCTGCAATGTCAGTATCCTCTCCCAAGAAGGACTCTTCGACGATTTCACGGAGAGCGGGGAGGACGCGCGCGATAGCGGTTGTTCTTCTTTCTAGATCCTTAGCAACCATCTTCTCGAAGAAGGGTGTCAAATCAACGTCGGTGACGTCTTCCTTCTTGGAAACTCTTTTTTCGTATGCGAGATATTCTGGCTCTTCGAGATTCGCTTCGTGAAGCATCTTATGGATGCGCGCGATATCGTGTCGGGCCTCTTTCTTATCCGCTTTTTGCTTAAGGACCATGGCTTCGGTGAGTTGTTTGCCGACGATCATGATGGGGTTTAAAGAAGAAAGAGGGTCTTGGAAGATCATGGAAATCTTCACGCCGCGGATCTTATGGAAGTGCTCCTCGTCGATTTTAAGAAGGTCTTGGCCATCATAGATGATTTGTCCGCCTTCGACGATTTTGTTATTCGCCAATATGCCTAAAATGGCTTTGGATGTGACGGATTTTCCAGAGCCCGATTCGCCGACAATAGCCAATGTCCTTCCCCGATAAAGAGAAAAGGAGATGCCACGTACTGCTTTGACGGTCCCGCCATTGGTGCGGAAAGAAATTCGAAGGTCTTTCACTTCGAGGATTTTATCTTTATTTTGTTTGTTTTCCATTAGTCTTCCGCTCCTTTGAGTGAGGTATTGAAGGCGTCACGTAAACCATTGCCGAAGAGGTTAAAGCAAATCATCAATAAGGAAATGATGACGCAGGGGAATAAGAGAACGTGAGGGTTGTTTTGTAAACCAGCTGCTTGGCCTTCGCTAAGCAAAGTGCCAATAGAAGCAAGATTCGAATTGCGGAAATCGATGATTCCTAAGAACGAAAGAGAGGATTCGCTAAAGATAACACCCGGAATCATAAGGACGCTTGATGTGACGAGGGTTCCGATGGCGTTTGGCAAAATGTGTCGGAAGATTAGTCTTGCGTCTTTTGCGCCTAGCGTTCTCGAAGCGAGGACGTACTCTTGGCCCTTAAAACGATAGAACTGCATACGGGTCGTTCCCGCAACGCCAATCCAACCGCTATAAACGAAAGCGATTAAGAATGCTAAGACGATGACGCCACTTTGTCCGATGGCCGCCTTCAAGTTTGGATTGTTGTTAAATTGCACCGAGCAAATGGTGAGGATGATGATGGAAGGAATGTTCGAGATGATGTCGGTAATGCGTTCCATCGTCAAATCGACATAACCGCCGTAATAGCCGCTTATTGCGCCCCAAATAAGGCCGATGATGAAGTTGATTAAGCTAATGCCAATGCCAAGAAGGAGCGAGAATCGCGTACCTTTGGCCAAACGAAGGAAGATATCTTGGCCGGTGCCATTGGTTCCGAAGACAAAACGTGGCTCAAAGCCGTTTTTCCAGGTGAAGTAGTCGTAATAATCGACGCGGGTTTTATAGCGGCCGCCGCTTTCGGTCGGCTCGGCGTAACTCCCATCGGCATTCGTTTTATAGATGCTAATGGGCTTTCCATCTTCGCCAAAAACCGGGGAGAAGATGTTCGAGTTATATTTGCCATCACTCGTTTTTGCGGTGATTTTGTAGTAGACGCGCTTATTTTGATTGTAGTAATTCCGCATGTTGGTGATGATGGTAGAGACTATGGAATCATCGATGGTGGCATCGGCTTCAAGCTCTGCTTTATAAGAAGCAAGATACGTTTCGACGTCTACGCTGGGCTTGATGATGCTTGGTTGCCCTTGCTTTTTACGCTCAACATCATTTGCCTTAAGGGTTTCGTATTCTTCTTTGGTGAGGGAAACCTCTTTGTTTCCGACGGCATAAGTATCGATTCGAATGTTATAGATGGTGCTTGTTTTGGTGACCGATCCAATGGTGACAGAAGTTTCTTTTTTGCTTTCGAGTTTGACGAAATAACTATAGTTCGAATCATCATATTGAAGGGCTTTGTAGTCATACTCGCTAACGGACATCGTTTTGGTGCCATCCCAGAAGCCCGTTCCTTTAAACCAAGAGCAATAGGGGAGGACGTTGCTGAATTCCGTATCCTCAAAGCCGTTTGTGTACTCGGAGGCCCTCACATAGGCCGTTGGAGTCACAAAAGGAACGATAATCGCATATAAAGCGATGATGAGAATGATAACGGCGGCGACGATAGAAGCTTTGTTTTTGGCAAAGCGATTCAAGGAGTCCCTCAAAAAGCTTACCGGTTTGGTTTCGAAAGCTTGGTCATGAAGGTCTTTGCGGTCCGGAACTTCCTTAAAAAGATCCTTTGGCATATTGGCGATATCCGCATTCGAAAGTGGATTTGCAATAATTTTTTCGTTTTCCATTATTTTTTGCTCCCCATTCTGATGCGCGGATCGACTAGGCCGTATGAAATGTCGACAATAAGTGTTCCGATTAAACCGATCGCAATATAGAACATCGAGACGTATTGGAAGACGTCATAGTCTTTCTTGTTGATGGATTCGAGATATAACGCTCCCACGCCTGGAACGCCAAAGATGTTCTCAATGATAAGAGAACCGCTTAGGACGCTGATGATCGTGCCTAAAATCATTGGGAAAATAGGCACAAGGGAATTGCGGAAGGCATGACGGACGGTGGCTTGTGTTTTCGTTAAGCCTTTGGTCCTTGCCAAAAGCATGAAATCGCTGGTCAAGACTTCGGTGAGCTCGGCTCTTGTATAGCGCGCGAAGCCTGCAATCGAGCCAAAACTCATTGCCAAGACGGGCAAAATCATTCCCTTCAACATGTCGGGTGCAAACCATCCTCCGGCATTATAGTTAACCGTTGGGAGCATGGCGGGCAAAATCATCCATTTATAGGCAAATAGATCTTGGAGCACGAAAGCGAACACAAAACTTGGAACGGAAATGAAAAGCATGACCACAATGTTCAAAAGGTGATCTTCCCATTTGTTTTTCTTTAACGCCATGAAGATTCCTAAGCCGATTCCAAGAGGAATGGAAAGAATCGTGCTATAAATGTTAATCAAAACGGTTGGGGCCATTTTACCCCAAAGCAATTCGTCGGGTTTTTTAAGCCATTCGATATTATAAGATATGCCTAAGGGATAAGCGTTGCCCGGAGTGAAGAGCCCTTTAAGGAATGTCCAGAGTTGCTCGAAAACAGGGATAACAGTATATTCTCCCGTCGAAGTATCATATTTCATGCGCCCTTGATTAACCATTTGCCGATAGACGGCATACGGATCTGATATGCCCGTATCGACATTTATCGGCAAAAGACGAACCAAAATAAAGCAAATGAAAAAGATGATGATGAAGGTGAAAGCCATCAAAACCAGACGCTGCAAGATATAGATTAGTGTTTGTTTTGCTTGTCTCATAATTTGCCCATTTATATTACAACATTAAACAACGAAACAGGCGACCGATTTTGGCCGCCTGTAAATAGACGTATTAACGGATGTCAGTTGGTCCAAGTCGCATAGAGTTCACTGAGGTTTCCGCCGTTTTGGGAAACGAAGTTGCTCCATTCGCCATTGGTGTAGTTGAAGCGGAGGAAACGGATGCCGCCATAACCGACAAGGTTGATGTAAGTGCTGGAAGCATTTTCGACTTTGAAACCGTTCAGTGAGGAAGTGCCACGGGCGACCATCGGAATACATTCGAAGCGATTGACAATGCCCGCTTCAGTACCGGCTAAGACAGTTAGACGCTTCTCGTGAACTTCTTTCCACTTGGCGTAATCTTCGTTATTCGGATCCGATTTCGCCTCATCGGAATAGATGCCTTCGTTGAGGTTGTCATTCATCTCGTGATACCAACCATCGTATGTTTCAGTCTCGCCGGCATCCACTTCTTTATCGCCATTTAAATCGATCCAAAGATTTTCTTGATCTTGCTTGCCTTTGAAGCCGTATTCGCAAGTGTTGGTGAAGGTCTTATCGAGATAGACTTGCATAAGGCCATATGGATCGATGGCTGCGCCACCCCAAATGGAGAAAATCATATCGAAGCCGCCATTACGAGCGGTCGTGTAATAGTCTTCGTCTTTGACCAGGTTAATCTTGATGGTGATTTTTTTGCCGTTCAATACCCCTTTGTCTTCTTCGTTAATCTCTTTTGAGACGTCTTCCAAGAGCCGGCTCCAGGTATTGGCGATAAAGCTATTCATGGCGATGGTGGTATCGCTGGTGTTGTCGTAGACACGGAATTCGATGCTGATCTCATCGCCCGCTTCAAGATGGCCGTTCTCGGCGCTCTTAAGCTCGTCTTTAATGCCTTTTTTGGCATAGTACTTTGCCCAAGCGTAGTTATAGCCGTTTTCCGCTTCTGCCAAAGCGGTTTTCTTTCCATCGGTTGGAGTGCCACCTAGTTCGCCGTAGATCTGGTTATAAACGCTCTTACCTTGCGTAGTGTCGCGGTACATCTCGCCCGTGGCGACGTTAGCAAGATAGAGGCTATTAAGGAGTCCGGTGAAGGCTTGGCTTCCGGCTGTGGCTTGGGAAGCGAAGGTGTTTCGATCAAGGGACAAGGAAAGGCCTTTACGGAAATCCTTATTGGCCAAAATGGTTTTGTTCTTGCCTTTTTCGTTTTGACGCTCGAGAAGTTTTCCGCGGTTCGTGTTGAAACTGAGTTTTTGGGTATAGGATTCAAGGGTGGTGGTACGGCGAGCGCTATTGCCGTATTTCTTCATATCGTCTTTGTTAAGGTCGATGTCATCGAGGTTTCCAGCCATGAATTCGCTCACGGCGGTGCTATGTTCCTTGATGATGCGGGTATAGATCTTCGTCATCCTATATTGATTCTTGTCTTCCTCTTTATAGTCGGCGAATTGATTCTTGTAGCTTTCGTCGGTGTAGCCGTACCATTTGTCGTTACGCTCGATGGTGATGGCTTGGCCAGTAACGAATCCGGTGAGCTTATAAGGCCCATAGGACATGTAGTTTTTCACGTCGGCTGAGCCATAAGCAGTGAACCATGACGATCCGATGGTCTTTTTTAAACTATCATAGAGATCCGTTTTGACAAGCCAATTGCTGGCAAGCTGGAACTTTAAGTCGAGGGCGCTTATAGGCTTGGCCAAGTAAAGACGTAAGGTATAGTCATCTTTAGCTGCAATGCCGACGTTTTCCATCGACAAATCTTTGTCCATTTTCTTGGTGATGTAGTCGCAAAGAGGTACTTTCCACGCCCAGTCTTTGCCAGCCCAAGTGGTGCTCTTGCTCAATTCTCGAACGATTGTCGAAAGGTCCTTTTTAAGATCTTGCTGATTGTAACGAACGAGCTTTTGGCTGTCATTTAATTCGCTGGTCGTCATGACTTCTTTGGAATCGAAATCACGGATGCGGATGGGCTTTTGCTTGGAAAGCATATCCTTGGTGACGCTATCGGCTTTTTTGGTTTCGGCCCATTTATCTTTATCGTCGTCATTAGAGTGGTCGACGAATTTCCAGTAGTAGTACGATACGCCGATCGTTATGCGCTTGGCGGCGAGTTCGAGGGCATCGCTTCCCTTGGTGCTCCTATTATTTAATAAGGTATATAGGGTAATGTCATCGGAGCTGCCATCGCTTGAGAAGATGCTCATGGCATAAGTGCTTGAGCCTTGAGCAAGGTCGATGTAGTAGTCGTTGGTTGCCGCAAGAACGTTGTTGTCGCTATCGTAAAGCTTGCCATCTGCCTTACCGGCGGTGATGTATTGATAGACGGGTTCAAGGACCTGGCGTCCATTCTTATAGTAGTTTTCGGCGTTGGCTATGACGAAGTTGCCGTTATAGTAGCTATCGGCGCGGTAGTTTGCGTATTTTGGTTGGAGCAAACGTTCCATCGATTCGACGTAATCCTTCGCTTTGATGGGCGTGCCATCTTCCCAAACGGCGCTTTGGCGGAGTGGAATCTCCCAGACTTGGCCGGTTGAATATTCCTTTCCTCCGAAATATTTCTCACCGATTTGAGTATATTCGTCCGCATCGAATTCTGTCGGATCGAGGGAGAGCGGCATATCGCTTGCCATCTCGGAGATGAATTGATAGCCGGTGTGGTCTTTATTCAAAACGACGTCGTAGAGGCCGACTTCGGTGAAACTTTGAATGTAGCTTTCATCGCTTGTTTCCCAGTTATGCACGTTCCATTTGGATGGAGAAGTGCTTAGATACGTATTGTAAGTGTAGCCATTGGGATCGGAATCGCCGTGAGAACATCCGGCTAAAACGCCAGCTCCAGTAGCAGAGAGAACTAGAATGCCGAGTAAACTTTTACTTATTTTTTTCATTGTTTCCATTCCTTTCTATCTTTTACGCGCCATACACAAAGTTGTTGGTTGTGCTTCCAATATTGGTGATGGAGTATTCAATCATAGCATATGGTTGCGTGACGTCGCTAAAGGGGAGATACATAAGCGCCTTAACGGTCACTTCGTTGGTGGTTGTGTTGACGGTGAGACCGACATAACGCGAAGAGACGGTGTAAGAGGCTTTCGTTCCATCCGTATAAGAGATAGCTCCCATGAAGGTGAGATAGGTGCCAAGCTTATAGGTCTTTTTGTCAATGGTCGTGGTAAGAAGACCCGCTTGATTCATTAGTTCTTCGAAGAAGCCATTGGTTTGGCCATCCGCGAGCGTATAGTCGCCAATGTTACCGGTATAGGTAACGGTGTTATTGGCATCATCCGCTTTGCGTTTCTTCCAAATAGCGGCATTGATGTTATCTTGCGTTACGCGAGCGGTGGTGTAATCCAAAGCATCATCGATAGTGAAGGCATCGGTAACGCCTTCCACTTCTTGCTTGGTGTTCGTTTCTTCTTCACCCTCGCTAGCGGCAACATAATCGCCCATGTAGGCTTTGCCGCCTTCATTCCAATAGGCTTTTTTCATAGCCACGGCGCCATTGACTTGGACGGAAGATTCGAGGCCTTCGTTCGTAATGGTATTGACGACCTTAATAGGCTTCTTGGTTCCCAAAAGGAGATAGTAAGCGCTCGCATCGACGACTTTATCGGTGGCGATTTCGTTATAATCCTCATCGCAGGCGTACATATTTATCGTCGTGGTGTAGTTCTTGCCGTCTGTGACATTCTTGAAGGCATTTCCGATTTCTACTGGCTTGAAAGGAACAGGAACATACGAACTATTTTGTATAGCCGTTTCAAGGGGAGCGTATTGCGTTGTCCCGACATTGCTCATACGCATAGTGCACCATTCGCTATCGGTGAAGGCAACGCCATTTGAATTCGTGCCATCAACCGTTATTTTGAAATAAATGGTGTCTTTTTCGCCGTCTTTATCTTCGTCGGTGAAATCAAGAACGTAAATTGAGTTATAGGAATATCCATAGTTCTCGACAAAGTTGCTCATGCCATAATTCAAAAAGGCAGCGGCTTGGGCTTGATTTCCAACAAGCGTCTCTTCGCCGGTGATTTCGTTGAAACGGGATTCAAAAGAAGCGCCATCGAGTTGAAGCGGCATCGTAATGTAGTAGTTTCCGATGTTTATTTTGCCATTCTCGAATTCCGGAACTCCCTCTTCGTTAAAGGAGCCCATATAGCCATGGCCATCGGAAAGGTTGGCTAAGACAAAGGAGTTTGGATCCCCGTTGTCATCCGTTTCTCCTACGTTGTTCTTATTGAATGCGGCGACATAGTTCGGGTTGTGGACGATGGTGTAATCCTCGTAATAGAAACGTTTCGTTTTTGGATTATAAGTTCCCATATCGAGGGTATAGTTTTGCCCGCCATTTTCGCTCATTTTGTTGAAGAAATTGATGAGTTCAAGGTTGGCTGCCGTTTTGCAATCGATGGTGATATAAGTCCATTTGTCGTTAACGGCGAGACGGATTTCGTAAGAACCGACCTTTTTCGGCGTGACTCTATGTCCGTCTACGAGGAGATCCTCATTCAAATTCTCAATGGAATAAGTGCTATTTTTTGTCCCATCCATCATCTCAACTTCGTAATATTCGTCGAGATCGATGGTTTCGTCGATTGCCACATAGGGCAAGCTCATTTCAGGATCTTTAAGATTGATTTGATAAACTTCTCCGTTCACGGTTACTGGTGTGAACGAAGTGTTCGAGCTTCCGCTCGTGTTATCGTCGCAAGCCGTCATAAGCATGCCTGCAAGTGCTAAAGAAGCGATAATAAGCAAGTTTTGTTTCTTTTTCATACGCTTTCCTCCTCAGAGTGCATGGGTAGAATAAGGCCAATTCTCCATTTTTCAATGATTATTTTTCGCATTGCGTGTGTATGGGCGCATTAGTGCGCGCGTAAAGCGCATGGATGCGCTATTTCGAAGGAGTATATGAAAAGTAAAACTTTTGGAGTTCTATATTTACGAGCGAAAGGCCGCAATAGAAAATGAAACGCTTCTTTAAAAGAACAATTGAAATTTAAGTGTTTCTTTGTATTATCACATGTGCAACCCCATAAAGGAGGGCTTTTCTATGAAAAAAAGAGCATTGTTCTTAGCCGCTTTATCTGTTGGCATGCTTTTGACAGCTTGCGGAAATAACCCGGCGGAATCTTCCACTTCAACGACATCAAGCGATGCGACCGCCGAGATCCTCGCCGCCCGTAAAAAGGCTTTGGCTGGATTCATCACCAATATCGGTGCCAATAACGTTACGATGAGCGTTTCTGGTACGAGTACAAGCTACAAACGGTATTATTTGGGAGCAGATGCTTTCGTCGCCGAAAGCGCCGACTCTAGCGAAGTACAACAAGCTGGAATTTTGGTTAATGGCGATCAAGGCTTCTTTTACTTCACGATTGAAGATGGCGCGGTTGCCCTTTCTTCTTGCGCTGGATTAGGGAACGATATCACTAATTATTTCATCGTTCCTTCGATGCTTGCTAACGACGATTTCATTCAATACTACAATCTCGAAGGACAAGGCTACGTTTATCAATTCGATACCAAAAAGATGATTCAGGATGTCCGTTATCTTTATTACATCTGCAATCTTCTTGGCATTAGTGGGCAATACTATACCTACACTTCTTCTTTGACTTTGACGTTAAATGAAGACGGTTCCGAGGGAAAGCTCAAGCTTACGCTGAAGAACGGTGGGCAAACGGTGACTCAAATCGCCACTTTCTCGAATTTCGGAACAACCGATGTTAAGGCTGTTTCCGATTATCTTAAGAATCCCCAAGTAATCGAAGCTCCAACTTCCTTTAGCGAATTGTCCCAAACGGCGATTGAGCAACTTTTCGGTGAAAACGCTGAAGACGTTATTTTCCCGACCGGTTTAGCGACCGCTACGTTTGGCGATTCTCCGATGACGAATGACAACAATCAACTCGTCGCGGTGGAATGGCAAAACTATGGCCAGGACCTCCGCAAACCTTACGCTAAGCTGTTGACAGCTGCCGGTTATGAGTATGGAGGAAGCCAAGAAAGCGAAAGTGACGGCTTGACGCATTACATCTATCAAAAAGAGATCGAGGCCCAAAAAGCCGAGGGACGTCAAGGCGCTAAATACATCGTTTGCGACCTTTCCTATGGAAGCAGCGTGAAAGAATTCACTGCCATTTTCTATAATGGAACCTTAGGCTACAAGGAAACTTATACGACAATCGCAGACGCGAACAAAACGGGATTCGCGTACATGAATAGCGTGATGGCTTACGATATTCCAGAACTTCCTGCGACGAGCGATTTGAAAGGCGATATCACGTTCACGGATAATTCCGCCAATAGCGATTACAGCTATTACTTTGTTGTCTCGCTTAACTTTGCGACAAAAGAAATTGCGATGAGCTATGCGGAGGATTATTTGGAAGAGCTTGCCACCTATCACTATGTGGATAGTGGTGAGACTACCTTTGAGAAGGATGGCGGCGTCATTTATGCCGCTCCTAATGTTTCGAATGCGACGGCACTTATCAGCGTGAGCGTCGTCCAATCAACCGATGGCTGGATGTTCGGGCTCATCGCTATCGGACAATAACAATCTCCCTTTGTACCAAAGCCTCATCCTAGCGATGGGGCTTTTGTTTAGGTGGACTGGTTTTCTTCGATTGCATAAAGAGCCACAAAACCATGCAGTTCCGGGACGAATATCTTGTTTTGTATGCTATATTATGAAAGGAGAGAAGTTTATGAAAAAGAAGCTTTTAAAAACGTTATTGCTTGTTTTGCCTGTCGTTGTTTTATCAAGTTGCGATCGGACTATTTTTGATTTTCTATCGAGCTCTTCCTATTCCTACCCATCTTATAGCAACAGCGATTTTTCAAGTGAGGTTCGAGGAGGCTATTCGAAAGAGCAGGCTTCTTTTTTGATGAGGGATGTCGGCGATAGTGGGGATATGCCTTATCTTGATAGCGTTGGAAATCCAAAAATCCTTGTAATTCCCGTTTCTCTTTCCGGATACGAATACAATGCCACGACTCGAAATCTCAATAGGATCAAGAATGTTTTTGTTGGCGAAAACGACTCTTGGCAAAGCGTTGAAAGTTTCTATCGTCTCTCTTCTTTTGGAAAGCTTAATCTTGATATAACGGTTGCCGATAAATGGTATGAATGTGACTTAACGCCGGAAGAAATATACGCCCTAGATGAAAGAAGCGAAACGGAGACGGGCGGCGTGGAAAAAGTCATCGAGATGGCTTATTCCGACTACAAAAAGAAAAATAATACGAATGGAACGGAATTCGACAGCGACCAAGATGGCTATGTTGACGGCGCTTGGTTTGTCTATAGCGCTCCGAATTATCTTTCGGAGACGGATTCTAGTACGTCAGGACTCGATCCAACTTGTTGGGCTTATACCTATTGGGCGGATAATAGTCCAAACAAAAATAGTCCTGCCCTTTGCACTTTCGGTTGGGCTTCTTTTGATTTTATGGATGAAGGATATGGCACTTTCAAAAGCGACGCGCATACCTTCATTCATGAAACTGGACATATGCTTGGGCTCGATGATTATTACGACTACAACGTCGTTTCGAAAACGGATGGATCGGCTCCGATGGGGATGATCGACATGATGGATGCCAACATCATTGACCACAACGTTTATTCCAAATGGATTTTGGGCTGGGTTTCCCCCTTTGTAGTAACGGGTCCTGGCGAAATCACCCTTTCTTCGAGCGCTCTTTCCGGAGATTGCCTCGTTCTTCCAACAAGCGATGGCTGGAATGGGACACCATTTGATGAATACATGATGCTCGAGCTTTATACCCCCGAAAATCTCAACTGGAAAGACTCTGAAAAAGCCTATCCGGGGAATGGTCTTAAGGGTTTTACCGAAGTGGGCGTCCGTCTTTATCACGTGGATGCGAGACTTGCGAAATATTCGAACAACAGGAAATTTTCTTATACGGATACTTTGGAGAGCAATTGTTATATCGCTCATTCGAATACCCCTTCTTATGGAACGGATAAAGATCGACAAACAAGAAATCACCTTTCGCCGAATTACCGTTTGATACAGCTTATGGATGCCTCGAAAACGACAAATTTTGCCAAGACTTATGCCTATGCGAAAAATGAAACGCTTTTCCATAAGGGCGATAGCTTTTCCATGGAAGAATATGCGAGCTTTTTCCCAAATGGCAAAAAGACCAATGATGGCGGGACCTTTGAATATACTATAACCATCAAATCAATGACCTCGAAAGAAGTGACGATAGGGATTTCAAAAAATTAAAAATCCTAGCAAATCCTCGCTTATTTTTAATATTTGCGGCGTTTTGTTGATTCAAGGGCGATCGCTTTCCCTTCCTCACGTGCGTATACGCGCCCTTGCACAGCCCCAAGAAGGCTAGTAAGATTAATTCGTTTCTTAGCGAGGTTATTACTATGAAGAAAACGATTTTGCCCGGGATTCTTGGAATTGCCGCTTTAGCGTTCACCCTTTGCGCTTTCCTTTTCCCTCTTGCTCCAGCCGCCTTGACAGCCGAGAAGGATGTCATCTATGGCTATGATTTGATGTTTGGAAATAAAGCAATCGCGGCTTTTGAAACGCCTGTTGCCGCTTTCATCGCCGTTTTCGTTTTGCTTGTTATCTCCGCAACCTTCCAAGTCCTCGGAACCGTGTTTGGATGGCATGGTGGAAAATTCACCGGCTTCCTTCATATCCTTTCTGGACTTATGTTAGCCGTTTCCGCCGTCTTGACTTTTCTGGTTTCGGCTTTGACTCCTGCCGGATCGCTTTCTCTTTCTCTTGGCTGGGGCTTTATTGCTACTGGCGCTTCTTTGGCTGTCAGCGCTCTTCTTTCCTTGGCTATTGGTGTCTTAGGCTTCGCCAAGAAGAAAGCGAACTAATTTCTTTCTTCGTTCTATTTTGGGTTAGCACGTCTAGCCCTTTTTCTTTTCTCATTTTGAAACATAATATTCTTATATGAATAAAACGAACGCTTTAAGGGAACTTGATCGCAATCACATCGCCTATACGCCCTATGAATACGACGAAAACATTGTCGATGGAGTTGGCGTAGCGAAGGCGCTTGGCGAGGATCCAGATTCCGTCTTCAAAAGTATCGTCTGTGTGAACGAGAAGAAGGAACATTTCATTTTTGAGGTTCCAGTGGCACATTCTATTGACCTTAAAAAGGCGGCCCACTATACGAATTCCAAATGGGTGGAGCTTATTCCTTATAAAGAATTGCTTCCCTTGACTGGCTATATCCATGGCGGTTGCTCGCCTATCGGCTTAAAGAAAGCCATGCCCGTCTATATCGACGAGACAGCTCTTCTTTTTGACAAAATATATATTTCCGGCGGTAAAAGAGGGCTCCAAGTGTGCCTTTCGCCAAAGGATCTCGTTGCTTTCTTAAAGGCTCAGGTCAAAGACATCGTCCTTTGGAAAAACTGAAACAAAAATCTCTTTTTCTCCCTATCTATCAGTGGGTGTTCTAGATGCGGAGGAGAAGATTATGTCTATCGAAGAAAAGACGAATGAAATTGTGGAATTTTTAAGACCTCGATTAGAAGAGGCGCTTTTTCTTTATGCTTATCAGGTCGATGGGAAAGTGAATCTTAGGAATATTAGAGAGAAGGTTTATGAAGAATTGACTTTGCTTGAAAAGACATTGGGAGAGAAAGAAAAGAGTTCGTTTTTTGTGGAGAAGGCCTTTGATGACGCGGCAAAAAACATTGCATTCCACATCAATATGAGTTTGGATGCCGCTTTCTTAGCGACAAAAAAAGATGGACGCACGTTCTTTTTGCCTTCTTTCCTTTCCTATTCGTCGGAGCTTTCCGAAAAAATAAAGCAAATCGAAAAAAAGAGTTCCTTGTGCGTTGAATCGATAATTGGCGATTGATTTGAGGATCTTATATTGGAGGGAGAGGTAGATCTTTGCATCCTCTCGCCTCATCGATAGAAATAGAGATTTACGAACGCTTTTCCTAGCAAGAGGCTTCTAAATGAAAGAATAAATATTTAGCACTTATATCTTGACAGTGCTAAAAGGCTTACTATACTATCCTTAGCACCCGGAGATATAGAGTGCTAATGGAGGAATAGAATTATGAAAAACGAATTAATGAATTATGGTTATGATGATGGATTCTTTTCACCACTCTTTGACTTCTTGGCGCCGGAAGAAGTCCATACCCCAAAGTATGCTCGTGGTCTTGCGATGAAAACGGATATCAAGAGCAACGATAAGAATTATGTTATGGAAGTGGAACTCCCTGGCATCAAGAAAGAAGATGTCAACGTTTCGCTTAAGAATGGCTATTTGACCATTCGCGTTTCTGAAAAACACGAGGAAAACGGAGACAAACAAGAAGGCAAGAAAGAGAACTTCATCCATCGTGAACGTTTTAGCGGCGTTTCTAGCCGTAGCTACTATATTGGCGATGTCGATGAGAAGTCGATTGAAGCCAATCTCGAGAATGGTGTTTTGACTCTCACTTTCCCGAAAGAGAAGGAAAAAGTCGAATCCGACCATAGAATTGCTATCAAGTAACGGTTACCCTTCGTTATCAAGATAGAGGGCGGGGAAACCCGTCCTTTTCTTTCTATTCGTAAGCGTCTAGGCGGTATGGCTCAATTATCTTGCTATAATTAAAAAAGGAGGCATTTATGGAAGTTCTAGAACTAAAACCCAATTTCTATTATGTTGGCGTCGTTGATCACTCGCTTAAATTATTCGATGTTGCCGTTTTGACAAATGATGGCACTTCTTACAATAGTTACCTTTTAAAAACACCAGAAGGCGCCATTCTTTTCGAAGGCTGTAGAAGGGAATACGAAGAAGAATACTTCCGTCACATCGAAGAAATCGTGCCTTTAAAGGACATAAAATATCTTGTTGTGACGCATAGCGAACCCGACCATTCGGGAAGCATCGGAAAGCTTATCGACCTCAACCCAGAGCTAACTATTTTGGCAAGCCCTGCCTGTTTAAAGAATCTCGATGCCATCACCCGAAAGCCTTTTAAGAGAAAGGTTATGAACCCTTTGGCTCCTCTTTCGTTTGGTGGCTATACCCTTGAAGCCGTAAGCGGTCTTATGCTTCATTGGCCGGACGTCATGTTTACCTACATCAAGGAGCTCAAAGTATTGGTGAGTTGCGACGCTTTCGGGGCGCATTTCGCAAGCGACGCTCTTTTGCTTAGCAAAGAGCCGGACAAAGAAAGATATTACGCCGCCCTCCGTTATTACTTTGTTTCCATTATGGGTCCTTTTGCCAAGTTCGTGACGGCTGCTTGCGAACGCGTTAAAAAGCTTGATATCGATATGATTTGTGTTGGACATGGCCCCATTATTGATACTAATGTCCAAGATCAAATCCATCGTTATGAGGAACTTGCCAAGGAGTTCACGCCAGTAAACGATCCAAATTTTGTCACGATTGTTTATGCTTCCGCTTATGGATACACCAAAGAAATCGCCCATTCTCTTGAAACTAAATTCCAACACGACGGCAAAAAAGTGGCTCTTTACGAGATAGACGCTTTGAACTATGGCTCTTTGAAAGACAAGATTTTAAACGACATCGCTCATAGTGGCACGTTGCTATTGGGATCGCCTACCATGGTCGGGGATGCAGTTTGCTTATTCTACGATCTCTTGAGTCATGTTTATACCACGGTTGGCCAAGGCAAGAAGGCAAGCGCATTTGGCGACTATGGATGGAGTGGTGAAGCGGTGAAGAACCTTTCGGAAAGGCTCTCCCAACTTCATTTCAACGTTATTCCAGGCTATCGGCAAGTGTTCAAGAGCGATAAAGCAAGCGAAGAAGAATTACAAAAATATTACGAAACCCTGAAGTAACCTAGTCCTTTAGAATTGGGATTACTTCTTCTTGATGGCCGGCCATATAGACCGGCTTTCTTTTATCGATATAGACGTCCGTTTCGCTTCGCATTCCGAAATCGTCCAAATAGATGCCTGGCTCCAAAGAAAAAGTGACGCCATCGATGATTTCCCTTGTATCGTGGCTTTCGAGGTTATCGATGTTGACGCCTGGCCCATGAGGAGAGACATCGACAGCGATATTATGGCCTGTTCGATGAATTATCCCTTTTTCATATCCGTTTTCTTTGATGAAATCATAAACGACTTGATCGACTTCGTATCCTTCGACTCTCCTTAAAGGAAGGTTCTCCTTTAAGAAATCGAATCCTTTTTCGATGGCCATTTTTAGAACGTGGAATCGATGGGAAACTTTTTCTGGTACTTCTTTTCCGACGTAGCCCATCCAAGTGATATCGGCATAAACGCCCTCTTTGTCATTCATCTTGGCCCACATATCGATAAGAACAACGTCGCCTCTTCGAATGGGGCTTGAGACGCTTGCGGTTGGTCCATAGTGAGGATCGCTTGCATTTTTATTTATCGCGACGATCGGCGCATCGTCAAAAACCATTCCTTCTTCCAAAAAACGTCTTGCGATGAATTGTTGGATTTTGTATTCATCGCTTACTCCTTTGGTTAAGATGTCCTCTTTGATTTTTAAGAATGCTTCGTCTTTTATTGCCAACGCTTTTTGGCAAGCTTCCTTTTGAAGGGCGAAGGCTCGGCTAGAATAAGTGGCTGTGAAACGCTCTTGGAGATCGCCACTTGAAAGGACGTTGATTCCTAACGATTTAACGAACTCTACCGAACCATAATCCGCCAAAGAAATGCGTGGCAACAAACCGAATTCAGACACGTCCATCAAAATAGTTTTAGAGGATTTTAGCAGGGATTTTTCGATTTCCAGCATTTCCTTCCACGAAAGATAAACGTTTAAATCGAAGTGCGAGAGAGTTTCTTCGTCTTTGAGAAAGACGGTATCGATTTTGTGGCAAATGATTTGTGGTTTCCCTTCTTTCGGGAAATATAAAAAGATCTTCCTGGTGAGCATCTTTTCGCCCAAAAAAGCGACTGCGTTCGGATTTTTGTTTTCGTAATCGACAAGCAACCAGCCATCTGCCCCTTCTCTTTCGAGTTCTTGCTGAATGAGTTTTAGATCGAACATCTTTTATTTCCTCGCTTCTCTTCTTTTCCTTCGCATAACATATAATAGACTCATCTATGAAAAACATTTGCACGATTTACGGCGAAACGTTGGACCGCCAACATCCTTTGAAAGAACATCCGAACCCTTATTTTGAAAGAAGGGATTACCTTTCCCTTAACGGACCTTGGCTTTTTAGCAAAGATAAAAGCAGGGATTTCCCTAAAAAATATGAGCGAGAGATCATCGTTCCTTTTAGCGTGGAAACGCCCCTTAGCGGAATTAATGAAAAAGTCGAAAAAGACGATTTCCTTCATTATAAAAAAGTCGTTTCTATCCCGGCGGAAAAACGCAATTGTTTGGTTCGCCTTGTTTTTACGGCCGTCGATCAAGAAGCCAAGGTTTTCGTGGATGGTGTATTGTCCCTCGAGAATAAGTTTGGCTATATTCCCTTCGAATGCGTCTTTCCGCTTGCTGGAAGGGAGGAAGTGACCATCGAGGTTCTTGCTCATGACGATATAGAAAGTCCTTTGCATGCAAGAGGGAAGCAATCCACTCATCCCAAAGGCATTTGGTATCATCCGACAAGCGGCATTTGGGGAAGCGTTTATTTGGAATTCTTGCCTGATGGCAATTATCTAAGCTCGCTCACGATCGATCCCGATTATGATCGAAAGAAATTGCGCTTAAAAGTTTCACGGCATGGGGAGATTCTCCCATGTTCTGTCGATGTTCTTTTCAAAGGCGAAAAAATGGGGAGCTTTTCCTTAGGGGAAGCCCTTGAAGGGGAGATTGATCTTTCTATCTCTTTCCACCCTTGGAGCGCTGAGGAACCTAATGTCTATGATCTTGTTTTTCATAATGGACAAGATGAAGTATTAAGCCATTTTTGTTTTAGAAAAATAGAAAAAGTTGTGCAAAATGGCATTCCTTTCCTTCTGATTAATGGCAAACCCACTTTTCTTAGCGCCTTATTGGATCAAGGATATTATCCCGAAAGCGGTCTCACAGCGCCTTCCTATGACGCTTTAAAAGAAGATATCCTCTTTGCTAAAAAAGCCGGTTTTAACGCCCTTCGCAAACACATCAAGATCGAGCCGCTTCGCTGGTACTACCTTTGCGATACTCTTGGAATGTATGTCATCCAAGATTTCGTTAACGGTGGGGCTCCTTACTCTTTTTTAAGCGTGAGCATCCCCGGCATTTTTCCGAAATATCAAAAAAATGACGCCTCTTCGAAAGGCCTTGGGAGAAAAGAAAAAGAATCGCGGGATTTCTTCGAAGAAGAACTTGAACGCACTTTCTCTCACTTAAGGAATGTCCCTTCGATTGTCGTTTGGACTTTGTTCAATGAGGGCTGGGGCCAATTTGAAGCTGTCCGTTTGACGGAAAAACTTCGCTCGCTCGATAGTTCTCGACTCATCGACTCTACGTCTGGATGGTATGACAAAGGAGTAGGGGATTTCTTGTCGCGCCATATTTATTTTTCTTCGATTCTTAGGATGCATAGCGAGGAGAAACGCATTCTTTCTTTATCTGAATTCGGCGGCTATGGGCTCAAGGTTCCTGGTCATACCTATTGTGAGAAAGCCTTTGGATATAAGAATTTCAAAACCAAAGAAGAATTGGAAAACGCATTAAAGAAGCTTTATGGTGAGGTCCTAGAAGGGATTCGGAAACTCGGCTTAGGGATGAGCGTCTATACGGAACTAACGGATGTAGAAGAGGAGCTCAATGGGCTTTTGACCTATGATCGGAAGGTCGAGAAAGTCGATAGGGGGCTTTTGAAAGAATTGAACTCTGTTCTTTATTTAGAATATTCTAAGATATTCAAAGGAAAGTGCTGATCTATCGGTAAGTCCGGAATCAATATTACTATGGATTTTGCCTTCCATCGCTTTCTATCTTGAAACCACTTTCTTTTGTCTTTTTAAGCACCCTTTTCTTATAATTTCCTTATGATTAAGGCAGCATTTTTCGATATCGATAACACCATCTACGATCATCGTAATGGAAGATGGGATGAGGCTTCTTTAGAAGGCATCAAAGAAATCCAAAGAAGAGGCGTCAAGGTGTTCTTGGCAACAGCAAGGCCGTACGCTTCCTTTGTGCCTTTTGGCGCTTTGGATTTAGGAATCGCTTGGGATGGCTATATCGCAAGCTCTGGTGGGTTAGCGGTGGCGGATGGGAAGACCGTTTTTAAGACGATAGTGAAAAAGGAAGACGTCGAAAAATTCAAATCTTTATGCCGCTACTTCCATACGACGATGGAGTTTGTGGGAACGCAAGAAAGGAAGCTTTTTGCTCCCTTGACGAAATCGGCGCTCAATTATTACAGAATTTATCGTGATATTGTGCCTGAAATGGAACCTGATTTCGATGGCGAATGCGTGGCTTTTTTGCTTTTCGACACAAAGAAACATGACTCTTTTATGAAGAAGACCTTCCCCCATCTTTGCTTCTTTCGTTTCCTTGATACAGCGATGGATATTTATGAAGTTCCACATCGAAAAGGAGACGGAATTGCTGCGATTTTGAAATATTACGACTATAAAAAAGAGGAAGCGATCGCTTTTGGCGATGATCTTCAAGACATTTCTATGGCCGATGAAGTGGCTACTTTTGTGGCGATGGGAAACGCGAAAGAAGAAGTGAAAAAAGTCGCCTCTTTCG
>DJRQ01000031.1:33848-35434 GCA_002440125.1 Caryophanales bacterium UBA6356 | reverse complement strand
CTGGAATTCGCGCTATTTTTGACATCGTCAAAGAAGTTAAAACCATCTAAGCTCTTCTCAAAAACGCTGTGGGTGCGTTTATTAAGGAGCAAAGCGCGTGCAATATAAGCTTGGCAAGTAACGAGATAATATATGATCGCGGTAAGCCACAAAGGAACGAGAAGGTAGGATGCCCAATAGTCATTGACCCATGTCGGCTTAGAAATGACATCGGGCCATTTTGCTAATAAGGTGACGCCAAAGACCGTTACGAAGTTTTCTTCGTCCCCCCAATCGAATTGATAAAAAAGGGAAGAGAAGTTTGCCCAGTAATCCTCCCCCCAACGTTTTGTGACTAAGTTATAGACGATAAAGAAAAGAAGACTTGCTAAAGCGATTAAAACCGCTGGCGAACTTTGCCTCCAAAAAAGCGCTCTATTTTTGGCTCGTCCATATTTCGCGAGTTGCTCTGGGGTCTGAATGACACGATATATGACGGCATCATGGATTTCGTAATCCATTCTTTTAGACATCCTTTCGGTGACAAAGCGGAGAAGCATCCCTAAGGCGCCCAAAAGCAAGAAGACGACCAACGCAACGACAAGCAAAGCGATGAGGAGTCTTCTGTCGGAGTCGTTGAGCGTGATGCCAACAAGGATATTCATTGGTTATGCCCTCCATCTATTTTAGAAGCGTCTTCAATGTAAGAGGGTTCTGCCTTATTTTCAAAAGAATTCATATCGATGAAATTTTGAGGGGTAATCTTTGCGTTTAGTTGGGCATTTGCAGTGTTATTTTGATAATTACCGTTTAAAGAGGATTGCTCTAAAGACTCGTTTTGGCTTAGCTTTTGATCCTTTTGGTAGTAGTTTTGCTGAATATAAACGTGGGTGGGACTTGGTGGCGCTTGAGGAATCTTTGTCTCTTCTTTTGGACTTTCGTTCTCGATCGTGATTTGGAGGTTCTTTTTCTTAATCGCATCCACTTTAAGATCTTCTGGAAGCTTTGGAAGTCCTTTTTCGCCCTTAAAGAAACGAATGAGGTTATGAATAAGCTCGATGCAGTAGACGATTAAAAGGTAAACGGCAAAAAGAGCCAGAACCAAAAGGAAAAAAGGCAAAAGGATGATTGTTACGAGACCGAGGCCGAAGTTTTTAAGAAATTTCATCGTTTTTCCTTCTTTTTAATAGGTTAGAGAAGAGGGCGATAAAATCAAGCGGCAGTGTAAAGAGACTATAGAGCAATATGCCTTCTTGATAATGATTAAGAAGCGCTGTCCTAAGGAAGAAAAGAAGGAGAAGCGAAATTCCCCCAAGAAGGTAAATCCACCATCGCTTTTCCTTCAAAAGAAGAGAAACGCTTACCATGGCGAAATAGATGGAAAACACTAGGAAAAGAGATCCGAATAGGAGATTAAAATAGCCAATGGACATCGTTAGGAAGACCGAACAAAGGCCCAGAATAGGAAGCGTTGTTTTAGGGAAGGAGAAGCATTTCGTTTCGGGCAAAGTAAGGCGCATCGCCAAAAGACCAACGAGGAAGTTTGTCAAGGACGTTTGTAAAAATGATACGGTGAGTAATAAGGATGGAATCAAAGCGTCGATTCT
>DJRQ01000031.1:0-33786 GCA_002440125.1 Caryophanales bacterium UBA6356 | reverse complement strand
AAGACGGCGAGATAGTTAAGCCCCATTTGAAGAAGGGAGACGAGCACGATGATAAGCTCGTCTTGAACCTTCCTTTTTAGGAGCATTCCAAAGAAGGAACCCGTCAAGATAGAAGGAATCACCGAGAAAAGGATTTCCCCAACATTGAAATAGGAAACTCCGAGGCAAAGCAAAGAAGAGCCGATGGCAAAGCTGAAGACGTAAGTAGGCAAGCAAAGCGTTCCTACAAGCGCTGAGAAAAGGGGCAGAAAAATAGCGAAAGGAATGCTTAAAGAAGGAAAAAAAGCAATTAGAAGCGATAAAACGCAGTATAAGGCGGCGATAATGGAGGCGAAAGCAATGTTCTCCGAAGGCTTTGTCTTGAGGTTTAAATACCGCATAGAAACATTATCCTTTTCTTTCTTCGCTTTCTCCATGATTTTAGTGATATACAAAATGTGCGTATTCAAACAAACAATCGGCAAAGGCTATAATATTGGTGGTTTGTAAAAGAAAATGTATTGTCCAAATTGCGGAAAAGAAATTAGCGATGGAACAAGGTTTTGCCCTTATTGCGGAGCCTCGCTTCTTCCTCAGACCGAAGTTGTCTATAAACCCGTTTATCCTCCTCGCGATGACGGAGCGGTTTGGAAGGGGGTCGTTCTCGTTCTCCTTTTTGGTGTCGTTGGCCTTATTTTGGTATATGTACTTTGTGGCGATCAAAGCGAAACCAAACGCGGCGCTTGGATTTGCCTAGGCGTTGTTGCGGCAATCTCCATTTTGATTCCCTTGATTATTTTGGCGGTCGTGTTTGGCTTTCGTGTTTGGCCTTGATTTTAATGCGTTGTTTTCGGGTGTTTGCCCTCCATTCCTAAAAACCCTCTTCTATATCTATAGAAGGAAGGGCCGTTTCGCGCTATCCTAATGGGGCTATGCCAAACTACGAATCACTACTTAATGAAAGACAGCTTGAGGCTGTTACAACGCATTCTCAATTTGTCCGTATCGTCGCTGGTGCGGGAAGTGGAAAAACGAGGGTTTTAACCTATCGTATTTCTTATCTCATTAGCGATATGAAAGTGGATCCCTCGAGGATTTTAGCTATCGCTTTCACGAACAAAGTCGCCAACGAAATGAAGCAACGCGCTTCAAAACTTGTGTTTGATATTTTAGGAAGGATGCCCATCCTTTCGATTTCAACATTCCATTCTTTTTGCGCTCGATTCTTAAGGGAAGAACATAAAGCGTTTTCCTACCCTCCCGGCTTCACGATCTTTGATGAGGATGATCAAAAGCAACTCTTTGGAAACGTCGCTTCAGAACTCGGATACAAAAAGAAGGACCCCTTCACGAAAGAGGCCTCGCGTTATGTGAATTCTCAAAAAACACGCGGGATTTACCCGGAAAACATCAATATTTCGAAAGAAAGCTTTAAAGATGAAAAGAAGTTTGTTGAATTTTATTTGATGTACGAGCAAGCGAAAGCCGCTTGTAATGCTCTCGATTTTGATGACCTTTTGCTTTACACCATTCGAATTCTTGAAAATAGACCGGATATCCGAGCGAAATGGGCAGGCCGCTTTGACCATATTTTGGTCGATGAGTTTCAGGATACGAACGATGTTCAGTTTCGTTTGATGCGTCTTCTTACAAAACCCGATACCAGCGTTTATGTCGTGGGCGATCCCGATCAGACTATTTACACTTGGCGGGGTGCGAATCAATCTCTTATCTTGAATTTCGACAAAACCTATCCCGGTGCCAAGACTATCATTCTCAATGAGAACTATCGTTCCACAAAAAAGATCCTTGCAGCCGCTAACAAGCTCATCGCTTATAACAAGAAGAGGGTTGCTAAAGACCTTTATACGAACGGTCTTGATGGAGAAGACATCGTCACGAATTGCCAGCCTAAAAGCGAAGATGAAGCCGCTTGGGTGGCAAAACGCATATACGATATTGCCAATCAGAATAAAGATGCCAACGGTGAGCCGAATTACCGGAACATTGCTATACTCTATCGCTCTTCCTATATGACGCGCTCTTTTGAAATGGCTTTGAAGAACCGTCGTATTCCTTACCGCATTTATGGTGGGCTTCGCTTCTATGAACGTATGGAAGTAAAAGATATGCTCGCTTATTTCACTTTGTTGGTGAACCCTTTGGATAATATCGCTTTTGAGCGTGTCATCAACGTTCCTTCTCGCGGTATTGGAGCATCCAGCATCGACCGCATTCGCCAAAACTCGAAAGCAAACAATCTTTGCGAATACGAGTATTTAAAACAAGTCACTAAAGGAAATCTTGAAAGTGCTCTCCCATCGCGCGTTATCAATGCCGCCAAAGAATTCATCGGCATTCTCGAAGAGACGAAAAACGATCTTCGCGAAAATGTGGAAATTTATAGCAGCACTCTCCGTAAAATGGCCGAGCGTCTTGGCTATTTCGATTACATCACCGAAGAAGAAGACCCCGAAGAAGACCGAGTATCAAACGTTAACGCGTTGTTCGATGATATCACCAACTATATTAGCGATAACCCCGATAGCACTTTTGAAGAATATCTCCAAAACGTAGCTTTATTGTCCGGTCAAGACGATATCAACGATGGCAATTACGTCTCTTTGATGACGATACACGTTGCTAAAGGATTGGAATTCGACTACGTCTTCCTCATTTGCTTTAACCAAGGTTCTTTCCCTAGCCAAAGAAGCATGGACGAGAGTGGCAAAGATGGCGAAGAGGAAGAAAGACGCTTGGCCTACGTTGCCTTTACAAGAGCCAAGAAGAAACTCTTCGTTTCTTGCAATAGCGGCTATAGTTTCGCCACCGATAGTTCAGCGACCCCATCCATGTTCTTCAAAGAAGCCGGCCTTTCTTTGCCAGTCGGCGAAGGTTACTATTCTCGTCCTTCTTGGAAGCCGTCCTTCGCTTATGGCAAAAAGAACGACGATTCTTTCTTTAACGACGGGAAGGCTTTTGATCCCTTTGAGGATGAAAAAAAAGCGCCGAATAAACCTCAGGAAACCTACACGAAACCCCTTACGAATGGCATTACGGATTGGATGGTAGGAGACCGCGTTCACCACGAAAAGTTTGGCGAAGGCGATGTCGTCGGAGTCCCTGATAAAAATATTATCGTCGTCAATTTTGATACGTGTGGCAAAAAGACTTTGCTTAGCACGCATCCCATGATTACTCGCATTCATCGAAAAGGAGGAGTGGCATGAACGTTATCGAAGCCTCTAAGAGGGTTGAGGAGCTAACGAAACTTCTTGATCGCTATAACTACGAGTACTACGTTCTTAACCAATCGAGCGTTTCGGATGCCGAGTTCGATCGGCTTATGAACGAGCTGAAAATGCTCGAAAACGAATACCCACAACTGAAGAGCAAGAATTCTCCAACGGTCCGAGTAGGTGGGCAAGCTCAAAGCGAATTTAAAAAAATCCCCCACAAAAGGCTCATGCTTTCGCTTGGAAACGTTTATAACGAAGACGAAATGTCCGCCTGGGAAAGGAAAGTCCGCTTAAGCTTAAATAAACCCCAAGTGGATTATGTTGGCGAAGTGAAAATCGATGGTCTCGGCATGTCTTTAATCTATGAAGGCGGTGAGCTTCAATATGCCGTTACAAGAGGCGATGGCGTGATGGGAGAAGATGTCACGGCTAATGTCAAAACGATTGGCTCGATTCCTCTTCGCGTGAATGAGCGACGTTCTTTCGAAGTGCGTGGCGAAGTTTATATGCCGAAGTCTTCTTTGGAAAACTGCAATCGTGAGCGGCGTTTGGCGGGCGAGCCGGAATTCGCTAATTGCCGAAACGCGGCAGCTGGCGCAATTCGGAATCTCGATCCGAAGGTAGCCGCTTCGAGGAAGCTTGACGCATTTTGGTATTATCTTGTGAATGCTCGAGAACTTGGCATTCATAAGCACCATGAAGCTCTTTCTTTCTTGGATTCTCTTGGGTTCCGTACAAACCGTGAGCGGCGATTGCTTCATAACATCGACGACATTTTGGTCTATATGGGCGATTATGCCAAAAAACGTCCTTCTTTGGACTATGACATCGATGGTCTTGTTATTAAAGTTGATAACATCGACGATTATGATGTTTTGGGATATACGGCTAAGGAGCCCAAATGGGCTATTGCATATAAGTTTCCGCCAGAGGAAGTTACGACGAAACTTTTGGATATTGTTCTTACCATTGGGAGAACGGGACGCGTGACTCCAAACGCTATTCTAGAGCCTGTTCGAGTAGCTGGAAGCACTGTGCAAAGAGCGACCTTAAATAACGAAGACTTCATTGAAGAAAAAGGACTTATGATCGGTGACATTGTCTCTCTTCATAAAGCGGCTGACGTCATTCCAGAGGTAACTGGGCCCGTTATTTCTAGACGGGATGGATCGGAACGTCCTTGGGTTATGCCATTGAACTGCCCTGTGTGCGGCCATCCTCTTAGCAAAGTTAAAGGCCTTCATTATTGCTTAAACCCAGACTGCGATTCGCGAAAAATCGAAGGCATGATACATTTTGCTTCTCGCAATGCTATGGATATAGATACGATGGGCCCGAATGTAGTCGAGGAATTCTTTGCCGAAGGTTTCTTGCACGATATTCCAGATATCTATAAGCTCAGCGATCACGCTTCCGAAATCAAAGCGCTTGATGGTTGGAGCGACCGTTCGATGAATATGCTTCTTGACGGCATTGAAGCGAGCAAAAAGCAATCTTTGGAACGCCTTTTATTCGGCTTAGGCATCAAAGAGGTCGGGGAAAAGATGGCGAAGGTTTTGGCCAAGCGTTTCAAAACCCTTGACGCACTAATGGAAACCAAAGAGGAGGAACTTTTGAAAATCGAGGACGTGGGTCCGGTAGCGGCCTCCTCCATTCGTTCTTTTTTCGAAGATCCTAAGAAGATTGAAGAGATTAACGAGCTTAAAGAACTCGGCGTCAATATGAGCTACCTAGGGAAAGATACCATCGATGTGAATAGCTTTTTCTACGGGAAGACCATCGTTTTAACGGGAACTTTAACCAAATACTCTCGCGAAGAAATGACAGACATTCTCGAAGGCATTGGTGCCAAATGCGCAGGAAGCGTTTCGAAGAAAACCGATCTTGTTATTGCTGGTCCTGGAGCCGGTTCCAAATTGCAAAAGGCGAATGAATTAGGCATCCAAGTCATCGACGAAGAGACGGCCCTTAATCACTTAAGCAAGACCGGCTTATAAAAAAGCGATTCAAAAATTTCTTTTTGACCCTATCTCTAAGTGAGGTGGGGTTTTTGGTATTCGTGTGTAAAAGATGTGGCAACAAGGATCCTCGACTTATCGGAAGAAAGAAGGATGGCTCTTTCTATTGTCGCGCTTGCGTGTCTTATTATGGAAAGGAAGTGACAAAGACTCCTAGGGTAAAAAAGAAGGCGAGCTATTACTTGCCTTTTCAATTATCTAAGGAGCAAACGGCAATCTCTAGGAAAGTCATCGAGAACTACCAGAAAGGGATAGACACTTTGATTTATGCCGTTTGCGGTTCTGGAAAAACCGAAATCTCCTATGGGGTCATTGCTTATGCCGTAAGCCATGGGGGACGCGTTGCTTTTGCTCTTCCTAGAAGAGATGTCGTTCTTGAAATCTATTATCGTTTAAAAGAAGCGTTTCAAGGCAATAAAGTGGTGGCGGTGTTCGGTGGGCACCATGAAGAATTGGAAGGAGATATCGTCATATTAACGACCCACCAACTCTATCGTTACCCTGCTTATTTTGACCTTATTGTAATGGATGAAATTGATGCGTTCCCATATAAATGCAACGACGTTTTGCATGGATTTTTCAAAAATTCACTTGTTGGACACTCTCTTTTGATGAGCGCGACGCCAAGTCAGAAAATCCTTAGCGAATACCAAAAAGAAGGACATGATATTCTGGAATTAAAAACACGTTTCCATAAGAAGCCAATCCCTGTTCCTAAGGTTATTAAAGTACCATTGACGTTTCAATTTTTTAAACTCCTTTTCTTATTAAAAAGGTATCGAAAAGAAAAGAAGCCGGTTTTTGTTTTTGCCCCGACTATAGCGGAGGCCGAAACATTATTTGCTCGATTAAGAGTCTTTCTAAGAAAAGGCGATCTTTTACATTCGAAAGTGGAAGGACGGGAAGAAAAGCTAAAGAGCATCAAGAATGGAAAACTCGATTATCTGGTCGCCACTAGCGTTTTAGAAAGGGGAGTAACTGTGAAAAATCTTCAGGTTCTTATCTATCATGCGGACTTTGAGAGTATCTATGATGAGGCGACGCTCATCCAGATCGCAGGTCGGGCGGGACGCAAAAAAGATGCCCCCGATGGAGATGTCTATTTCTTTGCTTCAAGGAGCACTAAAAGCATCGAAGGAGCTATTCATGAAATCAGAGAATGTAACCGCTCTTTGTAAATGCTGCCTTAAACCGATGGTGTCCGATACCATTCCTTCGATTCTTTCTGCTTATCCGATTTGTTCTAAATGCTTTCATAAAATGAATCCGAAATTACGGAAAAGAACGCTTGGAAAGTGGAAGGGGTTTTGCCTTTATCCCTATAACGAAATGCTTCGCAAACTCATTTATGATTTCAAAGGTTGTGGGGACTATGAACTCAAGAGCGTTTTCCTTTGCCATTATAAAATCGTACTTCGTCTTTTATATTGGGACTATGTCCTTGTCCCGGCGCCAAGTGCCAATAGCCATAATCTTCGGAGGGGCTACAATCACGTTACGGAGATTTTTGGAGAAATTGGTTTGCCTTTAGTTGAGGCCCTTTCCAAAACAAAGGATATCAAGCAAAGCGATTTACATTTCCAACAACGGCAGAAGATCGGCGACATATTAGAACTCAAAGAAGGCGTCTTTCTAAAGGGAAAGAAAGTTTTATTTGTCGACGATATCTTAACCAGCGGCAGCACTGCGAAAGCGTGTATGCGGTTAATCGAAGAGGCTGGTGCCAGAAAAGTACGTTTTCTTATTCTTGCCGAGACGCAGAATAAAAAAATTAAAAAGCGAAAAAACATAATCAAAACCCCTTTCTTTTTGACTGACATTCGAAAGCGGCTTCCTTTGGACAAACGAGAGTGATTTCCCTCGATTGCTTACCATTTATGGTAATGGTATCATTTTTAAGCGTATTTTTAGGAGCGAACAGTGGCAAACATTATTGAAAAGATTTTCCATCTTGAACGTCGCGAACTTAATCGTTACGAGAGAGAAGCGGAACAAGTCATGGCCTATGACGAAGCCATGAGCAAATTAACGGATGATGAATTAAAAGCGAAAACCGTTGAATTCAAAAAGAAGATTCAAGAAGGCGCAACGCTTGATAGCATCAAGTACGAAGCTTTTGCGGTAGCCCGCGAAGCGGCTTGGCGCGTCCTCCATCAGAAGCCTTTCAAAGTTCAGATTGTCGGTTCTCTCGTCTTGAACAATGGCGATGTTGCTGAAATGAAAACGGGCGAAGGAAAGACTCTCACCGCGACTATGGCCGTCTATTTGAACGCCTTAAGCGGGAAGGGCGTCCACGTTGTTACCGTTAACGAATACCTTGCTTCCCGTGATGCTGAATGGATGGGGCAGATTTATCGTTGGCTCGGCTTAACTGTTGGCGTGAATCTTGCTTCCAAAAACGCCGCCGAGAAGCGTGCCGCTTACGCTTGCGACATTACTTACACCACGAACTCCGAACTCGGTTTTGACTATTTAAGAGACAATATGGCCCCAAATCTCGAGGGACGTGTCCTTCGTGGTTTAAATTTTGCGATCGTCGACGAAGCGGACTCCATCCTTATCGATGAATCTAGAACGCCTCTTATCATTTCCGGTGGACAAAGAAGCCTCGCATCGCAATATTTGGTTGCCGATCGCTTTGTTAAATATCTTAAGAAAGACGTGGATTTTACGATTGATGTCAAAGACAAAGCGGCCTCTTTAACCGACTCTGGCAACGAAAAAGCGGAACAAATGTTCGGCATTAAGAACCTTTATGATCCCGAAAACGAAGATCTCATTCACCGCATTCACCAAGCTCTTAAAGCCAACTACATCATGTCGCGCGATGTCGAGTACATGGTGGATAAGAATCGTCAAATTCAACTTATCGATCAATTCACCGGCCGTGTGATGCCTGGGCGTGAATATAACGACGGTCTTCAACAAGCTATCCAAGCAAAGGAAGGCGTTGAAATTAAACAAGAGACGGTCGTTCTTGCAACCATTACTTATCAGAACTTCTTCCGTCTTTACACGAAGCTTTCCGGTATGACGGGTACTGCTAAAACCGAAGAAGAGGAATTTGCGACGATTTATAACATGAAAGTCGTTTGCATTCCAACTAATAGACCTGTTCAACGTATCGACGATACCGATTTGATTTTCGGCACCCACGAAGCGAAGTTAAACGCACTGGTAAAGGCCGTCAAAGAACGTCATGAGAAAGGCCAGCCGATTCTTATTGGTACGGTGAGCGTTGAATCGAACGAAGAGATTAGCGCTCTTCTTACGAAAGCGGGTATTCCTCATGAAGTATTAAATGCGAAAAACCAAGCCCGTGAAGCGGAAATCATCTCTCATGCCGGCGAAAAAGGCGCCGTGACTCTAGCGACAAACATGGCTGGACGTGGCACGGATATTAAACTCGGCGAAGGCGTTCGCGAGCTTGGCGGCCTTTGCGTCTTTGGCACGGAAAGGCATGAATCCCGCCGCATTGATAACCAGCTCCGCGGCCGTAGCGGACGTCAAGGCGATCCTGGCTATTCGCGTTTCTTCATTTCCTTCGACGACGATCTTATGAGAAGATTCGCGCCCGAAAACCTTCGCAAAATGTTCACCGAATCCTTGGAAGACGAAGCTTACGAGAACCGCATGCTCACCAATGCCGTTACCAATGCTCAAAAACAAATCGAAGGAAGGAACTTTGATATTCGAAAGAACTTAAAGGACTACGACGATGTCTTAGCGAAGCAAAGAGACATCATTTACAAAAAACGTGACGCCATCTTAATGGCCAGCGATATCGTGGATCTCATTCATGATTTCTTCAAAACGACGGGCCTTTATTTAGCCAAGAAGGCTATCGATGATTCCAATGCCGAGGGCATTATTAGTGGCGAGGCCTTAAAGAAGATTGTAGAGCCTCGTTTCTTGCCTGCAGGTTCGATTAACGCCTCCGCTTATGACGGCGCGCCTTTCGAAGAGGCTGGCGAAGATCTTGGCGAGCTTCTTTACGATACTTATCTCCAAAAGAGAAAGACTTGGCCAAGCGCGGACGCCGATATGGCAGAGCGTCAGATCTCACTTCATACGATTGACCAGAATTGGCAAGGCCATATCGATACTATGTCTCATCTTCGCGAAGGCATCTCTCTTCGTAGCTACGCTCAAACAAATCCTCTCCAAGATTATGTCAACGAGGGGTATGACCTTTTCAAAGAGATGAATGAAAAGGTAGCCGTTGATACCACCTTCAACCTTCTAAACGTCCGTTTGGTGAGAAAAGAGCCGGAAGAAGAAAAGAAACCGGATGTCGTAAACGAAGAAAAACCGGAAGAAGAAAAGAAATAAAATAGAAAAGGAATAAAATGAAAGAGCTTATCGAATTAAAACAAGAAGCCCAAAGCATCGGACGACTTGTCTCGCAGCTCGGTGATTCTCTTTGACCTCACGAAGCTCAAAGGAATTATTTCCGAATGCGAGAAGGAACAAGACCAGCCTGGTTTTTGGGATGACCAAAGAGCCGCTTTAGCAGTCGTCAATAAACTCAAAGACGCAAAAAATACAGTGGAATCCTATGAGGAAATCACTTCTTCTTTCAAAGATTTAGAGAGCCTTTTGGAAGACCCTGATGCTGCGAGCTTAGATATGCGGTTGCTTTTGGAAGAGACGGAAAAAGATTTGCAAAAAAACATAAAATCCCTGCGAAACCTTCTCCTTTTTCGCGGAGAATACGATGATCTCAATGTGATGATGGAATTTCATCCTGGTGCTGGTGGCACGGAAGCGATGGATTGGGCCGATATGCTTCTTAGGATGTATGGGCGCTATGCCGAGCGCCATGGATTCGGTTGGCAAGTGCTATCCTATGAACCCGGGGAAGAGGCGGGGTGCAAAAGCGCGACCGTTCGTGTTAACGGACCTCATGCCTATGGTCTTTTGAAAGGGGAAAAAGGGGTACACCGTTTGGTGAGGATTTCTCCTTTTGATGCCAACGCCAGACGTCATACGAGCTTTGCGAGCATCAACGTCGTCCCTGAATTCGGAAAGGTGAGCGACGTTGAAATTGACCCAAAGGATCTTCGCGTCGACACTTTCCGAAGCGGTGGTGCTGGTGGCCAGAACGTCAACAAGGTTTCCAGCGCCGTTCGTATTACGCATATACCTACTGGCATTGTCGTTCAATGCGAAATCGAACGTTCGCAACTCATGAATAAAGCCACTTGTATGGAAATGCTTACGGATAAGCTCATGCAAAGGAAACTCGAGGAACGCGATGCCAAGATGAAGTCTATCGTCGGAGAACAAAAAAACATTGAATGGGGAAGCCAAATCCGTTCTTATGTGTTTTGCCCGTACACGCTCGTAAAAGATAATCGGACTGGATATGAAACTAGCGACGTGGCTGGAGTCATGGATGGCGAAATCGATGGCCTCCTTTATAGCTATCTTGAAATGCTTTCACGGGAAGGGAAGGCTTCTTAATGGATAAAGCCTCTCACTCTTTTGAACTTGTTTCGCCTTTTAAACCTACTGGCGACCAACCAGAGGCTATCGCTAAAATTCTCAAAGGAGTTTCCGAAGGGAAGCGAATGCAGGTGATTTTAGGCGCTACGGGAACGGGCAAAACTTTTACGGACGCCAACATCGTTGCCGCTCTTAATAGGCCTACGCTTGTTTTAGTTCATAACAAGACCTTGGCTTCGCAGCTTTATGGCGAATTCAAAGAACTTTTCCCAAAGAATCGCGTGGAATATTTCGTTTCGAATTTCGATTTTTATCAGCCAGAGGCTTATATTCCAAAAACCGACACGTACATCGCCAAAGATGCCATGATGAACGACGAAATCGAGCAACTTCGAACAAGCGCCGTCAATTCTATCTTAGAACGGAGAGACACGATTGTAGTCGCCTCTGTCGCCGCTATCTATGGCTTAGCTGATCCGGAAGAGTATAGCGGCCTTGTTTTCGAAGTCCGTGTTGGCGAGACTCTTGATAGAAACGTCTTTTTCGAACGGCTTATAGAAGCCCAATATCGTCGAAATAATTTTGATTTGGCGCCAGGCAATTTCAGGGTTCATGGCGATATCATCGATATTTGCCCCATGATGAATACGGATTACTATCTTCGAATTGATTGCTTTGGCGATGATGTGGAAGACATACTTACTATCGATAAGCTTTCGGGAGAGATCAAAGGACATTATAAGACTTTCCCGATTTACCCAGCCTATGACCACGCAAGCAGCAAAAGAAGGATTCAGGAAGCTTGCGTCTCCATTAAAGAAGAGCTTCAAGAGCGATTGGAGTTTTTTAAAAAAGAAGGGAAGCTCCTTGAAGCGGAACGCCTTGAGATGCGGACAAGACAAGATATCGAAAGCCTCTTGGAATTTGGCCGTTGTCCTGGCATCGAAAACTATTCTCGACATATCGACAAACGTAAACCGGGGCAAAGACCATGGTGTTTGATGGACTATTTTCCGAAAGATTATTTGCTTTTGGTCGACGAATCCCATGTCACATTCCCCCAAATCCGGGGAATGTACTTTGGCGACCGATCACGAAAAGAGACGCTTGTGGAATATGGGTTCCGTTTGCCTAGCGCTTTAGATAATAGGCCTTTGAATTTTAATGAGTTCGAAGGGCTTATGGCAAAGAATGTCATTTGCACCAGCGCTACTCCGGGTCCTTACGAGCTTGAGAAAGCCAATAACGAAGTGGTGGAACAAATCATCCGTCCGACGGGTTTGCTTGATCCTATTATCGAAGTCCGGCCGCCGCTTGGACAAATCGACGATATCCTTAACGAAATAAGAGAGCGAATTAAGAAAAACGAGCGGGTGATGATCGTCACTTTGACCATCCGAATGGCCGAGGACCTCACTTCCTACTTAAAAGGGGAAGGCATTAAAGTAACGTATCTTCAAAACGAAACGAAGACCTTGGAAAGAACGGAGATCATCTATCAGCTTCGAAAGGGCAAATACGATGTTTTGGTCGGTATTAATCTATTAAGGGAAGGCTTAGATATTCCTGAGGTTTCTCTTATTTGCATCCTTGATGCCGATAAAGAAGGCTTCTTAAGGAGCACGACTTCTCTTATTCAGATTACGGGACGGGCGGCACGCAATGCCAATGGCAAAGTCATCATGTATGCTGATTCCGTTACCAAATCGATGAAAGAATGCATCGAGGAGACGGAAAGACGGCGCAAAATTCAAGCGGCTTATAACGCTGAGAATGGTATTATTCCTACGACAATCATCAAAGAGATTCGTCCTCCTCTTTCCAACAAAGGAGAAGAGCAATCCCCTGTGGGCAAGGTTGATAAAAAGTCCTCCCGCACGCAAATCGAAAACGAAATCAAAAGGCTCGACAAAGAAATGCGGGAGGCTGCGAAGAATTATGATTTCGAAAGGGCGGCGATGCTGCGGGACGCTATGTTTGAATTAAAGGCAGGATTAGGAAAATGAAGAATTACAAAGTATATTTGCTCGATTTCGATGGTACGCTCGTGGATTCTTTTGAATCTATCGTGGAACCCTATACCGAAGCCTTTAAGAAAATTGGCATCGATTTTAAAAGAGAAGATGTGGAGGACGCCATTCATCATGCTCTAAGCCAAACGCTCGAAAAGTATCATGTGCAAGACCCTCAAAAACTTCGTCAATTTTTAGAGACTTTCTCTTATTATTTCGAAACGGAAGAAAATATAAAAAAAGTAAAAATCTTTGCAGAAGTGCCATCCTTTTTAGAAAGAGGAAGGCAAAAAGGCGTTCTTTTCGGGGTGGTGAGCGGTAATTCTGTCGATCACATAAAACGCGTTTTAGCCTTGTTTCAAATCGATCAGTACTTCTCTTTCTATGTTGGCGGAGAAAAAAATCGCCGACCTAAACCCTACCCCGATCCTCTTTATGCCGCTTTTGAATATGTGAAGGGTTTCTCTAAGAGCGATATCGTATATGTTGGCGACTCTCTCCAAGACATTGAATGCGCCAAAAATGCGGGCATCGACGGCATTCTTCTAGAGAGAAGGGGAGAATATCCAGACGTTGCGGCCACCAAGATCCATACTTTGAACGATCTCTTTTAAATAAAAGAGACTTCGAATTCTCTCATTGCGAATAGGCTTGACATAGTCTAAAGTAAATAGGCGCATTTTGGCGTGGAGTTTGCTCATGAATTGGTACGACATTATCTTTATCATCGTTGCCCTCATCGTTATCGTCTTATCCCTTCTTCAAGGTGGTAAATCGGAAGGCGCTTCTGGCGCTATTACGGGCGGTGGCCTCAATGTTTTTGCTAAAACGAAAGAAAGAGGAAGCGAAAAAGTCGTTAGTTGGCTCACTTTTGGTTTTGCTGTCCTTTTCCTTTTCTTAGCGCTTCTCATCATGGTTTTGAATTCCAAAGGCTCTTCGACGAGTTCAGACGCCTCTTCGAGCGAAGCCAGCGCATCCGCTTTAGCGACTCTTCGTCTTTTCTTCTGACTCACTTTCAATATTTAGGGGCCCATGGGCCTAGGAGGGTCTATGGATATTCGGGAATACGTTCGCTTAGCGAAAGAAGATATAAAAGAACAAATCCGAGCAATCGGAAGAACTCCCATCCTTTCGATAATCACCGTTGGCGAAGATCCGGCAAGCCAAGCCTATGTTCGCGGCAAGAAAAAAGATGCCGCGGAAGTGGGTATCGAAGCCCGTCATATCGTTTTTCCTGCAAACGTTTCTGAGGAAGAGCTCCTTTCCTCCATAAAAGAACAAAATAACGATCCTGCCGTTGATGGCATTATTGTGCAACTTCCTGTTCCGAAACAGATTTCCGAAGCCAAGATTAACCAAACGATATCTCCCGAAAAAGACGTCGATGGATTCACTCCTCTTTCGTCCTTTAAGCCTTGCACCCCCAAAGGAATTATCGATTATCTCTCTTTCCTTCATTTTGATTTCGAAGGAAAGAACGCCGTTGTCATTGGCCGAAGCGAGATTGTAGGGAAACCTATGGCCAAGATGCTTTTGGCGAAGAATATGAATGTGACCGTCCTTCATAGTAAGACGAAGGAAGAGGATAAAGCATTCTATCTTGCCCATGCGGATCTAATCGTTGTCGCAACCGGAAGACGGAATATAGTCGATTCTCGTTACATATTCAAGGAAAGCGCGTACGTTATCGATGTCGGCATCAATCGGGATGAAGCAAATCACCTTCATGGCGATTGTGAGCCAAACCTCCCTGTTGCTCTCCAAACGCCTGTTCCCGGTGGCGTTGGTTTGCTGACGAGGCTTGCTTTGTTGACCAATCTCCTAGAAGCTTCAAAACGATAATTCGAATCCTAGGGACAAGATGAAAAATAGGTCGCCATAAAGCGACCTATTTTCTATTCGAAAGATAATTGGTACAGGTTTTGCTATTCCTTTTCCGTTTTTTCGTCTTTCTTTTCTTCGATGGCTTTCGGTTCGTCTTTGTTTTCGATGACTTCGTTATCCTTTGCTTCAATAACGACATCGGCTTCTTTAATTGCGTTCTTCGCTTCTTTGACAATGTTCTTTGCTTCGTGAGCGACTTTGATGGCACGGATAGTTATCGTCACCAACATTATGGCCGCAATAACAAGGATAACGCCTAAGACGATTAGGACCACAGCCGCCATGACGTCTTCTTTTTGCAAGTAGATGATACAAGTGATGCCAAGAGCAATGAGGACTGCCGCGAAAGCAAACTCAAGGATCGGAAGATAGGTCTTATACAGCTTGCTTACAAGCGAGGCGATAGCAAAGATAATAAGCGATAAGGCTGCAACTAAGAGAAGCACGCCAAAGAAAATCCCGAGGAATCGAGAGATGAAGGTGATGACGTTTGATAAGAGCCTTTCACCATACATCGTCACTAAGGCGATGCCACCAGCCAATTCAATGCTTCCGCCAACCACAAGATCGTAAGACATCTTTTCTTTTAATTCGGCTTTGATCATGGCCTCAAGATGATTGGCGGCAAAGATTGGCATGAAGTTCGCGACGATTTTAAGCACCCCGCCGATGATGAGGAAAATGCCCACAACATTGAGCATCGTGCTCATAGCGTCCGTAAGTTTTGCGACATCGCCGCTCGCTTGGCAAACGAAAACGATTGCGAGTATGCCTAAAATAAGCATTAAGGCCGCTTCGGCAAAGTTCCATGTTGACCAGATGATTCCGCCTTTCTCAAACGAGAGGAGCTTATTTTTCTCTTTCTTTTCGATTTCTTTTTCTTCCATAAGAAATCCTCCTTACTAAGGAAAATATAGAACTTTTTGGAGTGATATCGTTATTCAAAACGTGATATTTGTCAAAAAAGCATGTTTCCGATCTCTAAAGCTTCGATGTCGATGAGTCTCGAAAAGGGAATTTCTCTTTCGCCGACAAAGATTTCTTTTTTGTAATGGTCGATGACATCGATTGTCCCTTCGGTTTCGTAGATGTAGCCGTCCTCATAGTAAGTGGCAATCACTTCTTCGTTTTGATAGCTTCTTAGCAACGCATCGATTTTTTCCGCCCTTTCTTCGGATATCAGAGGCTTTTCTTTCTTTCCTTGCTCATAAAGGGTTTTGGCGATGAAGTCGCTTTGACGGTCTAGCGATTTATACGCCGCCCATTTCATCATTCCTCTGTCTTTCATTCCCGGTGTCCTCCTATTTGTTCATGTCTTTTTTTAACGGTGCTTTCCTTCAATAAGGAAGAAGCCCTTAGCACGCTATTGCGTCCATAGATTCTATGAATGGCATCAATTGTTTTTTGCAGTTCCAATCTTTCCGCTTGTTCATCGCTTTCTTCGAAGAGGCTTAGCTGCACGGATCCTTCGTCTTTTTTGAGTTTTCCATAAGAGATTCCAATTCCTTGGATAAGACCTTCATGAGCCCCACTTAGGATGGCTCTTTTAATGGCACGAAAGAGAAGCTCGCTATCAGAAGTTGGAAAAGGAAGGGTTTCTTGGTGAGAATAAGCTATGTCATCACGATAGCCAATCCAAACGTGAACAAGACTGGTTTGGCATTTTTCTCCTCGGAGCCTTTCCGACAAGTCGTCGTTCATTTCCTTGAAAAGCAAGAAGCAACTGTCCAAGGAACGAGCCGTGATTAAGGTTTGCCCAAGTGAGAAAGAGGTGTCTTGAGGGACATATGGCTTACGAATATCGCTTTCATCGATACCCTGCGCCAACGATTTCAATTGTAGGCCTAGAATCCCGAAAGCGCTTAATAAGAGGCTATCGTCGGCTTTGGCAAGGCTTTCCATGTCTCTTATTCCTATTGAAGCGAGCCTTCTTTCCGTTTGAGTTCCGATTCCCCATATCTTGCTAATGGGCTTTATCTTCCAGAGTTTCGTGGGGACGTCTTCTAGATTCCAATGCGCTTGGTAAGGAGGCTTCTTTTTTCCTTCTTGGTCCAAAGCGATTTTCGCTAAAAAAGGATTGGGACCGATGCCGGCTGTGGCCGTTAATCCATATTTTTCGTAAATTCTCTTTTGAATTTCGGCAACAAATTTTTTGGGACTTGCCTTGGCTAGCGAAAGATATGGGCCGATATTCAAGAAAGCCTCGTCGATGGAATAGACGTGGATGTCTTGATACGCAACAAATTCGAGGAACGTGGCTAATATTTTCGACGATAACTCCAAGTAATAGGACATACGCGGCGTGGCATAAATCAAACCTGGAACATTTGGCAAATCCCTTTTTCGACATACGTTAGGAACGCCATATTTTGCTTTGAGGTAAGGAGAAGAACTCATAACGATAGAAGAATCGCTTCTATAGGGATCGCAACAAACAAGCGGCGTTTTAAAGGGATCGAGATGGCGAGAAACGCATTCGCAAGAGGCGTAAAAACTTTTTAGATCGATAATCGCAATCGTTCTTTCCATGGCTTGCAATATTAAGCCCAAAAAATTGGCAACAAAAAAGGCTTGATTTTTGGATGCATAGAGAAGAACAAAAGAAGAAGGGAAAAACTTTACAAAATAGGGGAAAATAAGCCTAATTCAATTAAAATATGCCAAAAATAGTCGATGACATCGAAGGGCGGATGGTTCCCTTTTTATGGCAATGGGCGATACTAGACCAAAATAATCAGCGTTTCATCTTATCAATTTCCATTTCTTTACGGTTTCTTCGATTTTTGTCGAGATGCTTTTTATGTTTTAGATATTTATCCGTTTTTTCAATAAAGAGAAGAAACGGCGTTTAAAAGAGGTCCTTCAAGGCCAAGCGAGCAAAAATATCTTCCTTGCCTTCTTGGGGGGCTCTTTCTATAATTATTCGGCGTTGGGGCTGTAGCTCAGCTGGGAGAGCGCGTCGTTCGCAACGATGAGGTCGCGGGTTCAAACCCCGTTAGCTCCACCAACAAAGTATAAAATTTCCTCCGCGGTGGAGGATTTTTTCTTTTTGGTTTTTTGGTTTTTTATTTTGACTAAGGATGCCTCCGTTAAGAATGATGGCCTCGGCAAAAGCTTGTTTTTCTAAGCCTCACTTTCACGAAGATCATAAATCATGATTGTCTTAAAATTTCAAAAGAGGTGGCTTTTTGTTGGTTATTTTTGAATTTTTAAAATAGCAATTCCTTTTTTTATTCGAATCCTTCTCTATTCGTTTCGTCATCGAAAGATGAAGTTTTTCGAACAAACAAAACATCAATGCGCATGTTGCGGAAATCGACTCTCGGATGGAAAAGGCATTGATGAGATAAAAACAAGAAGCCATTCTGAAGCGTACTTCATTGGCGGACCTTCGAAATAAGACAAAAGTGGATTTCTTAACCAATCATTTTTTCATGTTGGCTTTTTTCCACGATTTGATTTCGTTTAACCTAGCTTTGTATTTGGCTTCGAGCCCTTGTTCGGTTGGCATATAGTAGGTCTTGTCTTTTAGACTGTCTGGCAAACACTGCATGGCCGCCATTTTCTCTTTGGTGTCGTGAGCGTACACATATCCTTCCCCATAACCGAGTTCCTTCATAAGTTTGGTAGGGGCGTTTCTTATGTTCATTGGAACGGGTTCATCGATTTGCTTTAGTGCATCTTCTTTGGCTGAATTATAGGCAAGCTCCATGGCGTTGCTTTTTGGCGACATTGCCATATAGATGACCGCTTCCGTAAGACAAACGGAGCATTCAGGCATGCCGATGTCATGGCAAGCTTCATAAGCGCTTACGGCGACCCCAAGGGCCTTAGGATCTGCTAATCCTACGTCTTCTGAAGCAAAACGTACGACTCTCCTAGCAACATAAAGGGGATCTTCTCCCGCTTCCAGCATCCTGGCGAGCCAATAAACGGCAGCATCAGGATCGCTGTTGCGCATGGATTTATGGAGAGCACTGATGATATTGTAATGCTCCTCGCCTTTTTTATCGTATAAAAGGGACTTTTTGCTCGTTACTTGTTCAATAAGCGTTTTATCGACTTGAATCACACCATTCTTGCGAGGGCTGTTAAGAAGAGTCATTTCCAATGTGTTCAAAGCGTTTCGCGCATCGCCATTGGAAAAGTTCGCAATGAGCTCCAGACATTCTTTATTGATGCTTATCTTCTCCTCGCCAAAGCCTTCTGGAGAATGAATCGCCCTTTCAAGGAGAGAAACAACGTCATCGTTGGAAAGAGATTTCAAAACGAAGACCTTGCAACGGCTTAACAAGGCGTTATTGATCTCAAAAGATGGATTTTCCGTTGTGGCACCGATAAGAATGATGGACCCTTTTTCGACATAGGGCAAAAATGCATCTTGCTGAGCTTTATTGAAACGATGGATTTCATCGACGAAAAGAATTGTTTTAGTTCCGAAAATACGATTCTTGTCCGCTTGTTCCATCACCGTTTTGATTTCTTTGATGCCGCTTGTGACGGCACTGAAAGTGATGAATTCCGCTTTCGTTTGCTTTGCGATAATGCTGGCCAGCGTTGTTTTTCCAACGCCTGGCGGACCCCAAAAAATCATCGAGGGAATCTGATCGCTTTCAATGAGTTTTTTCAAAATCATCCCATCGCCGACGAGTTGCTTTTGGCCGACGAATTCATCTAAGGTTCTCGGACGGAGGCGTTCAGCGAGTGGTTCGGAAGGTCCTTTGAAAAAAGAAAGTTGTCCGTTCATGCAATTGCTATTGTAGAACAATACAAAGCAAATAGGGCAATCATTCTTGTCCTAAAACTCGTTTATGCCGTAAACTATTTTTAGAAACAGGGGATCTTATGGAAACAAAGGACTACGCTTCTTTTATTTCGCCGAAAAGACGAAGCGTCTCTACGCCAAGAGCATTGGTAAAAGATGGCCAAGCCTGCTTTGGAACTTTTGATAAGGAGTTCGAGGTTTTCAACATACTGGATTGCAAAAAGCCAACAGCGGCGCCAGATCTCTTTAAGAAGATGCGTCTTACCTTATGGGAGGCGGTGGAAGTTCGTTTTCCTGGCGGATATTTGGTTGCTGGCGTAAGCGATATGGGTCTTTTTGGGGTTGATTTTGATGTCGTTTATTTAGAGAAAACGAATGAGACGCTTGATTTATCGACAATCACCGCAAGAAAGAATGTGCGTATTGCCGAGAACCTTTTGCAAGGACATATCACCGAGGCGAAGACTGCTATCAGCGGCCTTCGTTTTGAAAATTATTTTGAAGACAAAAAAGCCTCAATCGAAGGACATCATTTTTCTAAAAATCATAAAATCCTCTACAAATTCCGCTTAAAAGGGCTCTCATTGCCTTCAAATGTTTCTATTCCCTTCGGGCAAAATAGACCTCTTGTCACCGAAAAGCTTTTCTTTAAGGCCGACGGATTCATCGAAATCGATGGCATCCGTTATAATCTTAACGAAGAGAGTACGGCCATTATCGATGATCATCGTGCCTATTACCCCTATGTGAGTCATTACGATTGGCTCACCTTTATGGGAAAAGACGAAAATGGAGATTTTTTTGCTTTTAACCTTACGGAAAATCAATCGACGAATCCCCACGATTATAACGAAAATCTTATTTGGCTACCGAATAGAACTTCCTTGCTTCCGCCTGTTACATTTTTCAAAACAGGGAAGGCGTCGCGATTTCATGACGGGAAGGAGAAGTTCCTTTCCTGGCATATCGTCGATCGATATGGGATGGTTGATTTGGAATATCAAATTACATCCACTTATGCCAATAGGGCGAACGCCTTAGTGGCAAGCATTCAATATTTTGTGACTTTTGGAAGGCTAAATGGTTTTGTTCTTGAAGAAGATGGAACGAAACATGAATTCAAGGATGCTTTAGCGGTTGGCGAAGATAAGTCGCTTCGACTTTAGCTTCTTTTCTCTCTTTTTCTTTTAACTCGGTTATAATCTCGGTATGGATTTTTCAGGCTGGGAAAAACTTTCTTTGCTCGATTTCGATGAGCATATTAGCACAACTCTTTTTGTCGCTGGCTGTGATTTCCGTTGTCCTTTTTGTCACAATTCCTCTTTGGTTCTTGCGCCTGGTAAGGCACCTCGGATTCCTTGGCAAGAAATAATGAATTATCTTTCCAAAAGAAAAGGCGTTTTGGATGCTGTTTGCATAAGCGGTGGCGAACCCACGATGATGGAAGACTTGAAGGAAAAGATAGGAGACATCAAATCGCTTGGTTATGAGGTGAAACTGGATACTAATGGCTCTCGTCCAGAAGTTCTGCAAGATCTTCTTGATAAGAAGCTTATCGATTACGTGGCAATGGATATTAAAAACTCGAAGGAAAAATACGCGATGACCTCTGGTGTTTTGCTGGAACTTTCAAAAGTAGAAAAGTCCATTGATATCTTAAAATCATCGCAAATTCCATTTGAATTTAGAACGACAGCCATTTTGGAATATCATAGCCTTCGTGACTTTGAAGAAATCGGGAAATGGATAAAAGGAGCTCCGAAGTATTTTATTCAACGCTACATCGATAACGAAAATTGCATTCGTCATGGTCTTCACGAACTTCCAAAAGAAAAAGCCTTGGAAGCCAAGGCTATCTTGGAAAAAAACATCGGATTCGTCGATCTTAGAGGGTATTCGGTTTAAGCGATGAAAGATAAGTTCCCGCGGCCAAGGATGCGATTGCTCCATCGTTACAAGCGGTCGTGAGCTGTCGCACTTTTTTTACGCGGCAATCCCCAGCAGCGAAAAGGCCAGGCGTTTTTGTTTCCATGGCATCGTTTGTGACGATGAATCCTTTTTCCAGGTCGATGAGATTCTGGAATCTTTCATTATCTGGAACTTGGCCGATGGCAATGAAGCAACCATTCGTTTCTATTCTTTTTTGTTCTTTCGTGATGGTGTCTTCGAAGAGAACGCCTTTAAGACGTTCTTCGCCATAGAATTCAAGGGAATTGAGATTGTGAGAGACGAAGACGTTTTTTTGAGCTTGGAGTGCTTCGACGAGGACTTTATCGCCAAAGAAACGATCAAAGAGCGTCACAACATCGACTCGCGAGGAAGTTTTTGCCAACATAAGGGCGTATTGGAGGGCGCTATTGCCATCGCCAATAACCATCGTTTTTTCTCCAGTGTAGAAGGCCCCATCGCAGACGGCGCAATAGCTGACGCCCTTTCCTAAGAACTCCTTTTCGCCTTTGATGCCAAGTGCACGATGCTTGACGCCAGTAGCAAGAATCACGCTTTTGGCGAAGTAGGAATCAAATTGCCCTTGAATGATGAATATTCCGTCTTTCTTTTGAAGGCTCAATATCTCGTCCATTTCGATATTGGTACCAAGATCGGAAATTTGCTCGAACATGCGGTTGGAAAGCTCAAGTCCCGATATGCTCTGAATGGTGGGGAAGTTTTCGACTTTTGGAGAATCGGCGATTTGGCCACCAAACGCGTTTTTCTCAACAAGCGTTACTTGATAACCAGCTCTACTAGCATAAAGGGCCGCGGTCATTGCCGCGGCTCCTCCGCCGATAATAAGGATATCGGACACCATTATTTAGTTTCCCTTCACGCTTTGAATATAGCCACGAATTTGGGAAGCGTCGTCATAGACATCGTAGCTTTCGCCATTAGGGACAAGAAGCGTTGGCGCTTTCGTAATGCCATAAGCGATAGTCAGATCTTTGTTCTTAATGGCATCGACGTTCTTATAAGCGATACCCGCCTTTTCAAGCATCATTTTCGCCATCTTGCAATTGGGGCAAGTTGGGGAAGTGAATAACATGATTTCAGTTACTTTCGGAGCTTCCTGGGCTTCTTTCTCACATTCGCAAGTATCTTCGTGCTTTGTTATCTTTTCGTCGAGGTCGATGTTGTAGGTTTGACGGTCTTTGAATTCTTGGAGTTTGCCATCGTTCCAGTTTTTAACTGGACGATAGTAACCGGTGATACGGCTATAGACTTCTGTTTCTTTGCCGCAATGTGGGCACTTCCAAACTTCACCAGCCAAATAGCCGTGCTCGCGGCAAATGGAATAGGTCGGGCTCATGGTGTAGTAAGGAAGCTTGTAGTTTTCGGCAATTTTACGCACGAGCTTCATGCAACTCTCCCAATTCGGCAAGCGTTGCCCAAGGAAAGCGTGGAAGACGGTGCCGGAAGTATAAAGCGTTTGGAATTTATCTTCGATATCTAAAGCGGTGAAGATGTCATTGGTATAGCCAACTGGCAAATGAGAGCTATTGGTGTAATAAGGAACTTCGCCCGCTTTACCGGCTGTGATAATGTCCGGATAACGCTCACGATCGTGCTTAGCAAGTCTAAAAGCAGTGCTTTCGGCAGGTGTAGCTTCCAGGTTAAAGAGATCGCCATATCTTTCTTGATAGTCGCTTAAACGCGTTCTCATGTGATTAAGCACTTCAACGGTGAAGTTTTGCGCTTCTTCGTGAGTAAGGTCTTCTTTGATCCAGCGGGCATTGAGGCAAGCTTCGTTCATGCCGACAAGGCCGATGGTGCTAAAGTGGTTGGAGAAGCTGCCAAGATAGTGCTTGGTGTACGGATAAAGTCCAGCTTCAAGAAGCTTGGTGATGGTTTTTCTCTTAACATCCAAGGAACGAGCTGCAACGTCCATCATATGGTCGAGGCGATTGAAGAAATCGCTCTTATCGGTCGCTAAATAAGCGATGCGAGGCATGTTGATGGTGACGACGCCGATAGAGCCAGTGCTTTCGCCGCTTCCAAAGAATCCGCCGCTCTTTTTGCGAAGTTCACGGAGGTCAAGACGCAAACGGCAACACATTGAACGAACGTCGCTTGGCTTCATGTCGCTATTGATGTAGTTGCTGAAGTATGGGGTGCCATATTTCGCAGTCATCGTGAAGAGAAGCTTGTTGTTTTCGTTTTCGCTCCAATCGAAGTCTTTTGTGATGGAGTAAGTCGGAATTGGGTATTGGAAACCGCGCCCATTGGCATCGCCTTCGATCATCACTTCGATGAAAGCGCGATTGACCATGTCCATTTCCTTTTTGCAATCGCCATAGGTGAAATCCATTTCCTTGCCACCGACGATGGCGGGGAGGTTTTTCAAATCCTCTGGAACGGTCCAGTCGAGCGTGATGTTGGTAAATGGTGCTTGTGTGCCCCAACGGGATGGGGTATTCACGCCGAATATAAAGGATTGGACGGCTTGCTTGACTTGTTTATAGGTGAGATTGTCTGCCTTCACAAAAGGAGCGAGATAGGTATCAAAAGAGGAGAAGGCTTGCGCACCGGCCCATTCGTTTTGCATGATGCCAAGGAAGTTCACCATTTGGTTGCTCAAAGTCATAAGGTGCTTGGCTGGCGATGAGGTAATCTTGCCAGGAACGCCTCCTAAACCTTGTTGAATGAGTTGCTTTAAAGACCAGCCTGCGCAATAGCCAGTAAGCATGCTTAGGTCATGGATATGGATGTCGGCATTGCGGTGGGCATCGGCAATTTCTTTATCGTAGATTTGGCTTAACCAATAGTTCGCTGTGACAGCGCCACTATTGGAAAGGATAAGGCCACCTACGGAATAAGTGACGGTGCTATTCTCTTTAACTCGCCAATCGCTTACCTTCAAATAGCCATCGACTACCGAGGCGTAGTCAAGTTCGGTTTTGCGAATATCGCGGAGTTCTGCATGTTTTTTTCGATAATCCATATAGCTACGTGCGACATCCACGTAACCTGCTTGGATAAGAACGATTTCAACGGAGTCTTGAATATCTTCAACGGCGACGATGTCTTTAACGACTTTTCTATTGAAATCGGCGGTAACGCGTAAGGATAAGATTTCGAGCATATCCTTCGTGCAAGATTTGTGCTCCGCTAAAAACGCTCTTTCGATCGCGTTCTCGATTTTCTTAAGATCGAACTCGACGATAGAGCCATCTCTCTTTTTGACTTTAATCATAACTTTCCTACCTCTTTTTTTCGTTGCGGGCCATTAAAAATACCCAATTTTGGGGATTGACCTTCTTTATGGTTTCCCGCCCCTTGCTCGAACAATATTAAGGAAGGCGAAATCTTTTTCAATCGAAATGCTTTCCGAATGTTGAAAGAAAATGAATGAAAATGCTTTCAATATTTTCCATTCTATATAAAACGTTCGATGCATTGTTCACTTTTACAGCGCTTGTTTAACTTCAATAGGCAAATTTTCGGTTTTAATACACTGTATAAAAAGAACCTGAAAATATAGATATAAACACATTTTCAATAGATGCTTAATTTCTCTTGTTTTTCTCGTTGACGCTCTTTCGGCTTCTTTTTTTCGAATTCTTTCCGTCATTTGAAAATGTGTAACAAATATCCTTAATTATTAGTATCTATCTATGTTTTTTTATAGATTGGAAACTTGTTTTCAATTGCTTTCAAGAACTATTTTCTTTGACTTTTTTGCCGAAGAAACGAAATTGTTTTTTAATTTTTTCTTTTTTTGCTTTCGTCTCAAAAAATGCGTGTCTATTATTGTTCTAGCATTACGGAGGTTTTTTATTTTATGAAGAAAAATAAGGGTGCTAAAAAAACCAAGACTCTTTGGAAGGAATTTAAATCCTTTATCAGCCGGGGAAACGTCGTTGATATGGCGGTTGGCGTTATCATGGGCAGTGCTTTCGGGGCGATTGTCACTGCTTTCACGAACATCTTGCTAAGCGTTTGCACTTGGGGTGTTCCAGGAGGCCTTAAGGGTCTTGTCACCGTTTTGCCTGCTGCTAACGCCACTCAGGCAGGAATTGAAGGCATCGGACAAAAATTTGATGTTTCCGAACTCCAAGAAATGACTGCTATCTATGCTGGGACGAAGGGAGTGGAAGTGAATGATGGAAACTATGCCGCCCTTGAGAGTGCTTTAACTTCGAAATACACCCTCCATGGCAGCACCTATTTCTATAATGGCAGCTCTCTTATTGACTGGGGCTCATTCATCAATGCGATCATTTCTTTCCTCATCATCGCTTTGACTCTTTTCACTATTTTAAAAGTCTACAATTGGAGCAAGCAAAAGCGACTTGCTTTGCAAGCTAAGATGCAAGAGGAGTACTTCGTTAAGCATCCAGAAGAAAGACCTGCGCCAGTTGAGCCAGGGAAACCTGCCCCGACGGAAGTCGAGCTTCTCTCTCAAATTCGTGACGAACTCAAAGCCCTTCACTCCGAAGAGAAAGAACAAAAGTAGTAGCGAGGCCGCTTCGAGCGGCCTTTTAAAATAGATGAAGCATTACTTATTTGAAGGAATCGAAAACTTTCGCGATGTGGGCGGGTACGAAACGCCTTATGGCGAGACGCAGTATGGCGTACTTTTTCGTTCTGGACGTTTAACGGATGCCGCGCCGAACGATATTCAGAAAATCAAAAGTCTGGGCATTAAAACGATTATTGATCTAAGAAGCGACGATGATAAGAAAAACCACCCTTCGAGGACGTTCCGTGATCCTTCTTTTAAAACGATACTCCTTCCCGTTAATGGGAATGGGAGGGTTCCTGCCAATCGCCTTGACCAAATTGAAAGCTATATGGAGATGCTTTCTGATGCTCCTAAAGCGAAAGCGATTTTCGATGCCATTCTCTATTCTGAAAAGCCTGCTCTTTTGCATTGCAACGCGGGAAAAGATCGGACGGGTATGTTCATTGCTCTTATCTTACTTGCTAACGGCGTTTCTTTCGAAGATGTTAACGCGGACTATCTTTTGTCTTTTCCTCTCGTTCCGAAATTAACGGCACATACGAAGAAATACCATTCGGATTTTTCTCCGATTATTTATACGCCTTCTTTAGGATTTCTAGATAGAGTCATGGTACGTTTTTATAAAAAATATGAGAGTTTTGAAGGGTATTTTAAAAAAATAGGTTTTGATAAATCGGAATATTCTCTCCTTTGCTCTTTGCTTGGGAAACAAGAACGGAGTTTTGGGGCAGTCGTCTTTAAGGGACAAGATATTCTTCTTGAACATATGCGATATGGGCATTATTCCTTGCCGAAAGGCCATATTGAGAAAGAGGACAAGGATGGTCTTGCTTGCGCTCGTCGAGAAATAAAAGAAGAATGCGGCATTGACGTTTCTATCAAGAATCCCGACGAAACGTTCTCGATCGTCTACTCGCCTTTTTACGGCATTTCAAAACGCGTCACTTTCTTTATCGCAGAGTGCGCTGAGGGAAAGCTAAAGCCGCAAAAGGAAGAAGTTTCGGATCTTCGCTTTGCTTCAAAAGAGGAAGCGTTTCAAAAACTGACCTTTCAATCAGACAAGGATGTTCTTGCTTGGGCACTCAAGGAAAAGAAGATTAGTTGATTTTAGAAACGATTTGAGCGGCATAGGAGCCGGCAACATTGATTTTCGTTGTCGCTTCAATGCCGGTTAAAAAGGCATTGCTATTGACTTCGCAAAGGATAGGTTCTTTGTCTAGGCCTTCTAAGATATCAATTCCACAATAATCAAGGTCTAAGAGGGTGGCTGCCTTTTCGGCCATTTGAGCATAAGAAGGAGGCAAAATAGTCTTTTCTCCATGTCCCTTTTGAGCGATGTTACTTCTCCAATCGTTTTTATTGACGCGCTTCATGGCGGCCTTAACGACTCCGCCAATCACGATCACTCGATAGTCGAAGCCTTTGCTAGAGGCAATGAATTCTTGATAAAGACGTGGGTTTTGATAGTGATTTTTCTCAAATTCGATGAGTTCTTCATGATTTCGAATAAGGAAAACATTCTTCCCCAGACTTCCGAAATTTTCTTTTGCGACAAAGGGGAAAGAAAGCTCTGTTTCAAGGTTTTGGATAAATTCATCGGATATGATGGCACTGTAATTGAGAGGAGCGGTTATGGTTTTAGGCATCTTGATCCCATGATCCGCAAGCGCTAGATGCGTAAGCATTTTGTCATCGCATAAGCGGATGGAATTGGCAGAATTGAAAAGCTTATAGCCAAGTTTCTCTAGCAAGAACGAAACATAGAGATCTTTATCGAGATATAAAACGAAGGAATAGTTCCCAAGACGAGAACGCGCGTTTCCCTCGCTATCGATATAAGTCAAGATTTCCGCGTTTGTCTTCCTCTCTAAAAGAATATCGTAACGAAGAAGCTCTTCCTTCATTCGTTTATAAAAATAAAGGGGACCTTCCGTCTGGACATAGGCATTTAAGAGGCAAAGGGCTTTTTTCATTGCGAGAATTATAGCGAATCCCGCTCTTTAGGGATAGGGGACACTTTCTTATGCGTCTTAATTATGGTAGAATTATGTCATGTCTAAAATTCAACCAATTACCTCCCTTAGGGATACAGCCAAGCTCGAAGAAGATTTAAAGGCGAACGATGGCGTTCTTCACATCACCAAGAACGGCTATAGCGATTTGGTGATTCTCTCTCCGGAAGTCTATGAAGAGCTTGTTAGAAATGGGAAAAACCCCTCTTCTTTTTCTTTTCAGAAAGAAAAGAATGGAGATTTGACCTCTTTTTCGCCCAATTCGAATCCTTCCGATCCTTTTGGCTTTGTGCGTGTTCGCGCCACTTCGACTTATGTTCATGTTTCGTCGCCTTTAGAAAACGTGGAAGGCATCATTGAAGCGATAGAAAAGGCCGCTTCGGACAAAGTTCATGTTCTTGTTCTTCCAGAGCTTTCCATCAGTGGCTACACCTGTGGGGATCTTTTCCGGAATGGAGCCCTTCTAAAAAATTCCCTAGAAGCCATTCGAAAAATCCTAAAGGAAACGAAAGAACAAGATATTTTGTTTACTCTTGGCGCTCCGTTTTTTAAAGGAAATAAGCTTTATAATTGCGCATTCGTTTGTTTTAAAGGGAAGGTCTTAGGAATAGTACCTAAAAAGAATCTTCCGAATTATTCTGAATTCTATGAGGCGAGGCACTTCGCCTCTTGGGAAACCTCGAATTCCAGCGTCTCTTTGTTTGGGGAAACTGTTCCTTTTGGCAATCGCTTGCTCTTTAAAGATGAATGCTATGAAAATCTCACCATAGGCGTGGAAATATGTGAGGATCTTTGGGTACCGAACCCTCCTTCGACGGAACTCGCTCTAAATGGGGCGACGCTCATTTTAAATTTAAGCGCCTCCAATGAGGTCGTAGGGAAAGCTAAATATCGAAAGGATCTTATTTCGATGACGAGTGCCCGACTCTTTGCCGCCTACGCTTATAGCGATGCGGGTGCTGGGGAAAGTACCACGGATGTCGTGTTCGCATCCCATAATCTTATTGCGGAAAATGGGAAAATCCTTGCAGAAACCCCATTATTTGAGATGAAGTCGGCAACTGCTGATATTGATCTTGAAAAGATTGTCTCTGAGCGAATTCGAATGACGACATATCCATCTTCCAATGACGAAAGCTACGCAGTTATTGGCTTTTCTTTGCCAATCCTTAGACCTCAAAAAGTTCTTCGTGAGTATCGGCGAAACCCATTTTTGCCAAAAGAAGGCGCTTTTGATGAAGAGAGAGTTCGCACGATTTTGCTTATCCAAGCAGAAGGTCTCATTAAGCGTCTAGAAACGGTACGTCAAAAAAAGGTTTTGGTAGGCCTATCGGGCGGCTTGGATTCAACACTGGCGCTTCTTGTGGCAACGGTTGCTTTCGATCGTCTTGGCTATGATCGCAAAGGCATTAAAGCAGTGACCCTTCCTGCTTTTGGCACTTCCAAAAGAACGCACGATAACGCGCTTCTTTTATCGAAAGAACTGGGTGTTGAATTTGAAGAAATCAATCTTAAAAAGACGCTTCTATCTCACTTTGACGATATTCATCACGATCCCAATAACCATAATGTGACCTATGAAAATGCCCAAGCCCGTGAAAGAACTCAAGTCCTTATGGATATTGCCAACGATGAGAATTCTTTGATGCTAGGAACAGGTGATTTAAGCGAACTTTGTTTGGGTTGGACTACTTATAATGGCGATCATATGTCGATGTATGGCGTGAACGCTTCGATTCCGAAAACGCTTGTCCGTTATCTCTGCGAAGGCTATGCCAAAATTCATCCTGAAGCGGCCCCTTCTCTCAATGATATTATCGATACGCCCATCAGTCCTGAGCTCCTTCCTCTTGATCAAAAAGGAAAGATACAACAGCAAACTGAAGATGTTGTCGGTCCTTATGAAGTAGTGGACTTTATCATCTATCATTTCCTGCGATACGGCTATCGTCCTAGCAAAGTCTATTTTTTGCTTTGCCAAGCTTATGGAGAAAAATACGGAAAAGAGCAATTGAAAGGCTGGCTTTCTTCCTTTTTCTTCCGCTTTTGGAGAAACCAGTTCAAGCGCTCTTGCCTTCCTGATGGCGCAAAAGTGGGGACGGTTGCTATTTCACCGCGCGGCGATTGGCGTATGCCGAGCGACGCTTCAGTGAAAGATTATTTAGACGAAATAGAAAAACTTTAAAATTCTTTTAAAAAGCCTAACTTCATCCTATTATTTCGTTATAGGATTCGTTTTTGGAAAAAGGGCATCAAAAGCTATGAAAAAGAACAAAGAGAAACAGATAGAGGCAAATGAAACTCCTTTGTCTTTAGCCGAAGAGGCGGAGAACATTGAAAAGGAAGAAGCGTTGAAGAAAGAGAAACGGAAAAAGAGTCATGGACTCGAGATTCTCCGCTTCATCGTTGTTGGCATTCTTTGCACGGCGATTGATTTCTTCTCGCAATTCGCTTTGATGAAATGGGCTTTCCCCTCTCTTATCGAACAAGGCGCATGGGGGGAATACCTCTCTTGGGGTCTAAGCGTTACAATCGCGTTTATCATTGCCAACGTTATTAATTTTGTCTTCTCGAGGCTTTGGGTCTATCAAAACGTCGATAAAAACATCAATACCAAATCGGCCAGCGCTTTCTTTGCCTATCTTGGCTTAGGAGCAGGTGGATGGCTTATCGGACTCGGCCTTCAAGAACTTGGAGTTTGGGTTTGCAATATTTCTTTTGCCAATATCAAAATTACCTACGATTTCACCCAAGTAAGTTTTGGAAATCTCTTTGAAGAAGGAGGGCTTGCCTTTTGGGCTTTCTGCATCATCTTTGCGATTAAAACGATTGTGACGATGATCTATAACTATTTGACTCGTAAACTCATTATCTTCAAGGAGCCAAAGAAGGAAGTGGAGCCTTTTGAAAAGCCCTCTACCGATGAGCCTCTCGTAGTTACTGCTTCCAAAGAAGAAGAGCCTCAAAAGGAGGAACGGCCACATTTTACTACCAAAGCGTCCTTTACTCGCATTCTTCACGAAGAAATGGAAACCATGTTTGGCAAGCCTTACTACAAAACATATACTAGCGATGCTCGTCGTTTGATTCATGAAGAGCTTGAGGCGTTCGAAAGAGAACACCCCACGACGAAAACCACCGATCAAAAATAGATACCTCCTTGGAACCACCCGCACCTCCTGGGTGGTTTTTCTTTTGGAAAGAAACCATTAAAATACTTTTATGCGTATTGGAATTTTAGGCAGTGGGCCTAGCGCTCTCTATACCGCTCTCCTTATTAAGAGGAGAAAGCCAGGTTGTTCGATAGACATATTCGATAAAGAAGAAAAGCTCGCCAAAAAACTTCGAGCCACGGGAAACGGACATGCCAACGTGATGCCTAAAGATTCTTTTTGCCTAAGAGCCTATAACGACCCTTCTTTTATGACTCCTCTTTTAAATAGATATGACTTGCCTCGTCGGATAGAAGCTTTTCTGGAGATGGGGGTATTCCTTCGCGAAAAAGATGGACTCGGCTATTATCCCGCTTCCGATAACGCCAATCAGTTTGCAAGCTTTCTTGTGACGGGCGCAGAAGAAAAAGGCGTTTGTTTTTATCCCGGAGTCTTTATTGAAGATTATAAGAGGAAGGGGAACGCTTATTGCTTTGAGACATCGATTGGAACGAAGGGACCTTATGACATTTTGCTTTTATCGCCTGGCGGTAAAAGCGGCAAGAACCTTGGAAGCGACGGATCTTTTGTGTCTACCCTTAAAAAGCACGGCTATAAATTCCAAGACTTCCTTCCTGGCCTTTGCCCAATCTATGTTTCGGACAGGGATTTGCCAAGCTTGATGGGGATTCGACATGACGCCTTTCTCTCTCTTTGGCATGATGAAAAGCGCTTTTTCCATGAACGCGGGGAAATTCTCTATAAGGATGATGGCCTTTCTGGCATCGTTATCATGAATGCTTCAAGCGTTCTTGCTAGAAACCCAGGGATGAAGAATGTCCGCGTGGAGCTCGATTTGTTTCCAGATCTTTCCTTGGGGGAACTTGAAGGGGAAATTAAAACAATCGAAAAAGAAAGGAATCGAGATTTCCTGGATTCTTTCCTGGTCTTTCCTCTTTCAAAGCACATTTGGAATAGGGCTAAAAGGATTGTAGGCATGGAAACGGAAGCCTCCCTTGCCGTAACTATGAAGTCTCTTTCATATCCCTATTTGGGTAACTACCCTTTTCCTTCTTCCCAAGTGAGCGTCGGTGGTTTAGAACTCCATCAAATAGAAGAAACATTCGAGTCAAAAATTGAAAAAAACGTGTATTTTGCTGGTGAAATTTTGAATATCGATGGCTTATGCGGAGGATATAACCTCTTATTTGATTTGCTTTGCGCGATGAGGATAAGCGACTCTTTATGAAGTATCTTTTGTCCAACATCAAAATCCCTCTTTCCGCGAAGGAAGAAACTCTTTCGGAGGCCATCGCCAAAAAAATCGGCCTTTCCCCTAAGAGTTTTTCTTTTGAAATCGTCCGACGTTCCATCGATGCTAGAAAGCAAGAAGGATATTGGGTTTATCGCGTTCTTCTCGAAAGCAAGAAACCTCTTTTCTCGAAAGATGCAGCGCCTTACCTTCCAGAAGCGCCTCTTCTCATCGAGAAGAAGCATTGGTCATATCGTCCTGTCGTCATTGGTTTTGGCCCAGCGGGTTTATTTGCTTCTCTTGTTCTCGCTAGAAGCGGTGCAAAGCCGATTATTTTGGAGAGAGGCAAAAACGTCGATGAACGGAAAAAAGATATTGAAAGGCTTCGGAATAATGGCGTTTTTGATCCAAACAGCAACGTTTCTTATGGTGAAGGTGGGGCTGGGACTTTTAGCGATGGGAAACTTAATACTGGCGTGAAAAGTCCGTTTGCTCATTTTATTCTTGAGGAATTTGTGAAGCATGGTGCTCCTAAAGCTATTCTTATTGATGCGAAACCTCATATCGGCAGCGATTTATTGCCTCAAATCATGACGTCTTTTCGCAAAGAGCTTCTATCCTTAGGCGCGGATATTCTCTTTTCTTCTCAACTTATGGATTTAGAAGAAAAAAGAAACGGGCTCCTTTTGAAATACAAAGGCGAGGATGGACTTCTTCATTCTCTTGATACAAAAACTTGTTTTTTGGCTTATGGACATAGCCCTTTCGATACGGCGAAGATGCTTCAAAAAAGAGGATTGGCTTTCGTTCCAAAAGATTATTCGATTGGAGTGCGCTTGGAAGTGCACCAAAAGGATATTGATGTTTCAAATTATCACGAAAACTATGGCAAAACCCCTTTGCCTTCCTCTTCCTTTCAATCCGTTATTCATCTATCGAACGGCCGTTCCCTCTATTCTTTTTGCATGTGCCCGGGCGGTGAGGTCGTGAATTCTTCAAGCGACGTTGGGACGGTTGTGACCAACGGCATGAGCGAAAACGCAAGAAACAAGGAAAATGGTAATGCGGCCATGCTTGTTTCGCTTCGGGTGGAAGACTATTTCAAAGGGGATATGTTAGATGGCTATCGATATCGAGAATATTTCGAAAAGAAAGCTTTCAAGAGGGAAAAGCCATACTTCGCCCCAATTTCAAGGCTAAGGGACTTTTTGGATGACTGCTTCAGTTCCCATATCGGAAGCGTTTCCCCTTCCTATAGGCCCGGTTTTTATTTTTCGGATTTTAAGGATTGCCTTCCCTCCTTTGCGCTTCATTCTTTAAAAGAGGGACTCCTGTCTCTTATGGAGTTACAGTCTTTTTACAAAAATGACGACATTATTCTTACGGGTGTCGAAACGAGAAGCTCTTCGCCCGTTCGCATTCCCAGAAACGAAAATTATGAAAGCAACATCCATGGTTTATATCCCATCGGGGAGGGTGCTTCTTTTGCTGGAGGCATTACTTCGGCGGCCATTGACGGGGTCAAGGTAGCGCTCAAAGTTCTCGATGGTTTGTCGATTTGACTT
>DJRQ01000026.1:209-3183 GCA_002440125.1 Caryophanales bacterium UBA6356 | reverse complement strand
TTACGTCGATGGCCGCTTATCTCGGAGAGGGTGTGTCTCTTCCTTTTCCACTTGGCTTCACCTCGGAGTACGTGGAAGCGAGTGGCACTGACGAAGACGGTGTCTGCTTTATTGCCTATGACTATGGTTCTGGAGATTTGACTTCTTCCTATTCCACTCTCCTTTTGGCGGATGGTTTCAATGAAGAAGAATCGGAAGACGAAGGCTATTGTTTCTTCTCGAAAGGAGGGGTGGACGAAGAAAACGATCTTTGGGTTCAAATAGATTATATCGATGATTGTTTCGAAATTTTTGCTTGGCTTGAGGCTTCCATTCCGACCTTTGAGACATTCCCTTATGCCGAGATAAACTCTTTCTTCGGCCTTTCCTTAAGCGAGACGACTCTCCCTTCCTTTGATTTGGCGCAAGATGAGCTCTATCAGGGCTATGGAAGCGAGGATGGCGTTTATTTCTATGTCGGTGGTTGTTTCGATACAAAGACGTCGGATGATGATTATCTTTTGGATTATGCCACAAAATTAGAAACGGCCGGTTATACGGTTGATCTGGATAATAACTTCGCCACGAACGAAACGCTTTCTTTTAAAGTGGAGTTTATGTCTTCCGAAGGCTATTTCTTCCTTCAACTTTCGAAATATAGTAAGCCTCAAACGGGCGATTATTCCTTGACTCTGGATAAATCCTCTTTTAAAGCGCAATACCTTGATGACGATTCGCCTCTCGCAGTCAATGAGATCAATTTTAAGTTTTCTTCCATTATGTCTTCGAGTGACTACGTCCAATTTAGCAAAATCAATCCTGGCAAAAATAGAAAAGGCGGGGAAATCTACAATGTCGATTCGCTTGGAAATATCGCTTCCATCGTTGTGACCGCCCAATCCACAAATTATTATTCCACCCTTTCGCTCTATGTTTCGAACGCTTCGATTTCATCGACTAACCCCGGCACAAGCATCTCTCCTTCGGCCTCTGGCAACGTTTTCACCTATAACGTTCCTACGGGGAATGGTTATTTCAAACTTGTTAATGAAAGCGACCAATACGCAAGCAAAAATACCTCCATCGTGATTCGCTATACGATTGCTTAATTTTCCTAACAAAGATGTAATCGTTTCTTTCTCTCTTTTAAAAGCGAGGAAGGAGACGCCAAAGACATTATGAGCGAAAAGGCGAGGAATTTCCTGCCCTACGTTCTGGAGACGGGGCTCCATTCGTCCCCTGGCGGAAAGTAAGACGAGGCCAAGATGAAGCCGAGGAGCAATTCTTGCAGTTGACTTAGGCGTTTGTTCAAATCCCGTGACGGAATCAGATTCGCCAAGCTGGAAGGCTGCGCGAATTTCTTTTGGTGCCGATGGTCGCATGGCAGGAAACATGGCCTCAAAGATGCCATATCGTTCATGGTTTCGAGCGTCTCCGCTATGCCTAAGAAGCATCTTTTCGTCGAATCATTTAAGAAAACATCGAAATGGCCGTAAATCCAATCCCTTATTTGCTCCTATATTTGGCTTTTTTCTCTTTTTGCTTCCGTACTTCATTTTTGTGCTAAAATTGGTCTCGGGAATGATGTCTCCCATCTAGAAATAGAGAACCGCGAGAAAAAGCTGATGACGTCTATGGCTAATTTTGTCATAGGGGTCATCTTTTATTTCTATGGCAAGGGAGAATTTATGAATCTGTTTTTATCTTTGTTCATCATTTTCGGGGGAGGAATCCTTGGCGGTTTTCTTTTTGAGAAAATGCGTCTGCCAAAGCTTGTTTGGTACATCGTCCTCGGGATATTGATCGGACCTTCAGTGCTTAATGTTGTGGATGAGACGCTATTGTCCATCTCATCCTATCTAAGGCAAATCGCCTTGGTTATCATCCTTACGAGATCGGGATTGTCTTTGGATATCAAGAATCTGAAGAAGATTGGGAGACCCGCTATTTTGATGTGTTTCCTTCCCGCTTGTTTTGAAATTGCGGGAATTTGCATATTCGCCCCTTTGCTCTTAGGGATTTCTTATTTGGAGGCCTTGCTTCTTGGATCGGTGCTTGCGGCCGTTTCTCCCGCTATCGTCGCTCCGAGAATGATTCAACTTCTAGAAGACGGATATGGCAAAGAACATCATGTCCCAGAAGTGGTGCTTGCAGGCGCTTCTTGCGATGATATCTTTGTGATTGTCCTTTTCTATTCCTTTAAGAATCTCCTTGCGTCTTCCAATTTTGACGTTTGGGGAATATCGCAAATTCCGATTTCGATTGTAAGTGCTATCCTTTTGGGGATTGCTGCGGGTTTTTTAATGCTTTCGACAATGGGATACCTCAAACTTACGAAAACCGTTCAGATCATCTTTATGCTCGGATTATCTTTTGGGATGATCGCTTTGGAAAACATACTGAAACCGTATTTCAGTCTCTCTTCTTTGCTGGCGATCATTGTGATGGCTCTCCTTGTGAGTGCCTTCAAGAAAGAAGAGGCAAAAGAGATCCAAAAATCATATAACGGATTATGGCAATGTTTTGAGATGCTTCTTTTTGCTTTGGTTGGTATTGCTACGGACGTTCATTATGCTTTTTCCAAAGAAGGAGCTGTTCTTTTGGGACTCATCCTTATCGCATTGATTTTTAGAAGTGCAGGGGTTCTAATTTGTTTGATTGCCACCAAATTCACTTGGAAAGAAAAACTGTTCATCATCATTTCTTATTTGCCGAAGGCGACCGTCCAAGCCTCTATTGGAGGAATCGCTCTTTCTGAAGGGCTATCTTGCGGGACGCTGGTGTTAACTGCCGCCGTCGTCTCAATATTGGTAACCGCTCCATTAGGGGCCATCCTCATGGATTCGCTTTATAAAAAGCTTCTCAATGGAAACAAACCGGATTTGAAAGAAGAAAAAAATATTTCTTAAGAAAAGATGTTTAGAAAAAAGCCATTCCTCCTTGCAATTTCTTTTTGATTTTTGCTATTTCAAATGATACGAAACAAAATCGGTAG
>DJRQ01000026.1:0-132 GCA_002440125.1 Caryophanales bacterium UBA6356 | reverse complement strand
AGTGGAGATTGAAAAGCAGAGGAAACTGATGCAAGATGCCGGTGAGGTCGGATGCCCGAGGCTTCTCAAATGTTTTACATCCCTTGTTAACTAATATAAAAAGCGAGGAACGTTCAATGTTTTGCTTGCCAA
>DJRQ01000049.1 GCA_002440125.1 Caryophanales bacterium UBA6356 | reverse complement strand
CTCTCGGTGAATTGTATTATTTCAACACTCCGATTGAAGATTCCGATATTGAAAACGTTAAAAACGCGTTGAAATACTACGAGCGTGCTTTTTACCTCGGAGATATAGAGGTTGCAAAAAAGATAGGCTTTATCTACTTAAACAATGAAGAACTGAAAGACGTTCCCAAAGCCATAGAGTGGTACGAAAAGGGATTGAGCCTCGGCGATTATTCTCTTAATTTCGATTTGGCATATGTCTATCTCAACGACAAGTTCGTTCCGCACGACTACAAAAAAGGGTTGGCGTATTTAGCGGACGGCGTAAAACACAACGATCCGGAAAGCCTTTATTTGCAGGCTCGCGTATACGAAAACGGTTGGTACGGCGTAGAACCCGACGAGAAGAAGTATATTCATTTTCTAAAAAAAGCGGCGAACCTTTGTCAGAACGACGCGTTGCTTGATTTAGGATACTGCTATTACCAAAAGGGCAAGTATGACGACGCGCTTGACTGTTTTGCACAGTGCGATTTGAATGATGCCGGCGTTTATTGGGCGATTGCAACGATTTGCGAAGAGCAAAAGAAAGATTATGAAAACGCACTCGCATATTACGAAATGGCGATGGAAATGAATTTCCCCGACGCAATCGAAAGAATGGCGGAAGCGTATCTCGGCGACGAACTCGGACTTGAAAAGGACGAAAAGAAAGCGCTAAGACTTTTCAAAAAAGCCGCAAATCTCGGAAATTCCGCGGCACAATATAATCTCGGTATGGCGTACGCTTGCGGATACTACGGCGTAACACCCGATAAAGATAAAGCACTTCATTGGCTGAAACAGAGCGTTAAAGGCGAAAACCCGTCGGCGTGCCTGCAAATGGGGCTTTATTACTACTATACCGTCAAAACCGAAGCGGCTTATAAAAAAGCCTTTGAATTATTTACCGACGCGTACAATTGGGGAGAGAACGAGGCGATTATCAATATCGGACTTTGCTATCTACAAGGTAATGGCATAAAAGAAAATAAAAAGGAAGCTGCAAAATGCTTTAAGACTGCTGCATACGAATATAAATCTAGCCTTGGTTTTTATAATCTTGGAATATGCTATGAGAATGGCTTTGGCGTTTGCCAGGATTATAAAAAGGCAATAGAGATGTATGGAAAATCTGTCGAATTAGGTGAGAAAACTGGACTTGAGGCCATAAAGCGAGTTTACTCGAAAATGAATGCTAGTGGTTATAAAGCGTAGTTGTTTTAACATACTTTTACGTTAGATTACAGAGATATGTAATGTAACAAAGATGAGTATTTATTACAAAATGAGCTAGGAAATCGCAGTTTAAAAAGATGGCATTTTTATACCTTTTATGGTACAATTTATATAAGCAGTCTAGAATGCTTATGGTCATAGACTATTATTCACTCGTGAGATTGGCTCGTGGACAGCGTAGTGCCTAGGACCACGTTAAAAGGCTAGCGCACATTCGGTAACGGAAACAGTTACAGACCTCCTACTTGCTGGGAGGTTTTTTCTTTTATTCAGCTGTACGCATTTTGAATGAAATGTACGCACTTTTTAAGGGTGTACGCAAATTGTATCAATATAGGTAATCATACACAGTAGTAACCATGCAATCGATGTACGAGCATCGATTTTTTAATTCAGAAGGATTTTTCATTCTCTAAGGAAAAAACGATATCCACTCACGCCCTCTTCCTTGTTAGAATAAAGTCGATATGAGTGCCTTAACAAAACAAGCTTTGGCTCACGCTTTAAAAAACATCTTGCTTGAGAAGCCTATCAATCGTGTGACGGTGAACGATATTGCCAAAGAGTGCGGCGTGAATCGCCAAACCTTTTATTATCATTTCCACGACGTGGCTGATTTGGTTGGTTGGACCATTGCCCAAGATGCCCGTGTTGCCTTTTGCGACTTTAAAGACAAGAATGGCTCTTGGGAAGAAGGCTTTATGGCCCTTTTCGGCCTCATGTTGCAAGATAAGAAATTTATCTTGAATATCTATCACAGCGTGAGCCTTGAGATCCTTCAAGAATATGTGTATCGCCTTTTGCTTCCTTCTCTTCTTCAAGCCGTAAATGCCTCTTCGGAAAGCGCTTCTTATAGCGAAGAGGAGAAGCGCTTTGCGGCTGACTTTTATAAATATGCCCTCGCCGGTATTATCCTCAACTGGATTAAAGGGGATATGCGAGAGGATCCCCAAAAGATTGTGAAACGCTTGATGAAACTCATGAATAGCGGCATCAAGCCCATTATGGCCATGGAGTTTTCAAATTATGAGAAGCTATAAAATCGAAGAGGAGAAAATCACTCTCCAAGAGGACGGCAAGGTCCTAGCTGAAATCGATTTCCCCAAAGCCTTGCCAAACGTTCACGCGATTACGCATACTTTCGTTGATGAGTCGCTTCGCGGACAAGGGATTGCCAATGAATTAATGGAGCAATTGCTTCGTAAGGCTAAGAAAGAGAGCTTTCTTTTGGATCCTCTTTGCTCTTATGCCCAAAACTATTTCGAAAAGCATTCCGAAGTGAACTTCCTACGCTTCGAGCGTAAGTGATTCCGCAATCATTCTTAAGCCACCAATATCCAAATATCGCCTCAAATCGGCCATATTTTTTATGGAAACATCTTTTAAGAGGAAGTGGAGGCTATTAATGAGGCCGTCGTCAAAGGTTTCGCTAAAAAGATAGCTTTCATCCCTTTTTCCCTCAAAAAGCTCTTCGTAAATAAGAACAATCAAAGCTCTTCGAAGGAGAGCCAACATAGAATTTTCAATCCAGTAGCGAAAGACGGTCCTCCCTTGAATCTTCTCTAATTTCCTGAGCTTCAAATACATTGGTAATCCATCTTTTGGCATGTGCCACAAATCCGCAAAACAATAGTCGAAGTTTCTTTCCTTGGCCAAATAATGGAAAGCGTCTTCCTTAACGAGGTTTAGCTTTTGGGAGCAAGGAAAGAAGGGCTCAAGGCTTTTCTCAAAAAGGGAGATGATTTCCGAATCATATTCGACGACTGTCACTGTGGATATGTTTTCTTTTAGAAGGAGGGAATAAGGATAGTAGCCTAAACCCAATCCTAGCACCAAGACTTTCCCCTGCGCTTCTTCGATGGATTTCCGCATGGTGTTCATTTCGTGAGGGATGACGCTCATCCAGGTTTGCCCGTTTTTTATAAGGGCAAGAAAACGGAAAGGCTTTTCGAAATAGCCAAAGGGCGTCTTTTCTTCGTAAGTATCGGGATCGAATTGGATTTCGTCATAAACGAAGCCTTGTTCCTTTTTGTAGCTTTGGTAGGAAAGACTTAATGTCCCTCGGTTTGCCGCCAATGGTGTGACGTTTTTGAAATAGGGGTCTTCTTCATAAAAAGAGGGATCTAAGGCTTTTGCTTTTTTGAGCCATCTTCTCTTCGGAATTCTTTGTTCGAGAACTTCATTCCAATAGGAGGATTCTTGCAATGTTTTTTCGAAAGCCTTCCATATCTTAAGAAATTCTTTCTTTTCCTCTTCTTTTAAAAAATAACGCATGTAGACATTCTATTGTTCTTTCGAGAAAAGAGACAGCGTATTATTGGAAAGATGGGAAAAGAAGCGAAAATCATATTGACGAACCTTTGTATGCTCTATAAAGACGATGGATCATTCTTGGTCGAGATGCGCGAGAAGAAGGATTGGCCAGGACTTACTTTTCCTGGAGGACATGTCGAAAAAGACGAATCCATTCTCGAAAGCGTTTCGCGCGAGATGAAAGAAGAAACGGGATATGACGTCTTTGATTTAGAGCCTTGCGGTTATTTCGAATGGAACATCGTGAAAGATTCCACCCGCCATCTTTCTCTTCTTTTCAAAAGCAAATCCTTTGAAGGCGAACTCAAATCAAGCCGAGAAGGAAGGGTCTTTTGGATAAAAGAAGAGGATATACCCCTCTATCCTCTCTCTTCCGATTTCGAGGCTCTTTATTCGATGATGAAACGTCATTAATTGAAGTATTGCGGATTTTTTTCGATTTCTTTGGAATCGACTTTGCCGATAGGAGTGCGTGGCAAACGGGAAACGAAAAAGATTTTTTCGGGTAAGTAGCTTGGAGGCAACAAGGAGTTTATCTTTTCGTTGATGAGCTCTTTGACTTGCTCTTCCGTTTTTGGGTGATCGCCATCGCGTTTCACGACAATCAATCGGAAAGCTGCTCCCTTGCGCTTATTGGGCACGCCATAGCAATAGGCATCAAAGACATCTTCTAGCGTCAAAACGGCATCTTCGACATCGCTTGGGCAAAGGGTTTCGCCATTGATTTTGACGATTCGCCGCATTCTTTGCTTGAAGTAGCCATAGCCGTCTTTGTCGCAATAGCCATAATCCTTCGTCAAAAAGTAGCGAACTCCATCGATATCGATAAGATCTTCTTTATTGAGCTTATCGTCTTTGAAATAGCCGCTCATGACGCTGGGGCCACCGATAGCGATTTCACCCAATTTCCCATTCTCAACCTCTTTATGGGTTTCGATGTCGAGAATTTTGACTTTTATGCCAGGTAGTGGCGTACCAATCGAACCTTTCTTGCTTCGCCCTTTGGTGCTCACAATCGCGACTCCTGCCTCCGTTAAGCCATAGCCTTCATAGAGCCTTGCATCCGAACCGTACTTGACCATCGCTTGGTTCCAACGATTTAGGAGAGATTCTGGCACTGTGTCGCCCCCTATAAAGGCAGTGACTTGTTTTCTTAGGTGTTTTCCATAGAAAGAATCCCTGGACAATAGGGCGTTATACAAAGAAGGAACTCCTAGTAGCACCGTGCTCCGGCCGCTTCTCATATGGGCAATGGCCTCCTTGGTGTGGAAGCGAAGCATGAGCACGCTTTGGCCGCCGAAAGAAAGGGGGGTGTGGACACCCATCTCCAATCCGAAGACATGGAAAAGGGGAATGGCTGTTAAGATTCGTATCGATTGATAAGGGCCGCCAATAAGTTGATAGCTATTGGCGCCGACGTGATTTATGGCTCTATTGGACATGCGGACGACTTTGGGGGCTCCGTTTGTCCCTCCTGTATTAAGATAAACGGCATCGTCTTCTTTGTTAATGATGATAGGCTCAATTTTCTTGGCTTTTTTAACGAAAGCAAAGTTCGTTGCCCTTGAGCATTTCTTGGCCTTGCAACGCACAAACGCCCTTTTGAGAGGCGAGGCTCCTAGATAGGGGTTTATTGTTATGATTTTTTTGTCTTGGGCCAGTTTTTCCGACGCTTCCTTGGCGTTCAAAGAAAGGCAAATAAGCGTTTTCGAAGAAACCTTATCCATCATTTCCTCAATCGTTTCGCTGGGTGTTAAAGGATGGATGTTATAGGAAATAGCGCCTTTTTTGTTGATGGCGTAAAAAAGAAAAATGCTATATGGGCAATTGGGGAGGGCGACTGTTAAAACGTCGCCTTTTTTGATGCCTAGCGAAGTAAGCTTTCGCTCGCACTCCAAAATGAGCTTATCGGTCTTTTTATAGCTCCATTTCTTCTTTTCAAAACGGATGGCGGTGTATTTCGGGTATTTTTTGACGACCTCAAAGAATTGATCGTAAAGTGATTCTGCCATAATTCCTCCTAAAACCCACGGATCCTGGCGCCCATTGGCAAAAGCACCAAAGCGAGAATGATATAAATGATGACTTGGTGGCTTAAGTAGATGATAAGCGTATGCTTTCCGATGAAGATGATGGGTTTGGCCCAAGCGGTGGGGAAGTCCTCGGGCAATAGGGATTTCTTGTTCTTATAAAGGGTCTTTCCGACAATGCCGCCTAAAAAGACGACAAGGGTTATGAGGAAAGGGGGAAAATAATCGTCACCATAACGGAAGCGGCCTACCAACAATCCCGATACATTGCTAAACCAATCAAAAACATTTTTGGCGGCGTATGGATTGAGGATAAGCATTTTGTTATTGGGGTACGCTTTAAGCATCGTGAAGAAATTGATGGCAGTCAAAGGGAGGACGAAAAGAAGGTGTTGCCACCATTCTTGGAAGAAATGGTCGAAGATGGAATAAACGATAAGAGCAAAGGCCAAAGAATGGAGGATACCGAGCCAAATATGGAAATTAATGCCCATAAAGGCGGAAAGCGTTTCGAAGAGAATTGTCATTAGCGCGGAAACATAGGCTAAGCCAATCGCTCGTTTGGCATTGGATTGGGAAAAGGAACAGGAAATGCCGCTTAGAAACATGAAAGCTCCGGCAAAAAAAGCCTCTAGGCAGAAAAGGTTCGTGTTGAGGTTATAACCATAGGGGCTAAAAACCATGGATTTCGCACCATCTGGTTGCGTGATAGCAAAGAAGATGAACTTAAAAAAACCCTGACTTTGCTTTATCCATTCGGGGCAATCCTTTGGCAAGACAAAGAAAACATCGATGCCATAGCCTAAAGAATAGCAAGCGTGGATGATGACCATGAGGAAAATAGCTACACCCCTTAAAAAATCCACCTCAAAAATTCGCTTCCCTTTTTTCTTTGGAAAGCGCAAAGGAAGGGCAAAACTCATCCCTTTCCTTTTCATCGTAGACTCCTTTTTGTGGAAAGAGCGTCGCTTTCCTCATCTAAGCTTTTCAAGATGATAATATTTTTCTTTCGGTTTCGGCTTCTTTTTCGCTTTCTTTGAAGACGAAGGGCGTTTTCTTTCCTTAGCCGAAGCGTTCTCGAAGCAGCTTCTTTAGTATCTATCGGAAATCTCCTTTTCTCTTTTTTTGCGCACCCTTTTTCTTGGATGCCCAAGGAGGGATATTCGATGAAGAAGAGGATGAGGCCGCTAATTGTGCCGCCTATTCCAAGCCCCCAGGCGATGGCGCTTAAGAAATACTGCCCGACGCTAAGTTCGATGAAAACGCCGAGAAAAGCAAAAAAGGCAATAACAAGATAACTGATCCATGTTTTCTCTTTAACTCCCTCAGGGAGAATAAAAGGCAAAAAGAGGGCAAATGCGCTTAAAGCGGAATCCAGCGAAGGGCCTCCTTTTCTGAGGGAAGGGCTTATTGCGATTTCCTTAAGAACCTCTGGATCTTTTCCTTCCAAAGCCCACCAATTGGCAAAAAGAGACTCGTTGTTATTTTGTGAAATGATGGCTTTATAGCTATAACGGATGATTTCCTCGTTCAATATCCACACAAGCAAGACGACGATTGCAAAAGAAGAAATGATCGCGATCGCTTCTTTTACGAGATTCCTTTTACCGTTTTTGTTCTCGACCCAAAGCCATAAGGCTTGGAGGAGGCCCATAACGAATAGGCCCACCAATAGGGCGAGTGGAAGCGAAAGAAAGTTCGTCAAAGAGAAGTAGCCATAAAGAAGGCCAGAAATGATTGGCGTCAAAAATATTGGGCTTTTGATGAGTATTTTTTGAATTATTGGTTTATTCGATAAGGAAAACGAAGAAACAAGCATGGCTCCGCTTAAGGCAAAAAGGATATAGCCAGGCAAAGACACAATCGGCGAAAGGAATGGGCCGGCGTCTCCTATTTTTTGAAACATCCCTTTAGCAATGGGCAAATCCCAAAAACTCCCCAAAAGAAGCAAAAGCAAGGCGAGGAAGAGAATTGCCAGGAAGAAAAGAGATGAATAAAGTTTTTTGTTGCCTTTCATGCTTTAAAACCGACCCTTATTATATCGTTCTCACCTGTTTTTAACACCTCCTTTATTGAGTTCT
>DJRQ01000048.1 GCA_002440125.1 Caryophanales bacterium UBA6356 | reverse complement strand
CTGAGCTTGCGAAGGAGATCGCCGGGACGCTCGTTGAAAAGACGGAAGAAGGAATGCTTGTCGAAGGAGTTGGCTACACAGGCTTAAGTTGCGATGAACTCATTTTCGAGACGGATGGTGGAAAGAATTTGAAAGGCTATACCTACTACGTTTATCGGAGTGACGAAAAAGGAGCGACTTATCGCGAGAAAGACGAAATAAAAATTTCGAAAGTCAATAGTACCTCCATTAACTACGATTTCTCGGAAGGAGCTAAGCCAAGTTCCAGTTTCGACTTCTCTTCCTATGCCGGAACATACTATGGCTATAACTTTGCTGATTGCGAAGGAATCGATAACGTTCTTCATCAATTGGTGATTAAGAGCATAGACGATATCACCTTAGATGGCGAAAAAGTGACGGTAAAAGAATCGAAGGATGCCAACACCTTCTCGCTCAATTGGAAAGACCGTGTCTTGGAGGGAACTCTGGGTGGCGTTTATGGCGATTATCTTACGCTTCGCGATTCCGAATATGTCACCAATAAGTTCTATCTCCATATGGACAAGAAAGCGGATTCCGTTCCAGAACTAAAGGATATTGTCGGGAAATGGACTTTTAACTCTTATAACGACGAAAACGATTATTCGCTTACTATTTCCAATCCTCTTTCTATCGAATTGGAAATCGATGAGAGTAGGCTCGGGGAAACGACAATCGTCACTGTCGAAACGAAAAATGCCAAATATGATGAGTCGACAGGAAAGCTCACTTTCGATTATGCCGATGGCATGGATTCCTATACCTACACTTTCTTCTCAAAGAACTTTGCGTGTGTGAGCAATAAAACTGGCACCAACAAAGAGCTCGCCCGTCCGGATTCCTATTGAATAAAATAAAAAACAGCGTCCTTCCTTCCGATGAGAGAATTGGATGGAAACGCTGATTTTTTGTTTTATCTAGTTCTGTGTTAATCGATGAAGTCGGTGTTTTTTATAACCCATTTCTTCATTTTGATGCTTATCCAAAGAAGATAGATGCCAAAAGTGACGACGGATAGGAGAATCCAAAGAACGAATTTCCCCAAGAGATTTGTCCCTTTTCCTTTGAACGTCAAGCGCTTGCCATTGATAATGGTGTGCTTTGTTTCCCAGCTTTGCTTGATGCAAACGGCAAATGGGGTGGCTATGCCGAATGAGAAGGCGATGATTAAGATGCTTAAGATGTTATGACCGATGAGTCCTAGGAGGCCACTATCGAACTTGCTATCGCCACTAATTTTATGGCTGTTACGATAGGCATCAATTTGCTTGGTGAGTTCTTCGACGCGGATGGCGTTATTATTCTTTTTCTCTTGTTTTAGCTCTTCTTCGAGCGCTTCTAATTCTTTCGCCTCGTCATTGGAACATAGAAGAGTGTGCTTAACGACCCATTTCTTCATTTTGATCGCAAGCCATAGGGAATAGATGCCGAAAGTGATAAAGGTCAATAGAATCCAAACAATGTATTTGCCAAAGAGCTGACCGCCATATCCGTCAAAATGAAGCCTTTTGCCATTAATGACGGTGTGTTTCATTTCCCACTTTTTAATCATTACAACGGCCCATGGGGCGGCGAATCCAAAGGTTATGGAAGTTATGATTCCGCCCAACAAGCGCCAACCAATAAGTTGAAGGAGGCCGCCATCAAAATAACTTGGTTTCTTCATGTGGTGTTCTTCCTCGTATTTTTCTAGTTCTACTTGGACCGCTTTCGCTTTTTCGAAATCCTTTGCATCCATCGCGTAGGCCATTTCCTTGACCATGTTGTCGTAGGCTTCATCGCCTGTGCTGTCGAAACGACGCTTTTCCTTCCTTTCCTTTATTTTTTCCATTTCATAAGGCGTGAGTGGGGTGGTTAGCGCAAAATCCAAGAATGGGAACGAAAGAAGGATGAGGAAAAAATGAGGAATAAAGAAGCCGAGATAGGCGCCGACATTATCTCCAAAAAGCTTATATCTGCTGTAAGGGTTATGGGTGAGTGGATTTAATACTACACCAAATTGGTTCATTGGATGGAAATAGGTAAGAATCATTAAAAAAGCGAGTGCGATACCTAAGCAAATGATGTGGGCCCTGTTGGCTCTTTTTGCGTTCTTTCGCCAGACGATGGTAAGGGCGATCAAAAGAAGCAACATAATGGAGAAAGCCGAAGACAAGACGGCAAGGAATGGTCCGTAAATATCCATGCTATTGAGGAGATCAATGTTGCAGAGCGATAGATAGGCGAACAGGATGAAACTCATTATTTTGAAGAAAAGACCCGCTTTAGCTCGGATGACGGCGGAAAGAATGGCAAAGACGGAGGAGAGACAAATAACAGAAAGGACAACGTAAAAGCCTTCATTTCTTTGACAAGGCAGAAGGAAAAGCAAAAAGAGAAGCGCTAAAAACGATGGAATGATTATGAAATATGGTCTTGTCGTATTCTTTTCTTTTTGAGACGCAAAGAAAAAACGAACGGCTTTTGTCTTTTTGCTGATTGCCGCTTTGAATTTTGCTCTCCTTTTTTCGTCTAACTCTTGTTTTTCTTTGGCTTTCGCTTCGTTTTCGATGCGTTTTTCTTCTTTGATTTTGGCGGTTTGCTCGGCTTTGATTCTAGCCTTTTCTTCATCTTCCGCTTTCTTTTTGTCGGAAGTTTCCTGCTTTTTAACTGCTAAAATAGCCTTCGCTTCTGCCTTTTGCTCCTTCTTCTCAGCTACAACAGCCTTCCTTTCATCTAAGAGGGGCTTCGAACTTCTAGCATTTATAATGAATAAAATCAAAACGCCTAGGAAGATAACGGAAAGAGCAATGGAAGTTATGAGAAGAGAGGTCGATAATCCCATCGCTTTGAATAAGGTGAAAGAGAAGGGAAGACCATAGAATTTCGAGGAGCAAAGAGCAACGCTTCCGATGGCGATTGCTAGAATAGAAGCGACCAAGAGAATAATGTCAGAAGCCATGTTCTTCCTTCGGACCTTATAGTCTTTTTTGATACGAGCGGTCGATAACCGCATGATCAAGAAAACAACTTCTCCTAAAGCGAGTGCGGCGACGCTAGCCCCTAATATGACGCTGGTTGCGCTATTGAAGCCAGATTCCATTGTTGCAAAAACGGCCGAATAGCTTCCGTCTTCGTTGATGGTGAAAAGGTAGGAAACCTCATCATTTTGATAGACATAAGTGCCAAAGATCCCATTTGTTTTGGCAAAAGAAGTGGTTTTTACAGTGATTATTTGATTTTTCTGATTCTCAGGATCAACAAAGGAAACATTTAAAGAGGTCTCATGCCCCTTTAACGTTCCATAAAAGTTGTGATTTGTTATTGCATAGAGGGTCTGATTTTCGACGAGGAGATAGCTATATTCAAATTTCTTTGACGCAGCTTCATCATATTGAGAGATTGTTTCTTCGGTAATCACAAGCCTCATTCCATCTCGTCCTATCCAGGATCCGACGAAGTTACCATCCTCTCCGCTTAAACGGGTGTATTTCGTATTGGAAGTGTAAAAAGGTTCGTTATTCTTCCTTCCGGAATAAGTGCTATAAGACAAGCTGCCGTCTTCCGTTAAAGCTAGTTTTTTACCCAAATCGCTTTCAGATACGAGAATTATTTGTTCACTTTCTTGGAAATTGAAATAATAACCACCATTGGAGCGATAGCTTCCACTTGGCCCCTTCATCAGGAAAAGCGATATCACAAGAGCGGCGATTCCAAGAAGCGGCAGTAAAAACATCAGCCAGGAAAGACGGTTCGTTTTCTTCATCAATTTATCCATGCAATTACCTCATCAATAGCTGATATTGTAACACATGTGTTTTAACACACAAAATACGAATGTAATTTTGCTTAATAAGAGATGGGCGTGGACGAAAAATCAGATTGTAAAAGGAAGAATTTATGGCCGGCTAAAAGTTGAAGAAGCTTGCTTTGAAGCGCCATCACAAATGTCGCAGTATAGCGGAAACCTTAGAAAACACCCGCGTTGCACGAGAAGCGCATCCTACACTTGGCTCAAAATTTTTCCTTCGTGTGTAGCGATATTGGAAACGTAATGCTTCTATACAAAAAATCCGGTGGAGTAAGCTCAGGACCACCGGATTTTGTTTGC
>DJRQ01000025.1 GCA_002440125.1 Caryophanales bacterium UBA6356 | reverse complement strand
AAATAGGTTCATAGGCAATGACGACTTTCTTCGCATCGAGAGGCGTTAAGTCAGCGAGTCCTTCGCGGATTTGTTCACCTACAAAAGAAGCAGTTTTGCCTTTTTCAAAGGTTTCAAGCGACTCGCCGCAACAATAGACTGGCGTCATATTGTTGGCGAGTAAAGCTTTGATTTTAAGATTGCATGCTTTCGAAGTTTCGCCATTGTAAGCGCGGCGTTCAGAGTGTCCAAGAATGACCCAATCGATGCCGATTTCCTTAAGCATTGGAATGGACACTTCGCCAGTGAAGGCGCCATGATCGTGTTCATTGACGTTTTGCGCGGCAACAATGCATTTTTTATCGATATTGGCCTTGACTGTTTCAAGACAAACGAAAGTGGGAGCTACCCCGACATCAATGCCATGGGAAGAGGCAAATTCGATCATATCGGTCGCGCCCAAAGCGAAGGCTTTCGCCTCGCTTGGGGTCTTATTCATTTTCCAATTCCCTAAAAGGAGCTTCTTACGCATAAATTCACCTCTTAGCGAAGAACATCAACGCCTGGGAGATGGCCATCGTTTTCGATCATCTCCAAGGAAGCACCGCCACCGGTCGAAACATGGCTGAATTCTTTCTTATAGCCGAATTGTTTGACGGCCGAAGCGCTATCGCCACCGCCACAAACAGTGAAAGCTTTGCCTTTAAGAGCGGCAATGGCCTTACAAATTGCAATGGTTCCATTTTGGAAATCTTTTTGCTCGAAGACGCCAACTGGGCCATTCCAGAAAACCATCTTGGCCTTAGCGATGACACTCTCATAGAAAGCAATGGTCTTTGGACCGATATCGCAGCCTTCAAAGCCATCGGGAATGCCTTCGCCATGTTCGACTTCGGTATTCACGACTTTAATTTGACGACCCGGCTTTTCTTCAAAACTATCGGTAATAACAGCGTCATCTGGAACGATAAGGCGTCCATTCGATTCCGCTAAACATTTACGAGCGTAGTCAAGTTGATCAAGTTCCACTGGAGAATTGCCAACACGCATGCCCATAGCCTTTTTGAAGGTATAGGTCATGGCTCCACCAATAAGAACGTAATCGCATTTTTTAAGAAGGGAATCGATGACTTTGATCTTATCGCTCACTTTGAAACCGCCAAGGATGGCAACATAAGGACGATCGGAATCAGCCACTTCGACGCAACGGCTAAGATTCTCGACTTCTTTAAGCATCAAATAGCCAAGGGCGACGGGTTTGCCTTCCGCTTTCAAAACGCTTGGAACACCAACCGTTGAAGCATGGGCGCGGTGCGCCGAGCCGAAAGCGTCCATCACGAACACGTCAGCGAGAGAAGCCCATTCTTTGGCGAGTTCAGGGTCATTCTTTTCTTCGCCTTTTTCGTAACGAGTATTTTGGACGAGCAAGATATCGCCATCTTTGAGTTCGTCTACCGCTTTCTTAAGGATTTCGCCACGTGTGGCAGGACAAAAAGAAACATGGTATTGAGGAGCCAATTCCTGAAGAGCCTTGGCGACTGGAGCCATATCATTGGCTTTTTTCATCGCTTCGATTTTAGCTGGATCAGGTTCTTTCCATTTAATTTTGCCAAGATGGCTCATGAGAATAAGGCGAGCACCTTTGCCAGCGAGCTCTTCGATGGTCGGAAGAGCGGCTTGAATACGATTCGTATCGCGAATCACACCATCCTTTTGAGGAACGTTGAAGTCCACACGGACATAAACGCGTTTCCCTTTAAGGTCTTTAAGATCTTTAACAGTTAGCATTTTTACACTCCTTGCGGAATCATTATACGCTAAAAAGAGGCAAAAAAAGTAATATGGAAAAGAATACCGACATATCGGTACAAAGACTTCTTCCGAGAAACAAAAAAAGCGCCCCGAAGGACGCTTCTTTAGGAAGGCTTAAAGCGAATTACTTCGCCAGGATCTTGCCATAAAGCCCAGCAAGGCGGACATATTGGCAAGTGAAGCTATATTCGTTGTCGTACCAGCTAAAGACTTTGACCCATTGGGTGCCATCTGGCATCGTGCGAACCATCGTTTGGGTGGCATCGAAGATGGAACCTTCGGTACGGCCAAGGATATCGCTGGAGACGATTTCGTCTTCGGTATAGCCAAGAACGCCCTTGAGTTCGCCTTCGGAAGCCGCCTTCATGGCAGCATTGATTTCTTCGGCAGTGGTCTCTTTCTCGAGTTGGATGGAAAGATCGACGAGCGAGCCATCGGTCACTGGGACACGGATCGCAACGCCATCGAGTTTCCCCTTAAGTTCTGGGATAACAGCGCCAATAGCCTTAGCAGCGCCAGTGCTCGTTGGAACGATGTTGGCAGCCGCCGCACGGCCACGACGGAGATTGCCTTTGGCAAGGTCAAGAATCGTTTGGTCGTTGGTATAGGCGTGAACGGTTGTCATATAACCGCCCTTCACACCGAACTTCTCCATGAGAACATGCATGACTGGAGCTAAGCAGTTGGTCGTGCAGCTCGCACCGGAAATGATCTTTTGATCGGCGGTTAGCTTATCGGTGTTAACCCCATAGACATAGGTCGGGATATCTTTGCTCGAAGATGGAGCGCTGATGATGACGCCTTTGGCGCCATTGTTCAAATGGACTTGTCCATCTTCTTTGGTCTTAAGACGACCAGTGCACTCCAAAACAACATCGACACCATATTCGCCCCATTTGAGGTCGTGTGGATCTTTTTTGCCGAGAACTGGAATTTTCTTTCCTTTGAAAACAAGCTCGTTTTCAACGATGTTTCCCGCTTCGTCTTTCTTGACGATGGCACTGATCTCATTTGGCATCCAGGTTCTGTGAGTGGTGTCGTACTTGAGAAGATAGGCCAAGGTTTTGGCATCGACGAGGTCGTTAATCGCAACGACTTCAAATTCGCCGCTTTCGTAAGCGCGGCGGAACGCAAGACGGCCGATGCGGCCGAATCCGTTAATAGCTAGTTTAATTGACATGTGAAGCTAATTCCTCCTAATTAAACCGACACCATTATACAAACCTTTTTTCCTTAGGGAAAAGAAAAACCGCTTTATCGAAATAAAACAGCCGTTAATGAAGATTTTGTGAGTTATTTCCTGTTTTGCGAAATGGTGTTTGCTCCCCTCACAAGCTTGCTTTCGGAAAGAAAACGATACTCCCCCACTCCTTCGAATAGTTCTTCTAAATTAACCTCCAACGCTTTGGCAATACGGGAAAGAGTGGAAACGCTCGGATTCCGGCTTCCTCTTTCCACATCCGAAAGGTAGGTTTTGGAAACATCCGCCAAAAAGGAAAGAGTGAGTTGGGAATAGCCTTTTTTCTTCCTTAAAAAGACAATCCTTTTACCTAATAGAATTAAGACGGCTTCATCTTTTTCTTTCGTCGCCATTTCTTTTTGCCTTTCGATATTCGTAATCGAGGTTACGGAACAAGTGATTCACATTGGATTTGCTGATGGTCGTGTTCAATTCTTCGGAAAGAAGCTTAGCCAATTCCTCAAGAGTGGCGTCTTGGTGGTCAAGACGAAGCCTCATAAGGGCTTTTAGCTTAGGATTATCGATGCCATTCCAGCCCACTTTTGCAAGGAAATAGTGAATTTCTTCGATTTGTCTCTCCCCCGCTTTTTGGCTTTTTTGGTAATTCGCGCTGTCGAGATTGGCAAGTCGATTTCCGATGCTTGCAAAATCCCTTGAAACGCGCACGTCCTCAAACTTCAAACAATTTTCCTTTGCGCCCAAAAGAATCAGAAAGTCACTTATTTCATCGCTCCTTTTGAGATAGACCACATATTTCTTCCTCCGCAAGAGAAGCTTGACATGAAAAGGGTGAGGGGGATATCGCAAAAGCTGCTTTAGCAAAAACCTCGCAAAGCCCTCCTCCTTACAGGAAATCTCTAAATGATAAGACGTGCTTTGGGGACTATTGACCGAACCTCCAGCCAAAAAAGCGCCGGCGAAAAAGGAAGCGAGTTGCTCAGGGGTCGCAATCACGTTTTTGGGATCGAGAGGAAAAAAGAAATCGATTTCCAAATCATTCAAAATATCCTCGGCATCGCTATCGACTATGACGTGATAAACGATTCTTTTAAGGAAGCCGGCGCTTCTCGTATAAGCGAAGCGAGCGCGAATGCCATAAAGATCCTTGAGATAGCGATAAACGACTTTGGCAATCGCGCTATTTTCGCTTGTCACTTCAAGGCCATTTTTGTTGTCTCGAAGTTGCAAGTAGCCATTCATGCGAATAAAGGCGCTTAAAAAGGCTCTCTTCTCGGAATCGAGACGATCCGCTTTAGAGCTTTCTTCTTTGACGAGTTCGGTAAAAGAAATCGGCGATTCAAGCATGCCTTACTCCTTATGGCTCCTTAGATATGAAATAATGCCACTGCTCCCGATTGCTCCATCCGAAAGAGCCGTGACAACTTGTCTCAACCTTTTCTTTACGATATCGCCAGCGGCAAAAAGTCCTGGGACGCTCGTTTCCATAGAATCGTTTGTCACTAAGAATCCTCTTTCGGTCTTAAGAGGAGGATAGCGTAAGAAGAAAGTATCTGTTCCTTCTCCCATAAGTGGGAATAAAGCGGAAATTTGCATCGTTTTTTCAATTTTCCCTTCGCGATAGAGGAGAGATCCAACTTTCTTAGCGCCCTCTTCGCTTAAGACTCTTAGAATTTCCGAAGACGGGTGAAAGAAAACGTTTCCTTTTTCTTTAAGAACTTCTTCATTGCAAAAATGAGAAGAGGGGTAGAACAGATGGAGCTCTTGCACGATGAAAGAAAGATAGAGCGCTTCCTCATACGCCTTCTCGTCTTCGCCATTAAGAGCCACCACCTTCCCCCTATAAAAAGGACCATCGCAGGTTGCACAATAAGAAACGCCATGCCCAAGAAGATCTTTTTCTCCAGGAATCTTAGGGGTGTTGCTTAGGCCCGTCGCCAAAAGAACGGTTTTGGAAGTATAGGTCTTCTCCTTGGTCTCGACAAAAAATGTGTTCTCCTCCTTTTTAAGAGAAAGAACGTCCCCAAACGTGGGAGAAACGCCAAGAGGAGCGAGGAGTTTCAAGGAAAGGGAGAAACCGTCTTGCGCTTCGAAGCCTGGGCAATTCGCTATCTCATGAATATTGATGAGCTTTCCGCCAGGCGCCCCTTTTTCGAGCCAAAGAAAATGAACATTGGCTCGTTTTAAATACGTTATAGCGCCTATTCCAGCAGGGCCTGCGCCAATGACAATCGTATCAAATTCGCTCATAGGATCCCTCTTTTCCTAAGCAAATCATCGCATGTCTTTAAAACCTCGTCATCCGAAACGCCTTCCGGAATGAAGCGGCACGCCCAATTGGCCAAATAAAATTTCACACGAGCGTTTAGGGCCGCTTTAAAATCGAAAACGGTGTCTCCAACATAGAAAACATCTTCTTTTCGAGTTATCCCGACTCTTTCCATGGCATTATAAATGCCTTCCGGATCGGGCTTGCTATGCTTAACGTCTTCATCGCCAATGACGACGTCAAAAAGGTTTTCAAGGCCACATATTTTCAAAGAAAGAAAAGCAAAATCACGCGCTTTGTTGGTTACCACACCAAGCAAATAGCCGTTCTTTTTAAATTTTTCTAACATAGCGCGCATCCCAGGGAAAGCCACAATCGTCGCTTCATAGTATTTGCGAACATTTTCCTTATAAAAAGAGAGCGTTTCACCAAGCGCGATATTCGGAAACTCTTTTTCCAAAGAATCGCTTAAAGGAGGGCCACTAAAAGCAAGCATCTCCTTAAGGTGAGGCCTATATCCAGGGCGAAAATGGGCGTAGAGGTCGCGCCAAATATCCACAATCATGAGATCGCTATCGATAAGCGTTCCATCCATGTCGAATAAAGCAAGCTTAGGCATTCTTTCTCTCTTCCGCCTGTTCTTTGGCGGCCCTTTCCATATTCTTTTTGCCCATCCAATCGGAAAGGAATGGCAAAATCGACAAGAGAGCAGCCAATATCGCAAAAAGCGCTACAAGCACGAACCCATATGAGAGATTGATATAGGAAGAACCTATTTCCCCTAAGTCGCAGGTAGACTTGCCAGCGAAGAAGAAGATACCGACCAAAAGCGATAAAGCGCTTCCGATAAGACCGGCAATCCAATCTTTCTCTATTCTCAAAATCTTCAGAATAAACCACACCCCGTAGGCAAGAAAAGCCAAGATAAGAAGAATATATGAAGCCATATAGAAGGGGCTTCTTCCAAAGATAATTTCAAATCCACCAAAAACATTCGTGGTCCCCGTACCGTCTTTGGCACCGGACACATTTATCGAAGAAAGGAAGGGGAAAAAGAAACAAGGAAGCAAAAGGCCCATGCCAATAACTGGGAAATGCAGGGATTTTTTATTTTTCTTATAAAGATCGCTCAAATGGAAAACGGCAATAAGGCCTAAGCCAATCAAAATATAGGCCAAAGAATTGCAAATGCTCCAGGCATTGTCCGTTCCCATGTTGAAATTAGCGTTTCGCATCGGCTCCATCACAATCCGAACAAGGCCATACCAAAGGAAATAAGAGCCGCACAAATCTCCGGGAGCAGTCCATTTTTTTAAGCCTTTTCCAACGCCATAAGCGATAAGGAAATAACCAAAGACGTTCATAATCGCTTCGACAAAGAAAAGAGGCACGTTGATGAAGCCTGTCGCTAAAGCGCCACCGCCATTTTTAAAGCTCATATTCGTCACAATCCAACTCGGTAACCAATTCCAAGAACTGGCAAGCGTTTCTTGACCATAAACCTCAAGATTGAAGAAGTTGCCAAGTCGCCCCATCGCTTGAGCAAGTAAGACGGTTGGCACGATGGCGTCAATCGCGAAACGCATGTCGACGAATTTCTTCGTCGCCCTCAAAAAAAGGTAACCTACTAAAACGCCGGCCGCAGCGCCACCTAGGATCGTCAAACCGCCATTCCAAATCTCAAAGGGCTTGCTCCAGCCTTGGCCAGCGAATTCACGGTCCCAATTCCCAACGACATACCAAATACGGGCACCAATAACGCCTGCCGGAAAGGCCACAAGAACCAAAGCGTCCAAAATGCCGTGTTTATGATATTTTTGATAAAAACGATGGTCGCTCACCCAATAAGCAATCGCCACCCCAAGAAGGATGACCAAAGCGTAAAAAGCGATATGAAGCCCGCCTTTCGAGGCGCCCTCAAAGCCATTTGGCCGAGTAAAATGAAAGCCGTTCCCGTCGATCGAAAAGCCATTTACTAAAGGATAAGTAAAATAGGGCGCAAGGCCTTCTAAAGCGATAAGCGCTGAGAAAAGAGCGAATGGTATCGCAGAATAGAGAACAATCTTAACGACTTTTAAGGGTTTTTCTTGGAGATTCGTCTTGTAGAAGCGTAAAGAGAAAGCCGTCCACAAAGCGCTAAAAGAGAAACCAAAAAGGATGCTCCCAACCAAAGCCAAGCTTAAAGAAGAGGCATAATTGATGGGTTTATCTTTATAAGGCCCCGTCGTCCAAGCGACTTTGCTTTCCCAAGAAGAGTTCCCTAGGAACAAGGAGGCCACAAGCAAAAGCAACCCCGCTCCTATCGCGCCGCATAAAAGGCCCCAAAGCATAGCGTTCTTCTTATCAAGCGAATTCAAAGAAACTTTCTTCACGAATCCTTTCAAAGAATAGATGAGATACCCTATCCCTCCTCCTAAAAACAAAAGACCAAGAATCAAACATGCAATGCTTCCGCCATTCATAGAGAAATCCTCCTATTCTTTCCTTCCTTTTTCTAAAATGGGCTTTAAAAATTGACCGGTATAGCTTTCTTTAACTTCGGACACTTCTTCAGGCGTGCCAGAGCAAACAACGCGTCCGCCTCGATATCCACCTTCCGGCCCTAAATCGATAATGTAGTCAGCGACTTTGATGACATCAAGATTATGTTCAATGACAATCACGGTGTCGCCATGATTCACAAGGCTTTGCAAAACGTTAATCAACCGTTTGATGTCATCGCTATGAAGGCCAGTCGTCGGTTCATCGAGAATATAGATCGTTTTCCCCGTCGGCCGCTTTTGAAGTTCATAGGCCAACTTAATGCGTTGGGCTTCACCCCCTGAGAGAGTGGTCGCCGGTTGACCAAGCTTCAAATAGCCAAGACCAACGTCATAAAGCGTTTTGATTTTGCGGAAGACTTGCGGGCGATTTTCGAAAAAACGCATTGCTTCTTCCACCCGCATTTCCAAAACATCGTAGATATTTTTGCCTTTGTAGTAGCATGAGAGGGTTTCTTGATTATAACGCATGCCTTCGCATTCATCGCACTTCACATAAACATCGGGGAGAAAGTTCATAGGCACCACCACGACTCCCGCTCCTTGACACTTCTCGCATCGACCTCCAGGGACATTAAAGGAAAAACGCCCTTTATCGAAGCCTTTCGCACGCGCCTCTGGAGTTTCCGCGAATAATGCCCGGATATCGTCAAAAACTTTGGTATACGTAGCAGGGTTGCTCCGCGGTGTCCTTCCAATCGGCTCTTGAGTGACGTTTACCACTTTGTCGACGTAGCTAAGGCCTTTTATGGAATCATAGGGGCCTGGCATTTCGTCGGTTTTATTGATTTTTTGAGCAAGAATCTTTGAAAGGGTTTGATTAATGAGCGAACTCTTGCCGCTTCCCGATACACCTGTCACCAAAATCAAAGTGGAAAGAGGGAAATGAACATCAATGTGTTTCAGATTGTGACAAGAGGCGCCTTTCAAAACAAGCTCTTTGCCATTCCCTTTCCTCCTTTGTTTAGGGATAGGAATGTATTTTTCTCCGGATAGATATTGACCAGTTATGCTGTCCTTATTGGCTTCGATATCTTGGAGGCTACCTTCCGCCACAATTCGACCACCATGCACCCCAGCGCCAGGTCCAATATCAACGATATGGTCCGCCGCTCGAATGGTATCTTCGTCGTGTTCCACTACAATGAGGGTATTTCCAAGATCCCTCATTTCTTGCATGGTTCGAATAAGTTTGGCGTTATCGCGTTGGTGAAGCCCGATAGAAGGTTCATCGAGAACGTATAAAACGCCAGAAAGCCGCGAACCGATTTGGGTTGCCAAACGGATACGTTGGGCTTCGCCACCCGATAAAGACATCGCCAGGCGGTCCAGCGTTAAATAATCAAGACCAACATCCACAAGGAATTGAGCGCGATTTTCGACTTCTTTAAGAACCATTCGGGCAATCTCAAGCTCATTTGGCGTCAACGCTTTCCTTGTCGAATCCACATATTCCAAAAGTTTATCAATGGTCAACTGAGTCACTTGATAGATATTGAGCCCATTCACACGCACCGAAAGGGCTTGCTCATTTAAACGGGCCCCATGGCAATCTGGGCAAATAGAATCTCTCATAAAGGATTCATAGAAGGGAAGCATCCATTTGCTGGTGGTCTCGGCATAGCGCCTTTCGATCATCGTCTTGACTCCTTCGATTCGACCATACTTATGGGTGACGTTGCCACTTGAGGAAGTTAGAGTATGGTTAATCACGCGATCCGAGCCATAAAGAATAATGTGTTTTTGTTTGGCGGTGAGATCCTTCCATGGAACATCATAGGGGATCTTGTAGCTATCCATTAGCACGCAAAACTCTTGCCATTCCAAGTTCATTGTCCCGACGATGTTCTTATAGTAACGAATAGCGCCTTGCTTGATGGTCTTAGAAGGATCGGGGACGAGAAGATCCTCCGCTACGCTGCGGGATATGCCTAATCCCTTGCAAGTGGGGCAATAGCCCATTGGAGCGTTGAAAGAGAAAAGCCTAGGCTCGAGCTTGGGAACGCTAAAGCCGCATTCGGGACAGCAATGATTGCTCGATAGAAGCCTTTCTTCCTCGCCGTTTAAAACAATGAGGTATCCTTTCCCCCAGTCAAGAGCAAGTTCCGTATCCTCGGAAACCCTGCTTCGAATCCCTTCTTTCATCACAAGGCGATCGATAACGATAGCTATATCATGCCTTTTGTTCTTATCGAGTTCAGGAGCTTCCTCGATAAGAAAGAAGGCGCCATCCACTCGGACGCGGGCAAAACCGGCTGCCTTAATCTTTTCAAAGACGTCTTTGTGCGTTCCTTTTTCATGCGAGACAACAGGAGCAAGAATCTGGATCTTTGACCCTGATGGGTAATGGAGGATCGTTTCGGTCATGGCACTAGGAGAAGTCGCCACAATAGGTATGTTATGATGCGGGCAATAAGGAACGCCAACGCGCCCGAACAAAAGCCTTAAAAAGTCATAGATTTCCGTCACCGTGCCAACCGTGGAACGGGGATTATGAGATGTCGTTTTCTGATCGATGGAAATAGCAGGCGAAAGGCCTTCGATGGAATCGACGTCTGGCTTATCGACGCCGCCTAAAAATTGTCTAGCATAAGGCGAAAGAGACTCTACATAACGTCTTTGCCCTTCCGCATAAATCGTATCGAAAGCCAAAGTCGATTTCCCACTGCCACTAAGCCCCGTAAAGACCGTAAGCGTCTCCTTAGGGATGGCGACATCCACATTTTTGAGATTATTTTCTCTCGCGCCTTTAACGATGATGTACTTTCTTGAATCCATAATAACTAAGTTATTATAACGACCAAAAGGAGGAATGGCATGAAAAAGACTGGCACTAGAAAAGAAAAGAAAGTTGTTTATAATAATCACGCTCGGGACGTAGCACAGCTTGGTAGTGCACTACCTTGGGGTGGTAGGGGTCATGGGTTCAAATCCCACCGTTCCGACCATTTAGAACTAAAAATCCCTCCTTTAGCGAACGAGGGATTTTTATTTTGGTCTGCGTTCATAGAAACGAGCCGGTTCATGGCGTCTTGCGATACCATTTCGTTAAGGAGCGTTGACCGAATTCCGAACAATTGAATATGAGAGAACCAAGAACAAGGAATGTTTTTTATCGTTATAAAATCCTAGCAAATCTCAATCGGTTTTAGAAAGAAGCAAAATGAGAGCCATCTTTTCTTCGGGATTTAAATAGGGTTTTGCTGCCATTATTGCAGTTTTCGCGTTTTCAAAGGACCTTTTGCCACTGCTCGTTGGCAAAAGGGCTTCAATGCTCACGTCAAGGGTCTTGGCGATTCTTTCGAGGATATCGCTTCGAGGCATCCGATAACCGCTAAGATAATGGGATAACTGACCTTCGGTGAGGCCTGAAAGCTTTGCGAATTCTTTTTGAGTGTAGCCGCGTTCCTTTAGAAGGTCTTTCAAGCGGCCATGAAATGTCTCTTCCATCTCTCCTATTGTACACAAAAAGAAAACCGCCTGGGGGACCAAGCGGCTTTTCTTTTTAGAAAGCAAGACGATTATAATCCGAACTTCTTAATTGCGTTCCAACGATCCTTGGCGTAGTTTTCACACTTCGTGAGAAGTTCTTCTGCGTGTTCTGGATTGGTGATTGGAAGTTGAGAGAAACGCGTTTCGTGCATTAAGAAATCACGGAACTTCGTATAATTCGGCTCTTTCATATCGATGGTCAAGCCCGGCTTTCCTTCTCTCACCAAGCGTGGATCATAACGGAAGCATTGGAAGTAGCCGCATTCAACGGCCTTCTTCTCTTCTTCGATGCTATTGACGAGTCCGCCTTTGATATGCTGTTCGGCACATGGGCAATAGCAAATGACAAGAGAAGGGCCATTATAGCTCTCGGCATCTTTGAGGGCTTGGATCGCCTTCATCGGATTGGCGCCAAGAGCGATTTGGGCAACATAGACATGCCCATAGCTCATCGCCATGAGAGCAAGATTCTTCTTGGCTTCTTTTTTGCCACTGGCGGTAAATTTGTTGATAGAACCAGTCTGCGATGATTTCGAAGCTTGTCCGCCGGTGTTGCTATAGACTTCGGTGTCAAGAACAAGGACATTCACATCCGCTTCATTGGCAAGAACGTGGTCGAGTCCGCCATAGCCAATATCGTAGCTCCAGCCATCGCCGCCAATAATCCAAACGGATTTTTCGACAAGATCGCGCTCATAGAGTTTGAGCTCTTTGACCGCTTCGTCTTTAGAGGCGTCCACCTTGGCCACTAAGTCTTTGACAAGGCTTCTTTCTTCCTTGCGATCTTTTTTCGCTAAAGCGGCAAGATATTTCGTAGCAACCTCTTTAAGTTCTTCTTCGGCAGTGTTCGAAACAGCAACCGCTTTAAGAATGCGAACGATTTGCGACATCTTATAGTCATTCGCGATTCGCATGCCAAAGCCGTATTCGGCGTTGTCTTCGAATAAGCTATTCGCCCAAGCAACGCCTTCCCCATTTTCGTCTTTGACAAAAGGAGTAAGTGGCGTGCTGCCACAGTAAATAGAAGAACATCCGGTAGCATTGGCAATTAGGAGATCGTGCCCGAAAAGTTGACTAAGCAAACGATAATAAGGAGCTTCGCCGCATCCAGCGCAAGCGCCACTCACTTCCATATAAGGACGTAAGAAGCCAACGCCTTTCACTGTCGAAGTTGGGAATACTTCGCCTTTTGGCGCACAATTGTAATATAGATAATCAGCAGCGATTTGCTCGGCAAATTGGCTCTTCGCTTCCACCATCTTCAAGGCGTAGTGATCATTATTCATGCGCTTAGCGGTTTGGTTCGCCATACATTCGGTAACACAAAGACCACAACCAACGCAGTTCTTGGTTTGCACTTGGATGCGATACTTATAAGGCTCTTTGCTTCCCATAAGTGGCTTCACGCCGTTTTTAATGATTTCTGGGGCTTTCGCCAGTTCCTCTTCGCTAATGAGATAGGGGCGAATAGTCGCATGAGGGCAAACGAAAGCGCATTGGTTACATTCAATACAATAAGTTGGATTCCATAACGGAACACGGTCCGCGATGGCACGTTGTTGACGGAAAGTGATATTCTCGTTCATCGTTCCATCAAGGAGCTCATGCTTCATGAATGCGCTCGTTGGAAGTTCATCGCCATCGAGACGATCGATCGCTTCGACGTATTCGTCATAATAGGTATCGCCCGTATCGTTATCGAATACTTTCTTGGCATCAAGCTTAATCCATTCGGGATCCACTTCGATTTCACGGAGTCCTTTGGGACCAGCATCAATCGCATCCCAGTTGTTTTGAACGATATCCATGCCTTTTTTGGCATAGCTCTTCTCGGCAAACTTCTTCATCCACTTTTCCGCCTCTTCATAAGGCATGATTTTTGGCGAAAGTTTGAAGAAAGCCGCTTGAAGGGTGGTGTTGGTATGACGGCCCATATGGCACTCTTCGGCAAGTTTATTAGCATCGATGACATAGAACTTCGCATGCTTTTCGGCCAAGAGATGCTTCATACGGTTTGGCATGCTCTTCACGAGAGTAGCGTCATCCATATCGGTGTTCAAAAGGAAGGTACCGCCATCTTTAAGGTTCGCGATCATGTCGAACTTAAAGATATAAGTGTCTAGAGAACAAGAGATGAAATCAGCGTTCTTAACGTAATATTCACTATGAATCGGCTCTTTGCCAAAACGGAGATGGCTACGGGTCGTACCACCCGCTTTACGAGAATCGTATTGGAAATACGCTTGAGCATATTGATGGGTGGCATCGCCAATGATCTTGACGGAACTCTTGTTGGCACTCACCGTCCCATCGCTTCCTAAGCCATAGAAGAGGCAAGCCGTGCAAGTTTGATCGATTTTAAAGGTTTCGTCCGTCGGAATGGAGAGCTTTGTAACATCGTCTTTGATGCCAACGGTAAAGCTATTCCAATTCTTTTTGGCATTAAGGAAGTCAAAAACCGATTTGACATCTTTGGGTTGGGTATCTTTGCTCGAAAGCCCATAACGCCCGCCGATAAGGGTATCGAGCTTGCGATCGGAATTCGCAAAAGCGCTTACGACATCGAGATAAAGAGGCTCGCCTGCCGCGCCATTTTCTTTCGTGCGGTCCAAAACGGCAATCTTCTTGACGGTCGTAGGAATAACAGAAAGAAGATGCTTTGGGCTCCATGGACGGTAAAGGTGCACTTTCACAACGCCAACATGCTCGCCTGCTTTATTAAGAGCGTCCACCACTTCGCTTGCCGTTTCCGTGACGCTTCCCATTGCGATAATGACGCGATCCGCTTTCGGATCGCCATAATAAACGAACGGAGCGTAGCTACGACCGGTTAACCGGCTCGCTTCAGCAAGGTATTTCTCGGCGATTGGAAGAATATCGTTCCAATGCGTGTTTTGAGCTTCGCGAGCTTGGAAATAGATATCGTCGTTTTCCGCGCCGCCACGAGTCACTGGATGTGTATGTGGGTTTAAAGCGCGAGCGCGGAACGCTTCGACCTTGTCCATCGGAAGAAGCTTCTTCCATTCTTCGCTATCGACGAATTCCACGTTTTGAACTTCATGGGAAGTGCGGAAACCATCGAAGAAATGAACAACAGGCGTCGAGGCGTCAATGGCCATAAGGTGAGCAACCGGAGCCAAATCGGCAATTTCTTGAACGCTGCCACTGCAAAGCATGGTGGCACCCGTTTGACGAATCGCATAAATATCGGCTTGATCGCCGAAGATGGACAAAGCGCGTGTCGCTAAGCTTCGAGCCGAAACATGCATAACGGCTGGCAAAAGCTCGCCGCACCATTTATAGATGTTCGGAATCATAAGAAGCAAGCCCTGGGAGGCGGTATAAGTAGTCGCAAGCGCGCCACCTTGTAAAGCGCCATGCACAGCACCCGAAGCACCCGCTTCGCTTTGCATCTCCACGACCTTCACCGGAGAACCGAAGAAATTCTTTTCCCCCTTGGAAGCCAAAACGTCAACGTACTCCGCCATTGGAGAACTTGGCGTAATGGGATAAATCGCCGCCACTTCTGTAAAGAAATAGCTTTCCATAGCCGCCGCAGTATTACCATCAACGGAATGGAACGTCTTTTTGATTTCAGACATTATCAATATCTCCTTGTAACGAATTAAGTATAGCCATAGGCATTTCATTTACAAAGTGTTTTCAAAAAGAAGCCCCCTAAAGGGGGCTCCGTCAATTGTAAGTTAGTTATGGCTAACAATTAAGCTTGGTTCTTCTTCTTTTTTAAGAAAGCAAGGCTAAGAACGCCAAGTCCCATCAAAGCTACAATCGACGAAAGAGCAACCACCCACAAAATGGATGCCACCTCTTCATTAAGAGAAGGATTCCCACGGAGGTTTGGCGAAGACCCAAAACGGCCCAAGAAATCGCCACCGCTCGCATTGAGTTGGGCGTCGTACTTCAAACAGATATACTCATAAAGCTCGATGCAAGAACGGATAATTTCCGAAGACACATCGTCTTTCTTTAAAATAACTTTGGCGGAACTCGACAAAGATGAGGCTTCTTCGTTCATCTTCTTCCACGAGGCAAGCAAAGCGTCGCTCGCCACATCACTATTTTTTTGAATATCCGTGCAATTCGGGCGTATTTCATCCAAAAACCCTTTGGCGAAAGCCTCTGCCTCCGTTAAGGGATCAGCTTCTTTCTCTTTTTCGAACAAATAAAGAGACGCACTCTTGGAATCGCCTTTGAATTCGGTGTATTTTGTGGAATTCACGAACGTAAGATAAACGTTTTCACCCGATTTGAAGGTGGCCTTCCCACTGCTATCAAAACTAACGTTCCAGTCGTTCGTCCCTTTTTCGGAGGAAACGGTACCCGGGACATTTGTCAAACCAATGCTATGGTGGGTGCCGTTCACATAGGACACATAGGATTTGATAAAGCCGGCATCCTCATTGTAGAAAGAATAGCTTTCGCCATCCTGGCTCACTTTCCACAAAGAAGGTTCATTGGAAACGCTGATTGTTGAGGAAATACCATCAGTTGAGATTTCGTCCGCTTTTAAATACCAAGGCGTTTTGTCTTTTAAGATTTCCGTCGATAGAGAATAGACCGTTTTGTTGTCGCTTCCTAAGCCAGCGATGACTACTTCCTTCCCAGAAGTGAGCTCGGAAACGTTTTTGATTTGCTTATAGATAACCCTTTCTTCAACGTCGGAACTGGAGGCGCTAGAAGAGCTGCTAGAGGAACTAGAAGAGGAACTCGAACCTCCGCTAGAACCATTACCCCAAATGTTGTCGGCGAGATAAGGATAATCGATGAAAGGATTGCGTGCCCCATACTTTTGAGCGGTCAGGTTATTGCGGTACATCTCATCGGCATCTGGCTTATATTCCCTATTCCATTTTAACAAGAGAGACTTGACGCCCATCGTGTTCTGGCTTGTCCCGTCCGAGGGATTCTCACTGAGTCGAAGTTTGTCGCTATATTGCATCGCGGCATAAAGAATGCATCGAGCCGCCGCGCCGCGGAATTGCTCGTCGTATTGGCCTGGATCCCAAGTGTTAGAACCGCTTGTGCCAAAGAATCTATTGCCTCTTGAGGAGTTAATGGACGACGAAGTAGGCATAATCACAAAAGGATTGGCTCCAGGGCCACTTTCTCCAGCACCACGGCTATTGGGCCAAACGTGTTCTCTATTCCATGTTTTCCCACTATCCCAAGAAGTTGGAAGCTTTTTTCTATTGTAGAAGCCGACCATTCCCGATTGTCCATTAGCGAATTTACAAACGGCAGGCAAGCCTGTCTTCAAACCATCATAAGTCGAGGACGTGTAATTATCATTCGTCCAAGTGGAGAGATTGGCAAGAAGAGAATCTCCGGTAACCGTGATGTTACAACCGTTATAGTAATCGCCTTGATAATCAGTATAAGTCCAAGGTCTATTCGTTGTTGCCTCAAAAAAGCGAGAATCAACTTTGCTTACAGAAGCTGCTTGGACAACATAAACGTCTTTCCTTCCTAAAGCGGGTAATGTCGCCATAGAAACGCAAAAAAGAGCTAAAAGAGCAAGGAAAGACTTTTTAACGTATTTTTTCTTCATAGAAATCCCCCACTTTTATAAGTGCTTTCAATTCCAAAAAGTATGACACAACAATTCTAAGGTTTTCGAAAGCAGTATCAACTTAAACAACGAAGATTTTGGTTTACAAAAAACTAGAATGTTTTTGCAGGATATTTTTTATTTTTTCTTCTCTTCTTTACTTCGTTACGGACAAGAATATTAAGAACATGAAGATCATGATCATTAAGATCGGCCGAGGGAGAAAGGAGTCCTCCCGCCCCTGCTAATTTTTGATAAATGAAATCGACATAGTTCTTGTATTCATCGAGCTCTTTCTTGCGGGCGATTTGTCTTTTCTTTTTTGGAAGAGCCGCCCTCTTTTCTTTTTCTTTCGTCAAATAGGTCTCGATAGCTGGAAGAAGAACATGCATATTCAAAGAAGGATCCATCAAAATCATCGGCTCAAAGAAGACGAGGTCATTCGCCAAAACATCGCTATAAACACCGACTCCTTTGGAAAGATCATCCAAAGAAATAAATTTCTTGTTACCATTCTTTTTCAAGAAAGACTTGGCTCTGGCAAGCCTATAGACACTTGGTTTTGTTTCCATAAGTACATTCTAATGAAAAAGAGTTTCAGAAATAAAGAGCGAGAAGTCAAAAGAACGAAGCTTTAGCAATGAAATTAAGATATTTTGGCACCAATTGGCAAAAGGATGAATTTGGCCGCTTTAAAAAGTTGGAGGCCAACTGGAATGCCGATAATAGTAATACAGCAAAGAACGCCACTAAGGAGAACAAGAAGCGCATTCTCCCATCCAAACAGAATGGCCCATAAAACGTTTATAAACATTTTGCCGCCGTTCTTCGTCAAAATGACAGTCTTCCCGAAGGGAGCGAACATAAGGTTAGCAAATTTAAAACATTGAAGCCCAACCGGTATAAAAAGAATGGTGATACAACATAAAACCCCAACGATCATGTAATAAATCCAATACCACCAGCCAAAGAAAATAATCCACAAAATGTTCGCAACCGTTTTCATAACAATCTCCTGGTAAGCGTAAATTTTATCCCGT
>DJRQ01000016.1:33232-44167 GCA_002440125.1 Caryophanales bacterium UBA6356 | reverse complement strand
CCCGCCGTGATGTTTAAAAGAGTGCTTTTCCCACTCCCCGATCGGCCGATAATGAAAACCATTCCATGGTCGGGCAAGGTGATATTTATTTTGTTTAAAGCAATCTTCTCGTTCTTCTTATCACGGTAAATTTTAGAAACATCGACAAGCTTAATCATGAAGAGGCCTCAGGTGAACGCCTTGTTTATAAAATTTTATTCCACTCGCATTTGGAAACAACACAAATATTATAGATGAATATTGTTATTTGTATTTGTGATTCCCAAAGGTTTCTTAATCTCCAAAAAGAAAATGGAACGAGCCTTCTAATGCTCCGAGAATAGCTAAAACTGATATTAGTAAAGAATTTTATAACCTCCTATCGTTATCACTTAAAGCGGTAGACACACAAAAACTGCCATATCTTTAGTGAAACTAAAGGCCTTTCGGTTCTAAGAAATAGACATCAAAAAGAAACATGGTAGAATACGGCCGTGATTAAGCCAGGCAATACCAAAAAATATAACATCCTCACTTTAGGAAGTATCCTCTTTGCATTCACCCTTGTAGCCGTGCTTTCGGTCGGATTTTCAGGATGGGTCGTAAATCCTGGAATAAATGTTGACTTTAGTGTCGGAGTTGCAACGGTTGCGGATATCAATTCTTACTTCGTTTTTGATCAAGAGGATTCTTGCTCGTTCGAATATATTCGCGAGGGATTGATCGACGATAACGCCGTCGGAAACCTCGGCCATATTCTTATCCCTTTCAGAATCGACGTCGGGCCAAACGATAAAATCAAAAATCACCTCCCCGAAAATTATTCTTTCAAGATCAAAACTTCTTTAGAAGACAAGAACTCAAGCATTACCTTCTTCTCGTCCTTTTCAATCGAAAGTGTCACTTTATACTATGGCCCAGCCAAAAACACTCCTACTTCTGGCGTTCAAGGAACGAGCATGCAATCCGATTCTGATCTGATCAAATCATATTCTTTTAATTCCATCGATGTTTCATCGCATGATCACTCATCCCTTTATTTCGAAACGGACTTCTCCGTCAAATACACCGGCAAAGATTTTTCAACTGACATTTATGATGTCGTAAAGGATCAAAGATACAACAGTTTTGCCTTTGGCTTTAGTGCGGGAGGATTGTTTGAATGAAATACAAGAAAACGCTATTCCTCCTCTTAGCAACGACCACCATTTCAGTCGGTTATTCGGCCTGGGTCATACCGGAAATAAACGGTTACACTGGAAACTTGGCTTTCACGCCCTCCAAAAAGCAAATAGTTTGTTACGTTGTCGACTCGAATAATAAAACAACCTACTACACTTCAATCGATAAAGCCTTAACTGTCGCTTCAAGCAACGAAACAGCCGATAAAATTTACGTAAAACCATCAATTGGGACGGAAACAAATCCGTTGACAATTGAAAAGACTCACACGATAAAAAAACAAGATGTCCTATATCTCCCATATAAAGAAGGAGAAGCCTGCGATACCATCCTGGAATGGAACGCAGCAAACAAGGCCAACTATGCAAAATTCGCCATCGATAACAAGAAAGCCTATTTAAAAAGCTTCATTTCGCTAAAAGCCGACTTAGTAAACGAAGGCCAGATCGAGATAGGAGGCATCACCAGCGGAGGCAACGGCGGCTATACGCTTAATAGCAATACCTGTGCCGATTTTGCAATGCTTTCGATAGAGAAAAACGTCACTCTTCACAATCGTGGAAAAATAATTTGTACCGGTTATGTTCAGGGAGAAGGTTTAATAAAAAACTCCAAAGAAGGACAAAACACCAGCGAAAATCCTTCGATGATTATTCCTTTTAACGTTGTTGAACATAGAGGCGGAGCAGTATTTTCCCTCATGTTGGATATGAACACCTTCACAGAGGATTACAAAAAATTCAATTGCACCCCTTTTAATAGAATCTTCACTTCGAATTTGCTTTGTAAGACAAAATTCTATAGTGACTCAGTTCTTAAGGTCAGAGCAACCATGAGTGCGAATAAGCAAAATAACACTTCAGACATCTTAGCCATAGGAAATACCGATAATCATATGGTCCATCTTGTTGATGGATCTAGTGTAACAATGCAAAGCGACGAAAAAAAGGTCTCGCATATGCTTTTTAATGGTTCCTTCTCCTTAAATCAAATGAAATTGAGCCTCGCGGGGAACAACGTTTCAACAGAAGGGGTTTTCTATCCCATATCTTGGCATCACTCGATTGAGTTAAAACCATTCGAAAATGGAGAAGCCGCTCAGGTGACATTAAATCAAGACGTAAAATTGCTTCAAGGAGCTACAGTAACAATTGGTCAAAACGTCTCGGTAAAGGCCAATAACCTATTTCTCTATGGATCAGGAAAATTTGTAGATCCTGGTCTACCTATGGGCAATGACGGGCTTTATAAGCCGAAATATCAGGATGAAAACGATAATGATGCTATTTTGACCATCGAAGGAAACCTCGATGTTGGAAATATTTCAGGTCCAATTAGGGGAAGCGAAGGAGGAACTATAACATTCAAAAACAACATGGAAAACTATTCCTCTATAGAAATAGAAAATTTAAAATACAAAACAATCCCATTAATTGACAAGAAAATATTGACTAGCATTAAGTATCAGAACATAACAGACGAAATAAGAGGGAAAATTGGCGTAGAAGATTCCTTGAAATTGCTTGGAACTGCAGGAACTTATAAATTCCAGGAGTATTGGGCAAAACAATAGTTTTATCTCCTTTTTCAAGCTAGACTTTGTCACCCGTATAATCATATATTCGCCACTTTTTTGTGGCATATTTCATTGAGTTTGCCACTTTTTTGTGGCATATTTCATATTGCAATGAAAAGAAAAATAGTACAAGACTTAGAAAAATTCTTCCTTTCTAAAACGGAAAAGGCATTCTTACTTAAAGGAACGCGCCAGGTAGGGAAAACATATATCATCAATGAATTTATAACCCACCACTACGATTCCGATCACACGATCTACATCAATTTCTTGCGCCAACCCGAAGCGAAAGATTTTTTTGAAGCGCCTGACGGCGACTCTTCCTTAGAACCAAAAAAGATACTTCGAAGAATTCTAAATAATCCCCTTTACCAAAACGTAAAACAAGACGGCGCCAAAATAGCCCTCTTTCTTGATGAGATTCAAGAATGCCCAAAAGCTATCACCTCTTTGAAGTTCTTTGCCTTAGAAAGAAAGAAATACGATGTTTATGCATCTGGAAGCTACTTGGGTTTCACCCTTATGGACATTGACAAAGGAGAGTCTTTCCCGACTGGATACGTCCAAAGGGCAAGATTATATGGTCTTGACTTCGAAGAATTCTTATGGGCCAACGGCTATTCTGAAACTTACACCGAAAGCTTAAAGAAGAGCTTCAAAGACGGCGTTCTCTTAGATGCAAGCGCCCATAACGAATTGCTCGATATGTTCCATAAATACGTCATAGTCGGTTCACTGCCGGAACCCATAAATGTTTATCTAGAAACAAAAGACTTCAAAGAAGTCAGGAAAATCGCACAAAGCCTCTACGAAGACTATTGTACGGAGATGAATAAACATCTCTCGTTCTTTTCAAGAGAACACTATGGCGATGGTTTTGCTGAAATCATGAAAATCAAGAATAAAGCAGTCTTCGATAGCATCCCAAGCCAATTACGACAGCAAAATAAGAAATTCATGTATCGAAGGGTGTCTCGGGGTGGCAGAGAACGAATGTATCTCGATAATATTTTATGGCTCAAAACAGCAGGACTAATCGATGAAATCGATAACATCAAAAAACCGTCTCTTTTTTTAAGTGATTTTAAAGAGGAGGATGACTTCAAACTTTACTTTTTCGATACAGGAATATTGATTTCACGATTTGATTATGAGCTCATCGGTGACATTCTAAGCCCAACAAAAGACGTGCCGTACGAAGTCTCCTTAAGCATAGGAGGCATATATGAAAACGCCATAAGCAACATCCTTGCAAAGTATTTTGATGAAGATAAGGATTATTTCTTTTATAAGCAAGGAAATGAAGAGATTGATTTTGCTTATCAAGAAGGGCGTCGAATCGCTTTGATAGAGGTGAAATCGGGAGAGAACATTAAACCGAAGTCTTTGAAGAATTTGGTTCAAGAGAGAAAAGACATCATTCCCATCCGAATAAGTCAAAAACAAATCAAAGAAAAGACTTATGTCGAATATCCTTTCTACGCATTTGCCCTCTTGCATTCGAAATAAAGCGTTCCATTGGAAACAAACGATCCGGATTCGATTCAGATTAAATTGCTGCAATACATAACATCGAATTGTTTCCATCAAGGTTCTGCAAGTTTTTTTAGATTTTAAATGTGTTACGATACATATAGAAAGTCGCAATGGCCAAGAGAGGCACAGCGAAAGCGAGCATTGGAAAAGATAATCGTTACGTATTCAAAAGCCATATCTATGAAGTCTCTAATGGCCAAACGCGAAAATCTTTAACGCTTCCTATCAAATGGTACTACCTTTAAGCAAGAGTTCGAAGGTTCGAACGAAATAGATCAATCAAATCTACAAAGTAAAAGAAAAAAGCCCCTCACTTTCGTGAAGAGCATTTTATCGATTTGGTGGAGCGTAAGAGGATCGAACTCTCGACCTCCTCCATGCCATGGAGGCGCTCTCCCAGCTGAGCTAACGCCCCAAATCACGCGCTTTAAGCGCATGAATAAGAATAGGAGGGAGACTGGTCTTTGTCAACAATTTCCTTCGTTCTTAGGCGATTCAAGTTTAGGAGTGTCGTGCGAGAGGGAATCTCCGCCATCGTTTTTCTTAAAAACAAGTTTCAAAAGTATTGGAGTCAAGAAACTCGATACAAGAATTAGAGCGAGCGTGTAAACCATGATTTGGGGATCCACTAGTCCAGCATCAATTCCTTTTTGCGCACATACGATAAGGACTTCCGCGCGAGCCATCATGCCAATGCCAATGCCAAGGGAATCCCTGAATTTGAAATGTGTGATAAGTCCTCCAACGCCAGCGCCAACGACCTTACCGATAAGACCGCAAACGACCCAAATAACGCCAAAAGCGATAAAGGAAACGCTAAAACCAGAGCTTCCCTTGAACATGTTCATGGCAATGCAAGCAAAAAAGACTGGTGCAAAAATGTTATCGCTAATCGTCTCGCTTCGATGATCGATATAGCGTTCGCTTGATGTCCTCGAAAGAATAAGCCCCATGACAAATGCGCCAGTGATATCGGCAATCGAGAAGAACTCGGCTAAATAGGACCAAATGAAGCAAGCGGCCAACGCTAAGATCGTAATACGGATATGGTGAGGATATTTGTTTCCCAAGAAATTGAAGAATCTCCCTAACAAATAAGCTAAGCCAGTCGATAAGGCGAAAAAGAGCACCATAAAGAGGATGATAACAGTGATGGAGATGGCCGTATTGGACGCTAAGCCAGTCGCATTGAGAATCATGCCTGCAAAGGTTGAATTATCAACATTGCCGCTTCCGCTGCTGGATAAGGAAATAACCAAAGAGAGCAAGACGATTCCTATGATATCATCGAGGATAGCCGCGCTGATAAGCGCTGTTCCAACGGGCGAATCCAAATGGTGTAGCTCTTTTAAGGTAGCCACTGTAATTGAGACCGAAGTCGCACTTAGAATGACGCCATAATAGATTTCGGTATAAACAGGCGCAACGCCTTCCCTGTTCAAAGAACCGCCGGTAACAGAATTAAAAGCAAACGCCGCCAAGTAGCCGAGCAACATCGGAACGATAACGCCTAATGAAGTGATGATAAGGGATTTGACACCTAACGAACGTACTTTCTTTAGATCCGTTTCGAGGCCAGCGCTGAACATGATGAGAATCACGCCCACCTTAGCAAAGAAATCAAGACCGGTCTGAGAGTAGGCGAAAGAAGCCTGAAACCAATCATTGGGAATGAAGGTAAGGCACCCTACCGCAAGACCCGCGATAAGCATGCCGATGACTTGAGGGATCTTGATTTTCGAAAGCCCCAAAGAAAAAAGTTTCGCCAAAGCGATGATAAGCCCCAAAAAGAGCAAGAATTCATAAGGTTTATGGCTTGAAACATCGATATTTTCCAAAAACGAAATCATAGTAACTTCCTCGAAACGAAACTAATTATAGCCACATAATTTTTGAATGGGATATCATCGATAACGAGTTTGTGATAAAAGGGCTTTCAAAGAAAAAGAGCCATAAGGCTCTTGAATACATTTGGCGCGCCCGAGGCGATTCGAACGCCTGACCCCTTCCTTAGGAGGGAAGTGCTCTATCCAGCTGAGCTACGGGTGCAACGCGATAAGTTTATCGCATGTTTTCCGAAAATGGTATGAAAGGAAGGAAATTGCTTTCTCCTTAGTCGAAAAAGGTTGGCAAAGAAGGGTTGCGATAACTTCTAAAGCACATTAAGATTTGCCCCTTCGTTGTCTTTTCTTTCGCTAGGTTTGAAGGGAGTTCATCTTCTTTAAAAAAAGAAGTTTCTGTCGTTTCGTTATTAGGAGAAAAAGAACCTTCGAGATATTCACATAAAACAAAGCACTTAAGGACGCCATAGACATAATTGGTAACATTATGCTTCCGCCAATCCTCTATGGCGATAAGGCGTTTTGCTTTTACAAAAAGACCCGTTTCCTCTTTCACTTCTTTAACGGTATTCGAAGCGATAGATTGGTCCACGTCGCACCACCCCCCTGGCAAAGCCCAAGTGCCATTGTTTTCGTGAACCAAAAGAATCGCATCATTTTTAAAGAGAGCCGCCCTCGTATCGACTTTAGGAGTTTGATAGCCAGATTCGTTACAAAAAAGGCCCTCGATCTTTTTTAATGGAACATCCGTTTTTAAAGAAAGCAATTTGGAAGCAATCTGACGAATCTCCAAATACCTTTCCTTATCAAAAGGATCCTTGGCGTAGGTTAAGCCTGCCTGCGCAAGGCTTTGCAAACGTATAACGCAATTAAGAAGTTCGTCGTTCATTCATCTGCCTCCTTTGAATTAAGAAAGCCCCAAAAATCGAAAAATGTGTGCAAAAGTCCTTCCGAATAATAAAAATGGTCGGAACGACGGGGTTCGAACCCGTGACCTCCTGGTCCCGAACCAGGCGCACTACCAAGCTGTGCTACGTCCCGAAACATACGCGAAATCGCGCTAAAAACTATAGCACCTTAGAAATTGAATTCAAAGAGAGACATTTGGTCGCTTTCGCCTAGCCCTTTCAAAGCGCCGACATCATCGAGCGCTTCGATAATGGAATTCCCGATGGCGTAAGGTTGCCCACTCGCATCTTTGGCTTTTTTGACGCGTGATAAGAGATTCTCCTTGGATAAGAAAGCCCCTTCCTTCCTCGCTTCGACAATGCCTTCCGCCGCACGTTGAGAGAAGTTTGGAATGCAAGTGAATGGAGGGATGACGGAATTCCTTTCCTTGGAGACCTTCCACATGCTGCTATCGCTTTCCATAAGGTTGATGTTCTCCAAAGTGTAGCCCCGTTCCACCATTTCCAAAGCCGCCATGTAGGATTTCAATTTTTCATCATCCGTATCATTGGTCTCCTTGCGAGCGCTTCTTTCTTGGATATCTTGGATACCAGCCATAATGCTATCAATGCCGCCGGACATGATTTTGATATCGAAAGAATGGCAACGGGTGAAGAAATAGGTCGCATAGAATTCGAGAGGGCAATAGACTTTGTACCACGCCACCCGTAAGGCAGCCATAACGTAAGCGGTCGCGTGCGCTCTTGGGAAGAGATATCGAATCTTTCGGCAACTATCGATGTACCATTCAGGGACTTTGGCTTTGCGCATCGCCTCTTCAAACTCCGGCTTAAGGGGGTTCCCGACTTTGTTCTTACGAACGTATTCCATGATTTTGAAGGCGGTTCCGCTATCGACGCCCATTTGGATAAGGTAGTTCATGATATCGTCACGGCATCCGATGACTTGTTCGAGGCTCTTGCCAGAAAGAACGAGATCTTCGGCATTGCCATTCCAAACGTTGGTGCCATGGGACAAGCCAGAGATAATAAGAAGATCATTGAAGGTCTTAGGCTTTGCCTCTTCCAAAAGACCTTGTACGAAGTTCGTGCCAAACTCAGGAAGCGCGATAGCACCAGTCTTGAAATCCAAGCGATTTTCTTTTAGCCCAAGCGCTTTCGGGGAGGTGAAAAGGGAAAGGACTTTCGGATCGTTCATCGGAATACTACGGAAATCGATTCCCGTCAGTTCATGCATGATACGTAGGGCCATGGGGTCCACGTGACCGAGCTCATCGAGTTTAAGCACGCTGTCATGCATCGAAGCGAAGTCGAAGTGCGTCGTTAACCATCCAGCCGTCGGATCGTCGGCGGGGTATTGGTAAGGAGTGAAATCGAAAATTTCCATATCGGCAGGAATAACGACAATACCACCAGGATGTTGACCGGTTGTTCTCTTAACGCCCGTCGCTTTTTCGCTTAAGTAACTCACGTAAGCTTGATCGTCTGGGCCCACCGCTTTGCCAAGCACATCCTCATAATATTTCTTGACGTAGCCAAAGCAGTTTTTCGATTCCGCTTTGGCGATTGTGCCAGCACGGATAACGTGCGGAGATTCAACTGGTTCTCCTTTGGCGTAGGCCTCGTTTTCCTCTTTCGTGCTCAAAAGAAGACGCGTTTCGTCATGCGCTAAGCCTAAACGGTCTTGAGGGAAGTTCAAATCGATATCGGGAACCTTTTCAGCGTGGAAGCCAAGGAAGGTCTCGAAAGGAATCGATTGGCCATTCCGAAGCATTTCTTCGCCACAATGAGGACACTTTTTCTTTGCCAAATCAAAGCCGCTTCTTAACGAAGGATCTGCGGCCCATTCCAAGTGTTTGCACTTCGGGCATAGGTAATGCGGCGGCAAGGGATTCACTTCCGTGATGCCAGCCATATTGGCGGCAAAAGAAGAGCCGACCGAGCCACGAGAGCCAACGAAGAAGCCTTTGGAATTGGCCCATTTGATTAGAAGATGGGCGATGTAATAGGTCACGCTATAGCCATTGTTGATAATACCAGCAAGTTCCTTCTCCAAGCGGTCTTTGATTTTTGGATCTGGGTTATCGCCATAGGTATTTTTCAAATTTCCATAGCAAATCTCGCGCAGTTTTTCGGCCGAACCAGGAAGATTGGCATCTGGCGTATAGAGTTTGCTCTTTAAGATTTTGATGTCGCCATTGCAAAGATCGGCTATTTCGTTCGATGTGGCGACGACGATTCTTTGGCATACTTCTTCGGGGAGCCAACTCCTAAAGGAATCCAACATTTCCTTCGTGCTTCTAAAATGTTGGTCTGGACTCTCGAAGTCTGGATTCTTAAGCTCCTCTCGATGGATATAATGAAGGGGATGCAAGCCACCGCCAAGCGCCTTGGCGTTGATATAGAGATCGCGGAGAATCTTGTCTTCTGGATTGACGTAGTGACAATCGCCAGTGGCGACGACGCGTTTATGAAGTTTGTCGCCAGTATCGATAATCGAACGAAGAATCGAAAGGAGCCTATCTTCCGAAAGCTCCTCCGTATCGACAAGATAGGAATAGTTTTCTTTGGGTTGGACTTCAATATAATCGTAAAGCTCCATGGCCTTCTCAAGCTCTTCTTGGCTTCTTTCCGAAGCGTCGCTGAAGACTTCTCCATTGAAACAGGCCGAACCATAAAGGACGTTCTTGTGGTTTTGGGCCAAATCTTCGATGTCGATCTTCGGCGTTGAGCCAGCCGCCATATAAACCGTCTCACTTTTGCTGACGAGTTTATAAAGAGTCTTTAATCCCTCTTGGTTTTGAGCCAAGGCAATTGTATGGAACGTCTTCATATGTTTATAGACGTTACGATTGGTTATTTCCAAGGACATTAGGTCTTTATGGGTCAAGGAAGGATTCTTCGTGTTCCTCTCAAGAATTGGAATAATCGCTTGCCAGACCGAATTAAGAGCCTCGGCATCGAAGTCCGCTCGGTGAGCTTCTTCGTTGTTATAGACATCGAGCTTCAAGTTCCTCGATAAGGCTCCCAAATTATGGCGAGCCGCCTCTGGGAAAAGATAATAGGAAAGGGCTAAGGTGTCGATTACGGGGTTTGGGAGAGGCGGCATACCCGCTTTCTTTCGCATGGCATTAAGGAAGCCGATGTCGAAACGGGCGTTGTGGCTCACCATAATGACATCGTCCGAACCGATGAATTCCGAAATTCTTTTGACCGCTTCGACTTCATTCGGCGCGCCTTTAAGCATGTCATTCGTAATGTGGGTTTTCTTTTGAATCTTTTCCGGGATAGGAACGCCGGCGTCAATAAATAAGTCCAGACGGTCGGTCACCATGCCATTTTCAACTATGACGCCGCCGAACTCCGTTGGATGATCATAACGATAGCTTAAACCCGTCGTTTCAAAGTCGAAGACGCAATACTTGGCGCGCTTTAAAGGAATATTGATAGGGTTATAGACATATTGAGGCTTGCGGAAAGTATAGAATTCTACGCCATAGATGATCCTAAAATCGGCGTCAGGCTTTTTGCTTTTGATTTTCTTTAGGGCGCTTTCGGCAATAGGAAAGCATTGGAGATTGCCATGATCGGTAATCGCCAAAGCCTTCATGCCCATATTCATGGCGAGCTTTATGTAATCGTTAATGTCGCCAAGTCCATCCATGGCGCTCATTTTGGTATGAAGATGGAGCTCAACCCGTTTTCCCTCTTCGGGATCTTCTCTTAAGGGAGGTGGAAGCGCATCATCCATATAATGAGCGAATAATCCTAGTTCTCCCGTTCGTTCATCTCTTTCTAAGCTTCCACGAATGTCGACATATTGGCCATCCCCTAAAAGAGTGAGCCGTTCTTCGGGAATGCCGCTTTTAGAAGCAAAAGCGCGAACCTTTAAGCCGCCATCCCCTACCTTTCC
>DJRQ01000016.1:1747-33165 GCA_002440125.1 Caryophanales bacterium UBA6356 | reverse complement strand
ACAACTTCGCCGACCACCTCGACATTGCCCGTTTTCTTTTCAAAGGCGTCGGCAATCCGTTCGAGTTTAACGTAATTTCCCTTTTTATAGATTTCTCGCCGGCTTTGTTCCCATTTTTGATGCTCTAACGATTGGAGATAAGCTTGCTCGGCTTCTTGTAGTTGAAGGCGTCGCGTTTCCTTTTCCGCCTCTTCGTCGCTATATTCGGGATCGTCATTGCTCTCGGCTTCTTCCCCTTCCGGCTCTATTTCCTCAACATTGTTTTGCTTCGATTTCAAAGAAGCGTTTTCCTCAGTAGAGTGAGGTTTTGCAGGCTTTTTTTCAGTTTCTTCTTTTGGAGACGAAGCCTCAATCACGCTTTGTTCCAGCTCGATATGGAAAGGGTAATTGATAAAAGAGATAAGTGAGGAGAATTCTTTAAGAATGGCATTCACTTCTTTTTTCGTAATGGAATCTGGGAAGCTTGCATAAATCGTTTTCTCCTCCCCTGGCATTAATTGGAAGGGAGGGAGATTCATGTAGTTATGCATGTACCAGTTTTGAAAAAGAGCATCGACGTCTTCGAATTCAATCGTACGCTCATACTCAAAGCGAACATCGAAAGGATAATTCGCATTCGATAAAGCGAGCAAGAACTCATGGAGCAAATCCTCTTTCCAAGAGGAACTTTTTTTAAAGGTGAAAACAATCTTTTCTCTGTTTTCGATATCGTGTTTGATGGACAAAAAGTCCATGTCAAAACGGGAAACATCCTCGACCCCAAGGGAGTTGAGATAGCGAACCATTTTTTGAGAAGGAGTGATGTAGGACATAAAAGTTTAGAATAGTCTAAGTATATCGCGAACGATGATAAAGAACGAGAAGAGGAACAAAACCCCAAGGCCGACATAACTGATAATCGCCTTTACTTTCGGCGGTATCTTCTTATGGAAAACCTTTTCCACAACCGCGACTAAAATTTGGTAGCCATCGAGACCAGGGAAGGGCAAAAGGTTAAAAATAGCCAAATTCAAACTCAAGAAGCCACCATAGAAGAAAAAGGTTCGCGCGACTCCGATTTCTGCAGTCAAAGTGCTAATCTGAGCTCCAGCCGCGACAATCGAACCAACAGCGCCTAGATTGCCGGTAAAAATCATCACGAAAGCCTGTCCGATCATATTGAAGAAATTGGCGATGTAATAGCAACCATTCAAAAGTCTCGTCCCGAAAGGCAACCATTTGGTATATATCGAAATATGCAAGTTGTCTTGATGCTCTGTCCTTAGCGAAAGAACATCCTCCTTCCTTTCCGTATGGAGAGAAAGAGGCTTGGTTTGTAGGTTTTGGAAAGAGTCGCGAGAAGGAGAGCTATCAAAAGAATCGACAGGAAGAAGGGAAAGGCTCAAAGAAATCTTGTCGCCTTCCTTTAAAACGATCGGTGTAGAAGTCTTAGGAAGCGCCTTTAGCAAAAGTTTCTCTTGGGTCGGAGTCAAAAAGGCATCAGTATCCGCTTCAAAGAAAGAAAGGCACGTAAGAAAATCATTATCCCCATTGACGGTCGAAAAAGAGAAAGTAGCCACCACTTGTGTTATTTGTCCATCTCTTTCCAAGGAAGCGCAAGAATCGACCAAATAAGGATAATCGATGTCGCTAGGCGTTAAAGAAGAAAGGCGCGTCGGGGAAAAAAGGCGATAGGAGCTATCGTCAAGCACGAATTCGCCAAGCGAACCGCGAAGACGAAGTGAATAGGCCCTAGCGGTCGCCTCATCCTGAGTCAAAGCGATTTGTCCATTTGCGGCTACACCCGTATCGAAAGCCTCCGCTTGGACGTAATTCGGTATGCAAGTCGCGTAAATCATGGCAAAAAGAACGGCGGTAAAAAGATTGACCATGACGCCGGCAAGCATTACGAGAATGCGTTTCCAAGCGGATATGCCTTCGATGGAGCGAGAGAGAGGAATGTCGACGCCTTCTGGCTTCTCGCCATCTTCACTAAACATGCTAACGTAGCCGCCTAATGGAAAAGCTCGAAAAGAGATATCCGTCTCGCTTCCTTTCCTTTTGAAATGAAAAAGCTTCGGTCCAAAACCGATGGAGTATTCGAAGCAATAGACATTGAACGCTTTCGCGACAAGCAAATGGCCAAGCTCATGCGTCGAAATAAGAATGCCGATCATGAGGACGAGAATAAGAACCGTTACCACGATATTGACCCAATTCATTTTTCTCTCTCCTCCAAGTTACGAACATATTCTCTCGTTTCTCTATCAAGCTCTACAAGGTCCAAAGGCGTCTTAATTTCTTTTTTGAGCGATTTCATGGCATTCCATACGATTTTTTCGATGTCTAAGAAAGGAATTTTTCCTTCTAAGAATAACGAGACCGCTTCCTCATCGGCCGCATTCAAAACACAAGTTGCCCCTAAAGGCATGGAAGCCGCTTTTAAGGCAAGAGAAACGGCCGGATACCTTTCTTCATCGAAAGGATGGAAATGGAGTCCTTTTAGTTCGTCAAAAGAACGAAATGAAACGAGGTTCGCTTTCTCTTTCTGCTCATGAAGCGCATAAGAAATAGGGCCGTGCATATCGGGGCGGCCAATGTCTGCCAAATACGAACCATCTTTAAGCCTAATGAGGGAATGAACCTCGCTTTCATCGTGAAGAACGATGGAAATTTTAGAAAGGGGAAAGTCAAAAAGCTCCTTGGCCTCAATAACCTCAAACCCCTTGTTCATCATGGTCGCGCAATCGATCGTAATGCGAGCGCCCATTTTCCAAGTCGGATGACGAAGCGCTTCGGCCGGAGTCACATGAAGCAGTTCGTCCCGTTTCTTATTTCGAAAAGACCCGCCGCTTCCCGTGAGAATAAGTTCCTCCACCATGCTTAATGGCGCCATTTTTAAACATTTCGCCAGAGCGACGTGCTCACTATCGATGGGATACAAAACGCCATGGCCTTCGGAAAGAAGCTTCCGAAGGAAAAAACCGCCAACCACCAAAGATTCCTTGTTGGCAAGGCAAAGGATCTTGTTTTGTCTTAAAGCCTCCAAGGAAGGAAGCAATCCCGCAAATCCCACAATCGCATTGACCACCATGTCCGCGGGTGCATAACGGATTAAAGAGAGTATTCCCTCTTCGCCATAATCAAAACGAACGTTCGGAAACTCCTTCTCTAGCTTCTCCTTGTCTTCTTTCCGAAGAACAACGAGACGTTTAACACTAGGAAAGCGTTCAAGAATTGCAGGTATTTTTCCAATTTGGTGACCAATAGAAACACCGACAAGCTCAAAAGAAGCAGGCTCTTTTTCAAGAATATCAAGCGTTTGGGTACCGATGCTGCCACTTGCGCCGAGCAAAAGCACTTTTCTCATGAGAGAAGATTCCATCCTCTCTCAATTAGAGAAAAAATCATCATAAGCCCTAAAGCGCAAAAAAGCATGCTGTCGACACGATCCAAGATGCCACCATGCCCTTTCAAAACATTCCCATAATCCTTGATGTGAAGGAATCGTTTGATAAGGCTGAACGAAAGGTCGCCTAAATCCCCCAAAAGAGGAATCAAGATGGAAATAAGAAGGATCCAATACCATTTATCCAAGGTCAAGAAAGGAAGGATAGGATAACCAACGCCTGCCAAAATCATCATAAAAAGAAAACTGAAGAGGAAACCACCAGCCACTCCAAAAGCAAAACCTTCCCAAGTCTTATGAGGAGAGACGCGCTCATTCATTTTGTGTTTGCCGAAATAGATGCCTCCAAAATAGGCGGCGGTATCGTTAAACAAAGCGCCTCCAACCATCAAAATAAGTGGGCAAGCGGATAAGAAATAGCGAAAGAAAGCCGATGTGACAACATCCATAGAAGAAAGGCCGTCAAACCAAACGAAATCTTTAAAGGGCCCAAGGGCCAAATAGGCGCAATAATACCGAAGAGCGTAAGCGGCTTGAAAGCCAAGCCCAATAAGCAAAGTGAAAGTAAAGAAGTAAGCAACGTCGGAGAAATCGAAGTTCTTATCCAAAATCGCTATCAAGAAATAGAAAATGAGCGAAGCGCAAATTCCAAAAACGGGAATGCCATAACTAAAGTATTCGCTTTCCAAAGAAAAAACGAAATCGGAAGGATTGGCTAAATAAGCGGCGATATTCGCTTTGAAAGTGGCCCGATAGATGTAGGTGATCGTAACGACAAACGTCACGACGTAGACGTACCACCCATAACGCCGATGAGGAGCAAAAATCATCTCAAGAATCGCCAAAACGACGAAGAGGGAAACGGCGCCAAAAAAGAAATAGCCGCCTAAAAAGAAGCTCGGAACAAAAAGGATCAAAAGAATGATGGCAACAATGACGCGGCTCTTCAAAGACGCTTTGTAACCTTCTGGCGGAGTATTTATGCCGATATCGAATTTCCGCTCCTTGTTTTTATTCATTTTTGAGTCCCCCATAGCGTCTCTTCCTCGTCTCGTATTCTTTCAAGCAATCGATGAAAGCGTCTCGTTTGAAATCAGGCCACTTCACTTTCGTAAAAACAAACTCACTGTAGGCGAGTTCATAAAGCATGAAATTCGAAATTCGTTCTTCCCCTGAGGTGCGAATAAGTAAATCGACATCCGGAAGAGATGGTTCCCACAAATAGTTCTTAAAAGAAAGTTCGGTCAAATCGTCGATATTTTTCTTATTCACGAGAACATCCCGAGCAAATTTTTGGGCCGCTTTGACGATTTCATCGCGACCGCCATAGTTAAGGCAAATATTGAGAACATAGCGTTCGTTTTTCTTCGTTCGCTCGATAGCGTTAGCACAAACAAGTCGCGTTTGTTCGCGGATGCGAGATAAATCGCCAGACACGACAATCTTAGCCCCTACCGAATCAAGATAATCAATTTCCTTGTTAAAGAACTCCTCAAGGTAATCCATAAGATGGTCGATCTCATCCTGAGGGCGATTCCAATTCTCTGTGCTAAAGGCAAAGAAAGACATGAATCGGATATCGAATTCTCGGCACGCTTCAAATATCTCGATGATTCTTTTACAAGCTTCTCTATGGCCAAAATAACGTGGCCATCCACGCAAGGATGCCCATCTCCCATTGCCATCCATAATGAAGGCGACGTGATCAAGTTTCTTTGTTTTAACAAAGGGGGTTGCCATTTCACTTGATTATAGCGTGCTCGCAAAAGAAAGAAACAAAGGATGTCTCCTTTTTGGCTTCGCGTTCAAAAAAGAGAACGAGGAAAATGAATGGTCTAACAATTGAGGCAAGCACTCCTTGTTCCCTTATTTTTGCGATACCGCTACAATGAGGGCATGAATGACAAATGCGAAGAAAAAAAGATAACAAAAACCAAAGAAAACAAAAAAGGCTTTATAATTCTTGGCGTATTTGGAGGCGTTGTAGCCCTCCTTATAACGATTGCGGTGGTTGGTGCCTTCGCACCCGAAATAGCCGGTTCTAAGAAAACGAACGCAGCCTTAGCCTGGACCAATACCAATCCTGGATTTTATGATGCCAATAAAAATCTTTTGAAAAGAGAAGACGCCACCCTCGCGGGTTCTTTTTCTCTCGAGCAAAAGCGCGATAGCGACGAAAAAACTTTCTATGCCATCAAAGGGATTGAAACCCCCGAAAACGCAAAATATCTTGTCTTGCCCTCTTTCTCCTCGGACACGGAAATCAAAGAAATCTCAAACCAAGAAAATCAAAATATCTTTGCAAAAAGCCAATATTCCGATTCTTTAAACGAAATTTATTTTAAATCTTTCTATTTCCGAATCGGCAATAATGCTTTTCGATCCATGAACTCATTGACTAAAATTTCATTCGCTTCAACCACTTCAACAAGACAAACTTTAGGTGCCTATTCGCTTGCGGAAAACACTTCCTTAAAGGGCATCTCTTTCTCCTCCACCCTCCAAAAAATCGAAGAAGCCGCTTTTTTAGGAGACACCGCTTTAGAAACATTAGACTTTGGTAACACCCTTCTTTCAAGCATCGGAAAAAAGGCATTCGAAGGAACATCGAAGCTTTCAAAAATGGTTTTGCCTACAAGCGTGACTTTGATTGATGAGTATGCCTTCAAAGGAAGTGCATTAACGATTCTTGAATACCAAGGAACGAAAGAACAATTTAAAAATATAGGGAAGAAAGAGAATGCATTCGAAGGTTCTTCTCTTTCGAGTGTCCTTTGTTCAGACGGTCCAATTGATTTATAAAAACAAAAAAAGGCTGGCAAAACCAGCCTAAATTAATGTCTTCGACGATTAGATCGTCATGATTTCTTTTTGCTTTTCGGCAAGAATCGTTTCAATGGTCTTATTCGTTTCTTCAACTACCTTTTGAACATCTTCTTCGACGCGATCTTTATAGTCATCCGACATCGAATCATCTTCCTTAAGGAGATCCAAAACATCGCGGCGGATATTCCGAACGGAAACTTTCGCTTCTTCCGCTAAGCCTTTCGCTTGCTTCGCGATGTCTTTACGAATTTCCTCGGTAAGGGGTGGAACGATAAGGCGGATAGCGTCCGCTTCGACTTGGGGGTTGATGCCCAAATTGGCGGCGCTTATAGCGGCCGCAATCGTCTTGAGATCTTCCCTGCTATAAGGGCGAACAAGAAGTTGCCGTGGCTCTGGCATCGAAATGCTCGATAAGGAAGTGATATCCATCTTATCGCCATAGTAGTCGCACTGGATGCCGCTTAAGATAGCCGGATTGGCGCGGCCCGAACGAAGACGAGATAAGGCATTTTGGAAAGAAGCGATGGATTTCTCCATCTTGCCTTTTGCTTCAATGACTAATGCGTCCATATATTTTTTCTCCTTCAATAAAAAACGAACACTATTTCGTAATAACGCTGCCGACTTCTTTCCCCATCACCACATCCACAAGGGCTTCTGGAGAATCCATATTGAAGACATTGATGGAAATGGAAGTATCACTAAGCATGGCCACTGCCGTTAAATCCATGACGGCAAGTTTCTTTTCAATGACTTCGAGATAGGTGAGTTTCTTGAGAAGTTTGGCATCTTTGTTTTTTCGGGGATCGGAATCATAAACGCCATCCACCCCATTCTTTCCCATGATGATGGCATCGGCGGCGATATCCAAAGCGCGAAGCGTTGCCGTCGTATCGGTCGTAAAGAAGGGGTTCCCAGTTCCACCCGCGAAAATCACAACCCGTCCCAACTCGAGATGATGAATCGCTTTTCGACGGATATAAGGCTCACAAACTTGCGGCACGTTTATAGCGCTCATAACCCGCACCTCAAGGCCTTTTTCTTCAAATGCGCTTTGTAAGGCAAGGGCATTGATAATCGTGCCAAGCATTCCCATATAGTCGCCCGTGGAATGATCGATGCCAACGCTTTCGGCGAGTTTTCCTCGCCATATATTGCCAGCGCCAACCACCACCGAAACTTCAATGCCGAAATCGTGAATCTTTTTAATGGTTTTGGCCACTTCCGCGAGTTTCTTCTTATCGAGAATCGTCTTGTCTTTATCGTCTCCCAAAGCCTCGCCGGATACTTTGACAACGATACGTTTATAGATTGGGTTCATGTCGTTATTATAAGTCAAACATAGAAACTAAAAAAGACGATAAAGGCAAGAGAAAGAACAAAACGCAACCAAATGCCCTTCGATATGAAAAAGCGCCCGGTTAAAGCAACCAGGCGCTTAGCAAAGAACAGAAATTAAGCAGTGATTCCTTCACCAACTTGATAGCGGACGAAGGAAACGACGGAATTGTCTTTTTCTTTGAGGACTTGGGCAACGGTCTTGCTCTCGTCGAGAAGCCATTTTTGGAATTCGAGGCAGCTTTGAGAAAGCACTTTATCGACTTTGCGTTCGATGATTTGGGCTTTCACAGCTTCTGGCTTATTGATAAGTTTGGGATCCGCAGCAACTTCGGCAGTGGCAACGCCTTTTTCACGTTCTCTGATAGCGGCAGGAACATCCGCTAAAGTGATGAATTCGGGGGCGTTGGCAGCGATATGCATCGCCACTTGAGCAGCGAGCTCATCGTCTTTTTTCGCCAAAACAAGAAGGACGCCGATCTTTCCACCCATGTGGATATAGCTCCCAAAGCCTTGTTCGGCAGTCTTCGCCAATATCGCATAACGACGGAAAGCGGTTTTTTCGCCAGTCGCCAAAGCGGTATCTTCTTTGAGCTGTTCAACATCCTTTTCGGCCTCTTCGAAGGTCTTTGGATCCTTCTCAAGAATGGTAGCGACAGCACCATCCGCGAAAGCGTGGAATTTATCGCTAGCGCTCACAAAGTCCGTTTCGCAATTGACTTCGACAATGGCGCCACGGCCACATTTGTCGCAAGTCTTCACAGCGGCAAGACCTTCAGCGGCCGTTCTATTCGCACGTTTGGCGGCCTTGGCAATGCCTTTTTCACGGAGCCAGTCGACGGCCTTCTCCATGTCAAAGTTCGTTTCTTCGAGAGCGTGTTTGCAATCCATCATGCCAGCACCCGTGCGTTCACGGAGGGCCTTGATGGCTTCAATAACGTTTTTCTCAGCCATTTTAGTCTCCTTTGAGATTAGTCTTTCTTTTCGTTAGCGGCCGGAGCAGCTGGAGCGGCAGCGGCAGCTTGGCGTTCGCGGTAACGAGCAGCGCGTTCCGCTTGAAGCTTCTTTTGACGTTCTTCGCGTTCTTGACGAGCCGCGCGCAGAGCAGCCTTACGTTGTTCATTCGCCGCATCGGCATTGCGGATAGCGTCCTTCATCGTCGCTTCTTCGCCTTCATCGACAACATAGGCGAATTCGGTGACGCCACCTTTGGACTCGCTGACCGCATCGGCCATGGTTCCGATAAGGAGCTTAACGGCGCTTGCGGCATCGTTGTTGGATGGGATAGCGAAGTCGACCATATCGGGGTCATCGCTCGTATCGCAAATGGCAAAAGTCAAAATGTGGAGTTTGCGGGCTTCCGCAATCGCATTGTGTTCGATGGTTGGATCGTCAACGACAATCGCTTGTGGAAGACGACGCATTTCTTTAATGCCTTCAAGGTTGCGAGAAAGCTTTTCAAGTTCTTTCTTGAGAATGGCAACTTCCTTTTTCGGAAGAGAATCGAAGGTTCCATCATCACGCATTGTTTCAAGCTCTTTTAAGCGTTTGATGCGAGCTTGAATAGTACGGAAATTGGTAAGGGTTCCGCCAAGCCAACGGTTGCTGATATAGAAAGAGCCGCTGCGAATGGCTTCGTCTTGGACGATTTGTTTGGCGACGTCTTTGGTTCCCACAAAGAGCACTTTGCCACCTTCATCGACGATGCTCTTGAGCTTGGCGTAGGCCAAAGTCACTTGGGCGCAAGTCTTGGTAAGATCGATGATGTAAATGCCGTTTCTCGCGCCATAGATGAATTTGCTCATCTTTGGGTTCCAACGACGCGTTTGATGTCCGAAGTGGACACCCGCTCCGAGAAGTTTTTTCATCGTCATGATCGGAGCATTGGGATCATGAAGGATTTCAGCCATTGTAGGCTCGGCAGGCTTTGCTTCTTCGATAGCAGCCTCAGTCTTGATTTCGTCACTCATTTGGTGACCTCCATTTGTTTTAGCCTCCCCCGCTTCCAGAAACTGACCACCTTAACGCTTTTTAAGCTGTTTCGCCCGTTAAGGAACACGGCGTTTGATCCACGAGGTGCGTATTAGCTCTCCCTTAGAAGAGCCGAGCGTGATTATACCACTTGATAACCGCCTCTAGAAGGAAAATATGAAGTTTCTTCCATAGGAAGTGGTCTTCAAAAGCAAATTGCTTTCTTAGTTTTTTAAGAATAGAAATCACAAAAATTGAAAAACATTTGCAAAATGTCACTTCTTTTCTTTTTTCCCTTCTTCCCTAGGAAAAAAGGTTTCGTATTCTTTTTTGAGTTTCTTTCGAGAAACATGAGTGTAAATAGTAGTCGTATCAAGCGATTTATGGCCAAGCAAAGTCTGAATCAAGCGAAGATCGGCCCCGTTATCAAGGAGCCTTGTGGCGAAAGTGTGTCGAAGCTCATGCGGGTGAATCGAAAGCTTCAAATCGCATTTCTTTGTCACCTCTCGAAGAATGAATTCCAGCCCCCGTATCGTAAGGTTCCCACCCGAAGCATTCAAAAAGAAAGCGTCGTTTCGCTTCTTCTTAGCCTTAGCGAGAAGAAGAGGCCTTGTTTCTTTCCAATAGAGTTCCATCGTTTTCAAAGTTTCATTGCCAAATGGGACAAGTCTTTCCTTCGAGCCCTTCCCGAGGACTCGAATCATTCGGCTTCGCCAATCGATTTGCCGATAAGTGAAGGAAGTCAGCTCGCTTGCTCGCATACCAGAATCAAACAAAAGCTCCAGTATCGCTTGATCGCGAACGCTTAGGAAATCCGTCCTTTCTTTGTTCGAAGAAAGAAGCAATCCCATTTCCGCTTCGTTTAGAACCTCTGGGAACCTTAAAGGGGCTTTAGGACTTGAGGCGCGAACGAAGGGATTGACGTCGATATAGTCGTTTTTTTGAAGGAAACGATAGAAGCCGCGCAATGCGCTCATTCTCCTTTGAGTGGACCTTTTGCTCTCCCCGCGCTCCAACTCATGTGATAAATAAAGACGCAAGTCTTTTTTACTCAAGGAATCAAAAAGAAGGCCGTTTTGCAGGAGAAAATCAAAAAAAGCATCGATATCCTTCGTATATGCATCAATCGTTTTCGAGCTATATCTTCGAATTCTTAAATAAGAAATGTACTCCGCTTCAGGCTTATTCATGGATGCATTTAGAATAACTCTTTATGGCTTCCAAAGAAGCCTCAATCGTCACATTTCTCGTCTCTTTTTTGGAAGAGGGAAAAAGAGCCCAATTGGCATTCATTGGCGAAAAGAAGCGTCCTTTCGCGTGAAGGATATAATCGATCAAAGCGCCTAAAACCGTTTCTTGGGGGACATCAAGAGGAACCTTCGAAGTTAATTTACGGGCCAAGTTTATTCCAGCAACAATTCCAATAGCAGCGCTTTCGACATAGCCTTCGACGCCCGTTAATTGTCCCGCCACAAGAACATTCGGGAGAGCGACAAGGGAAAGATCCTCATTCAAAGCGAGAGGGGAATTGATATAAGAATTCCGATGCATAAGGCCATAACGAACAAACTCCGCCCGTTCTAAGCCGGGAATGAGGGAGAAAACACGTTTTTGTTCGGGATAAGTAAGGTTTGTCTGGAAGCCGACGATGTTATAAAGATCTCCAAGCATATTATCTTGCCGAAGTTGGATAACTGCATAAGGGCGATCGCCTTTCTCTTTCTCTAATCCAAATGGTTTTAAAGGGCCATGGCGAAGGGTCTCGATCCCTCGGGAAGCCATCACTTCCAAAGGCATGCAGCCTTCGAAATAATGGGTGTCGAATTCATGAAGAGTAGCTCTTTTGGCGTTTACTAATTCCGTCACAAAAGTGTAGTACTGCTCTTTGCTCATCGGACAATTGATGTAAGCGGCGTCGTCTTGTTCGAAGCGGGATTTATAATAGGCGATAGAAAAATCGATGCTTTCCTTTTTGACGATGGGAGCGGAAGCGTCAAAGAAAGAAAGGTTCTTCGCTCCGACTAGCGAGGAAATCGCTTCCAAAAGGGGGCCATTAGTCAAGGGCCCTGTCGCCAAAATGGCCGGAACATCTTTCGGCAAAGAAACGCATTCTTCGCTTCGAACATCGAAATTTGGGAAAGACTTCAGTTTTTCCGTGATCTCTTTGGCAAAAGACAAACGATCTACCGACAAGGCGTTCCCAGCTGGAACTTCCGTCTTTTCGGCCACTTCCATCGTAAGGGAGCCTAAAGACCTCATCTCTTCCTTAAGGAGCCCACAAGCGTTATCAAGTTTTTTGCTCTTTAAGGAATTAGAACAAACGAGTTCCCCAAAATAAGGGGTTTGGTGCGCACCATCAGAGACTTTTGGCCGTCTTTCGACAAGAGTGACGGAAAAACCTTCTTTGAGCAGATAATAAGCCGCTTCACTTCCGGCAAGACCGCCGCCAATTACAATAACGTTCTTCATTGAAATCTTATTTTTTCGGTTCCTTTGGAAGCCACTCATGATAATGGCATCGCGGATAATTCGTGCAACCTAAGAAATCGACTTTTTTGCCATGTTTGATAACAAGATGGCCATCCTTGCACTTCGGGCAAGGCTTAATATAGTCCTTTTCGGTGTATTCGGTTTTCTTTCGTTGGCCGTCGGCGTTATTCTCGCTGCCTTTAATGTAATGGCAGGCGGGATAACCGCTACAAGCGATAAATTCACGTCCTTTTTTATCTTTTCGAACGACCAAAGGTTTTCCACAAAGTGGGCACATCTCGCCCGTCTCTTTGGCAGGTTCCTTTTCTTTTTTCTTAATGTAATGGCAGGCGGGGTAGTTCGAGCAAGCGACGAAATTGCCATATCGGCTCTTTTTTATAACCAAAGGAGAACCGCATAAAGGACACATCTCGCCCGTTTCCTGAGCTGGATCTTTGTACATCTTTTGAGCCACTTCATCGTATTTTTTGATGAAAGGTCCATAGAAGTTGTTCATGGCTTCTAACCGGGTGAGCCTTCCCATTTCCACTTGGTCAAGTTCGTTTTCCATGTCCGCCGTGTATTTCGTGCTGACAATCTCTGGGAAATATTTCTCAAGAACCACTGTGGTACGCGTTCCTTCTTCGGTCGGCGTCAAAACGCCGCCCTTAGAAGTGACGTAACCTCGCGTCAAAAGGGTTTTAATAGTACTCGCGTAAGTGCTCGGTCTTCCAATTCCCTTCTCCTCCATCATCTTAACGACCTTGGCTTCGGTAAAGCGGGCAGGCGCCTTGGTGAATTTTTGTTCTAAGTCTTTATCGAGAAAGGAATAGGACTCGCCTTCCTTTAAGGGTGGAAGGAGTTTTGATTCGTCTTCTTCGAACTCACCATAAAGAATTTCGTAGCCTTTAAAAAGCACGCGACATCCATTCGCTTTGAAAAGAAGGCCATTTTTTTCGAAATAAGCCGTAGAAACCTCATCAATTTTATCCGTCATCAACGATGCTAAAGCACGATCATAGATTAACCGATAGAGTTTAGCGGAGTCAGCATCAACGTATTTCGCCACGATTTCGGGCGTGCGATGCGTGCCAGTCGGACGAATGGCTTCGTGGGCATCTTGGATTCTTTCCTTGGATTTGTTGACTTTGATGTAGCCAAGATATTCCGGTCCAAAACGTTCCAAAATGAAGGGTTTTGCGTGTCGTTCAAAGAACTCTTTGCTAATACGGGTGCTATCCGTACGCATATAGGTGATTAAACCGACATGTTCGCCATTGACATCCAAGCCCTCGTAGAGTTGTTGGGCGATGGATTGCGTTTTGCTTGTCGAAAAATGGAAACGATTATATGCCTCTTGCTGCATCGTGCTCGTCGTAAAGGGAAGCTTGCTGGGAATCCTTTTTTTGGAAGTCTCGAGTTTCGTTAACGGATAAGAATCCGACAAACGGCCCAAAAGAGCTTCCGCTTCGTCTTTGCTATGGATGGAGACTGGTTTCCCATCGACTTTGTCTAAGGAGGCGACCAATTTAGTGCCATTAATATCGAGAGTAATATCCAAAGTCCAATATTCTTCCGGTTTAAATGCTTTTATTTCTTCGTCATTGTCAACAATCATGCGAAGAGTCGCGCTTTGAACACGTCCCGCGCTTTGGGCGCCGATTTTCTTTTGGAGAAGGGAAGAAAGCTTAAAACCGATGATGCGATCATACATGCGCCGCGTTTCTTGTGAATTCACAAGGTTCATATCGATATGATCATCGGTCTTTAACGCCGCCTCGATAGCAGGACGGGTAATTTCTTGGAAACGAAGGCGCTTGGTATCAGGGACGGATAGGCCTAAAACTTGGGCCAAATGCCAGGAAATCGCCTCCCCTTCGCGATCAGGGTCGGTAGCAAGAAGGACTTGGTCCGCCTTTTTCGCTGCGGCTTTAAGATTGGCGACGATTGCCTTTTTGTTTTTGCTAATAACGAAGTCGGGTTTGAAATCGTGATCGATGTCGATCCCAAGGCCACCTTTGCCCCGAGTGCTCAAATCGCAAATATGGCCTTGCGAAGCCATTACTTGGTAGTCAGAGCCAAGGAAGCCGCCTATTGTGTCACATTTTTTTGGAGACTCAACGATAACTAATTTCATGACAGTCCGCCTTTCGGATAGTAAGTCTAGGAACGCAAAAACAACTTGTCAACGCAGGTGATATGAAGAACCGCCCTATATAAATAAGGTAATTATTTATAACATCCCAGAAATTTTTTCAGAAAGACCTTTTCTCTCCCTTTTGCCCATCATCCACAATGCATCTTCGGTGTTTTCGATAAGATAAGCCCCATCCTTTATTAGCATGTTGCAACTGCTATCGGCATCGGCACGAAAAGGAACGCACCCCACATCCTTGCTAATGCTCAATGCATATTGGACCGTGATTAAAGTCCCGCTTCGTCGAGAGGCTTCGCCAACCAAAACGGCTTTGCTAAGGCCCGCCACCATTCTATTCCGAGCAGGAAAGTTTTCTTTGGATGGCGCTGTCATAAGGGGATATTCGCTAAGAACAAGGCCACAGCGAACAGCTCTTTCGTAAAGCTCTTGATTTTTCGATGGGTAACAAAAATCAATGCCATTCCCTAAGACGGCAATAAGCTTCCCACCGCAGTCAAGGGCTGTTTTAGCCGCTTCCGCATCAATGCCTCGCGCTAACCCCGTACAAATCGTGACATCATTTTGAACTAACCCAGCAACAATCTTTTTCGCCATGTTTAAGCCATAAGAAGAAGCGTCTCGGCTTCCAATATATGCCAAAGTGTTTTCCTTGTTCTTAAGCAAAGACACATCCCCACGATAGTAAATGAGTAGGGGTGGTTTATTGAGATAGCGGAAATCCGATGGATACTCCTCATCCATGATGGTAATGAAATTGGCTCCGCCACTTTTCTCATATTCCCCTATAAGTTCTAGCGGCGCCCTTTCTTTTTCTTTCAATGCCTTATACATTCGATCCCAATTTCCTTGATATTGCAAGGAAAGAGACAAAAGGGCTTCTCTTGCAGTCATAAAAATACCTCCACCCATAGATAGAGGGCTTTCCCAAAAAACGTTTCAAAAATCAAAAGAGAGGAATCTCGTTTTGAAAAAACTTCGCGACCGGAGCAAAGCTTTTCCTATGGATCCCTTCGATCGGTCCGTATTTCTCCAATGCAGCCAAATGCCCTTTCGTGCCGTATCCTTTATGTTTTTTAAACCCATACTGAGGGTATTGCTTATCGAGTTCCATCATAAAATGATCGCGAGTAACCTTTGCCAAGATGGAGGCGGCTGCAATGCATTCCGCCTTCGCATCGCCTTTGATGATGGGAATGACAGGCTTGGCTAGTCCTTTTAGAGGCATGGCATCGGTCAAGACAAGATCAAAAGGGACACGAATTTGTTCGATAGCTCGAAGCATGGCGATCTTCGTCGCCTCATAGATATTGAATTCATCGATTTCAGAAACGCTAGCAAAAGCAATCCCATAAGACAAAGCGTTCTTCTTGATAATGGGAAAGAGGGCCTCCCTTTTCTTTTCCGTTAATTGTTTTGAATCATTAATCTCATCATTTAAAAAATTCGCCGGAAGCAAGCAAGCAGCAGCACAAACCGGACCTGCCAAAGGGCCCCTTCCCGCTTCATCGACGCCGACGATAAGGGAGAAGCCTTCTTTCCGGTATTTTTGCTCTTCCTCTAGCATAATGGCCTTTCCAAGGACAAAGGGCCTAATTCGCCATTCTGGAAGTCCTTCAAAAAAGCGAGCATAGCTTTATTGATATCTTCCTGGCCGCCTTCTAGCAAATAGCCACGATTTGCGGCTATTTTTTTAAAGAATTCAGAAAATGTGCCATTTTTGCAAAGAGAAATTAAATATCTCTTTTCAAGCGAAGAAGGATATTCTTTTTCCAAAAATCCAAGCAATTCTTCGGCTAAATCGTGAATCGGCAAGACTTCTTCTTTGATTGAGCCGACCATTGCAAGACGCTTCGCCACCACCTTGTCTTCGTAATTCATCGGCAAGATGCCTGGCGTATCCAAAAGAAGGTAAGAATCGGAAAGGCGGATCCATTGAGGAGCACGAGTAACGCCAGGACGATTTGCAACGATCGCCAATTTCCTTCCTCCCAAATTATTGATGAGGGTGCTCTTCCCCACGTTCGGGATTCCAAGAATCAAAAGGCGCAGCGGTTGCTTTTTCATGCCGTATTTCTGTTCCTTCTCGCGCTTTTTCTTAACAAGCGGCATCAAAGCCTTATCGAGAACGCTAAAAATACGTTCTCCCTTTAAGTTTGCGCTAATGCAAAAAAGACCTTTTTCGTTAAAGAAATGCAACCATTCTTCGGTAATTCTAGGGTCGGCCCTGTCGGTTTTTGAAAGAAGGAGCAAGCGAGGCTTGTTAGAGAGCGCAGCCTGATTGAGAAGGGGGTTTCTAGAAGAAAGAGGGATCCGAGCATCACATACTTCCACCACAACATCGGAGCATTTAATGAGTGGCATTAAAGCAACCAAAGCCTTTTTCATATGGCCTGGAAAGTAATGAACGTTTTTTTGTTGCGCGAAGTCGCTCATAAAAATCGGATGTCCCAAGGCATCAAAACGCTATTCAAGAGAAGAGTTTCCGACGAAGATAGGCCATCTCCAGAAACAGAATAACGGCATTTGGCAGTTACGGCAATGGCTTTGCCGACAAAACAATAACTTGGAATCGATCCCACCTCCCGAGAATCTTTGGAACCGTTTCGCTGTCGATTGTCACCGACCAAAAAATATTCGTTTTCACCGATAACGGCCGGCGAAGAAGAAGTCCCATGCAGAACGGATTGAGTCGTTTGCTTTTTTGCTTCGAGAGCCCATTGACATAGTTCTTCATCCCAATCTTCTTGGGGGTTTAAAAAAGGCTGATCGACATAGGCGAAATCATCTTTTTCTTTCTTGTGAACGAAAAGGTCGCCATTCTCGTCAAACTTGATGGTCTCGCCAGGAAGCCCGATGATTCTCTTGATTTTTAACGCCGCGGAAATAACGCCATCCTTTTCACGAGGACGATAGCTTTGGCTTCCTTCGTCAAACTCCATGTCCGATGGATAATACGTGACCACTAAATCAAAACGAGAAAGATTCCTTAGCGCTTCTTCGCCCGTGTCCATGAGTCCGTAGTCGCAAGTGTACGAATACCCAGGCCGAACAAAATCGCCAAGGTTATAGATGCCGTTATAAGAGTCGGTGACATCTCTTCCTTTTGCGTCTTGCACCCTGGTAAAGCGATTCAAGGTAGGATACATCGACTCTCCATTCACATAGAATTTCTCGTAGCGGCCATAGTTGTAAATGATTTGCCCATTAATTCCCATCAAGAAGCTAAAAAGAGAGACGCCTAAAACCTTAAGAACGATTCTCAAAGAAAGAGGAAGTTTTCTTTTGGGCTTCCGATTTTTTCTTAAAGGCGTTAGTTCTCCAGATGTCTTAAGAACATCTTTCGTTTCGTTTTGCATAAAGCAAATTATAAAAGTCGAGGCTCTTTTAAGCAACGGAGTAGGTGTCTTTTTACCTTGATAGACAAAATAAAAAGGTGGGGCAATCCCACCTCCTATATCTTTTTTATGTAGCTTACTTCGCTTCTGGAGCAGCTTCAACTGGCGCAGCTTCGGAAGGAGCGGCTTTACGTTCGATTTCTTTGATACGAGCAGCCTTGCCACTAAGCTTACGCATATAGTGGATGCGAGCACGACGAACGCGACCCGCTTTGACGAGTTCGATCTTGGCAATCGAAGGACTATTCACTGGGAAGACGCGTTCCACACCGACGCCATAGGACATCTTGCGAACGGTGAAGGTTTCGCTCACGCCATGGCCACGACGTTGGATAACAACGCCTTCATAAACCTGGATACGTTCCTTTTTGTTTTCGACGATGCGCACATACACTTTGACAGTGTCGCCACTTGTGAAGGCAGGCACGTCGGAACGGATTTGACGAGCGGTGACTTCTTCAACAAGATTCATGTTCATGCTGATTTCCTCCTTAAATTCTTTCACCAAGTTCACATCAGCATGGATGGCGGAGCTTAGGGCACACAAAAGCATGCCCAAGTATGATACCTATGGTAAAGCCTAAAATCAACGGCCAAAAAAGGAGACGGATAAGCTGTAAAGCATTTCTGCTTGACAGAGATAAAAAGATCCCTTATATTTGTACCGCTTAAGGCAAGGAGAATTATCATGTCTGTTAAAATCCGTATGACCCGCATCGGTCGCCATAAAGATGCTTTCTATCGTATCGTTGCGGCCGATTCCCGCATGTCCCGCGATGGACGCTATATCGAGCAAATCGGTATCTTCGATCCAGAACATGGCGAAGAAAACGCCACCATCAACGAAGAGCTCGCTCTCAAATGGCTCAAGCAAGGAGCCACTCCAAGCGATTCTGTTCGCGCGATGTTTAACCGCAAAGGCATCATGGCCAAGTTCGCGGAATCCAAAGGCAAGAAGGAGTCGAAATAATGGTCGACTACGAGAAGGCTGTTCACGGTCTTATCGATCCTCTTGTTGAAAATCCCGAATCGATCATGATTCGCGAACTTCCAGGAAGCACCGCTCGTGACGTCACTCTTCTCATTGTTTCGGAAGACAAAGATACAGCTCGTTTGATTGGCAAACGCGGCTCTGTCGCCAATGCTCTTCGCGAAGCCATCGGCATCGCTGGAAAAGCCGATAACTCGAATATTCGCATTCATTTGAAGTTCGAAAGCTTTGATGAATCCAAGAAAGAGGCCGCCGAGTAAATCTCGGCGTTCTTTTTTATGAAAGAAAAAATCACAGTAGGAACGCTTCAAAAACCCTTCGGATTGAAAGGCGAAATACGGGCGAAGAGCATGACTTCCTTTCCCGAACTTCGTTTTAAAATAGGCCGTCACTTCTTTTTGAAGAACCTTAAAACGGAGGAGGAGAAAGAGGTGATTCTCAAAAGCTTCCGACCCAGCGGGGATTATTTCTTTGTCGGTTTCGAAGGAATAGACACCATCGAAGATGCGCTTCCTTTCTATGGAAACGAAATCGAAATGTATCTCGACGAAGCACCTCTTCCAGAAGGCTACTATCGTTTGCAAGATCTCATCGGAATAAACGTCATCGATGCTAAAACAGATGAAAACATCGGCAAGATAAAAGACGTCTTAAGTTTTAGCGCCATTAGTACCATTAAAGCAGTCACTCCAACTGGAAAAAATTTCACCTTCCCCTTCCTTTTCGAGAAATTCGTCGTCTCTTTGGACATCAAGAAGAAAGAGATGAAAATCAACGTCATACCAGGTCTCCTATGAAAATCACGATCCTTACTCTCTTTCCCGAAATGTTCGATGGCTTTTTAAACACTTCCATCATTCGTCGCGCCATTGCCAAAGGCATTGTCGATATAAAGCCTCTTCAAATCCGCGATTTCACAAAAGACAAATACGGAAGGACGGACACCCCTCCAATTGGCGGCGGGGCCGGTCTCATTCAAAAATGCCAACCCATCGTCGATGCCTTAAAAGAAGTAAAAACGCCTTCTTCTCATGTTGTTTTATTCTCACCACGTGGAAAAACTTACAATCAAAAAATCGCAAAAGAATACGCAAAACTCAATCATCTTGTCCTCATTTGCGGCCATTACGAAGGTATAGATGAAAGAGTAAACGACTATGTCGATGAGCTTTTATCCATAGGAGACTATATCTTAACGGGTGGGGAGATACCGGCGATGGCGGTCACCGATAGCGTCACAAGACTCCTTGAAGGAGCCATCTCCAAAGATTCCTTGGTCGATGAGTCTTTTAGCGATGAAACGCTTGAATATCCTCAATACACCGAGCCTTATGAATACGATGGCAAAACGGTTCCTGATATCCTCTACTCTGGAAACCACGAGGCTATAAAAAAATGGCGGCGGAAAAAGTCGCTTGCCTTAACTAAGAAATACCGCCCCGACCTCTTTGAAAAGCTTTCTCTCTCCAAAAGCGATAGGAAGCTTCTCTTAGAAGAGGAGGAAGGGTTTATCCCATCTTGGGAAAGAGAAGCTCTTGAAAAAGGTCATAAATTCATAAAAAAATGAGAGGTTGGAACCTCTCTTTTTTTAAAAACCACCACCAAATCCAGGTGGAATCTTCCCCGATTTGGAGTAACGCTTCATCTGCTTCATCATTTCCTTGGATTGTTCCCACTTACGAATGACGCGGTTAATATCGGCATTGGTTTTGCCACATCCTTTGGCGATTCTGTTCTTTTGCGAGAATTTAAGGATTTCAGGGTGCTTTCTTTCATAAGGAGTCATGCTGTTCACGATGGCTTCGAAAGAAACCATCTCTTTCCTCGCTTTATCCTTTTGCTCATCGGTGAGCTTTGGCATCCCTGGTATCAAAGCCGCTAACGAACCAAGATTCCCCATCTTCTGGACCATCTTCATTTGGCGGAGCATATCTTCCAAGGTGAACTCGCCATCAAGGAGCTTTTTAGCGTCTTTCTTCGCTTCTTTTTCGTCCATCACTTCTTGGGCTTTTTCGACCAAAGAAACGATATCTCCCATGCCAAGGATGCGATCGGCCATTCGCTCTGGGTAAAAAGGCGTAAGATCCGTGAGCTTTTCGCCAACACCAGCAAACTTAATGGGTAATCCCGTCATGTATTTGATAGATAAAGCAGCGCCACCTTTTGCATCCCCATCAAGCTTGGAAAGAATAATGCCAGTAAGACGTAGATCCTTATTGAAAGCATTCGCGACATTCACCGCATCTTGCCCAGCCATGCTATCGACAAGCAAAAGAACCTCATCGGGGTGAACCTCGTGGTTGATGTTCTTAAGTTCCTCCATGAGGGGCTCATCAATCTGCAAGCGTCCTGCCGTATCGAGAATAAGAACATCAAAGCCTTCGGCCAAGGCTCTCTCTTTGGCTTTCTTTGCGACTTCGACAGGATTCACATTCGTCCCCATTTCAAAGAAAGGCACGTCGATTTGTTTAGCGATCGTTCCAAGTTGTTCAATGGCAGCAGGACGGTAAACGTCAAGACCTGCAAGCAAGACTTTCTTGTTGTTCTTAGTTTTGAGCAAGGAAGCCAATTTGCCAGCGCTCGTCGTCTTGCCAGAGCCTTGTAGACCAACAAGCATGATGATTCCTAAACCATTTTTCGGAAGGGAAAGAGAAGTCTCTTCACTCCCCAAAAGATTCACCAGTTCATCGTGGCAAATCTTGGTAAGTTGCTCGCCAGGGTTAACGCTTAAAAGAACGTCGTGCCCAAGGGCCTTTTCCTTCACATCATCCGTAAAGGCCTTCACAACCTTGTAATTCACATCGCTTTCTAAAAGAGCGATGCGGATCTCGCGAAGCGCTTCCGCCATATTGGCTTCGGTAAGCCTATCTTCCTTGCGCATCTTTTTAAAGAGCGCGCTAAATTTATCGGTTAACGATTCAAATGGCATTCTCTAATTCCTCCAATAATCTCTTTAAGGCATTCTCTTTGTTCATCCCTGAGGCATTTTTGTAATCCGAAAGGGATTTAGCTATTTTTTTCCGTTTTTTTAATATTTCCAGTTTGTCTTCGTAAAAGAAAAGCTTTTTTAACGTCTTTTTTAAAGCGTCGTGAATCGCGCTCCGAGAAACGTCTTCAAACTCGCAAATCTCCGCCAAAGAAAGATCGTCATAATAATATTCTTCGAAGCGTCGAACGCTTTCGAAGGAGAGAAGGGGCTTATATATCTCGAAAAGAGCGATTGCTTCCTCACGATTGGAAAGAAGATCCTTTTTATCCATCTTTTTCCCCTAAGAGCAAGCCATTAAGGTATTCGTCCAAATCAAACTCTTCCAAATCTTCCATCTTTTCCCCTAAACCAATGAAGCGAACCGGAACGCCAAGCTCGTCGCGAATGGAAAGAATGATGCCGCCTTTGGAGGTTCCATCCATTTTCGTGATAACAATGCCCGTAATATCGCTTACTTCTTTAAAGGCTTTGGCCTGAGATACGCCATTTTGACCAGTCGTCGCGTCAATGATAAGGAATGTTTCATGAGGAGCGCCTGGTATTTCCTTGGATAACACTCTTTTCATTTTGCCAAGCTCATTCATGAGATTGGCTTTGTTTTGGAGTCTGCCAGCCGTATCGACAATCATAAGGTCGACATCGTGCTTCTTTGCGTATTCGGCGCCATCGTAGCAAACGCTTGCCGGATCGCCACCCTCTTTCCCCGTCACGATAGGACAGTTAAGTCTTTTGGACCAAATGGTCAGTTGCTCGGTCGCGCCAGCACGAAAAGTATCGGCTGCGACAAGCAAAACTTTCTTGCCTTGTTTTATATATCGATAGGCGAGTTTCGCGATGGATGTGGTCTTGCCAACCCCATTGACTCCCTCCACTAAAAGAACGAGGGGTTTTCCTTTCGAAAACTCAATTTCATTGGTAATTCCCTCTCCTTTTGAAACATAATCGACAAACATCATGTCCACAAGCTCTTCGTTGATGGCTTTTGGGTCCTCTAGATGTTCTTTCTGGGATTTATTGAGAAGATTCTCCACCAAGCGAAGGGTCAAAGAAACGCCGACATCCGCTTCGATAAGGATTTGCTCGAGTTCTTCGAAATATTCCGCATTCACCTTGGCATAACGTTTGCTTAGGTTTTCGAGCTTATTGGCGAAAGCCTCGCGCGATTTCTTTAAGCCTTGTTCGTAACGCTCCGAAACATCATTTTTTTCTTTCTTCGAGAATTTACTTTTTAAAAATGCAAAAAGACCCATAACTACCTCTTCTCGTCCTCGCTTTCTTTTTTATAAATAGAGCCGATAGCGTTCTTCCGAAGAGCGTCTCTAGCCGCTTCGGTCGCGGCATCTTTCTTATTTTTACCTTCGCCGCGCCCGAGTTCGAGGCCTTCAAAGAAAGCCCCAACAACGTACTTTTTGTCGTTACTTGGCCCTCGTTCTTCTAAAAGGCGATAGTCCACCGCCTCTTTGAATTCCGCTTGGATGGCTTCCTGAAGTTCGCTTTTGGGATTCTCCGTCAAAGAAATGCACCCTTTGGCGATAGGCTCTTCAAAAAGTTTGCGAACGAATTTATAAGCAAATTCCCGCCCTTGATCAAGAGCGATGGCGCCAATAAAGGATTCGAAAACATCTTCTAAGATTCGATTCGAGGCGCGTACATCGCCTCCAAAGGAATTCCCCACTCGAATGTAATTGCCCAAATCCAGTTCAAGAGCGAATCCCGCTTCGCCCTCAGTACGGATGAATTGGGATTTCAAACGGGTCAAATCTCCTTGTTGCATTTCCGGGTGGTAGCGGAAACATAGTTCGCTTGTCACAAAGCCGATAAGAGAATCACCCAAGAATTCCAACCGTTCATAATCCCAATGCTTTGTTCCGGCGTTCGCGTTAAAAGAACTATGGGTCAAAGCCTCTTCGTAAAGAAGGATGTCATTGGGTTTGATGCCAATTTTATTTAAAAGCTCTTCCGTCTTATTCATTCGTCCCTTTTTGTAAGCCTTGCTCGATGCGAGAAAGAATATCTCCTTCTAAGAGGCGGTCCATAAGCGTTAACGCATGATAGAAGGCTTCTTGGTCGCTATTGCCATGGGCTTTCACAGCCAAGCCATTAATGCCTAAAAGCAACGCTCCTCCCACTTTCTTCGGATCCATCAGCGTTTTCATCTCGGTCACGCCTTTTTTGGTAAGAAGATAGCCGATCTTGCTTGCTAGATTTTTCTTAAACATCTTCTTCAAAAGCACCCCAACGCCTTTGGCGGTGCCTTCTGTCGTTTTGAGCATGATGTTGCCACTATACCCATCGCTAACCACAACATCAGCATCCCCTAAAAGAATCCCATTGCCTTCGACATTGCCTCCAAAACGGATATTCTTGTTTTCTTTAAGAAGTTTATAAGCTTCTTTCCCAACAGGGGATCCTTTTCCTTCTTCCGTTCCATTGCTAAGAAGCTTCACGTTTGGTTCTTGTTTCCCAAAGACAATCTGGCTATAAAGAGAACCCATTGTCGCGAATTGATTCAATTCTTCCGGAGTATTTTCGTTGCTGGCGCCTACATCAAGTAGCGTTACAAAGCCACCTTCATCGCTTAATTTTGGAAAAGCCGTCACCAAGGCAGGTCGAAGCACGCCATTTAGTTTCTTCAGAATGATGGTCGCAGCTGCTAAAAAACCGCCGGTGGAGCCGGCACTCACAATGCCTTCTGCCTTTCCTTCTTTCATGGCCGATAAGGCTCTCATCAAAGAACTATCTTTGTGACGAAGGACTTCCAAAGCGCCGCATTCCATTGGCACGACTTCCATCGCATCAATGATATTGGCGTAGGTGAATTCTCTTAAAACGTCTAAAGGGCCGACGAGCACCAAGCCGGTGTTAGGATTCGACTCATGGAACCTTTTTACGGCAGGGATAGTCGTTTCAAGGCCATGATCTCCGCCAAGCATATCAATAACGATTCTTTTCATAAAAAACCTCACCGCTATTGTAAACGTATCCTCCTTCCTTTTCTAGCCGTAGGCTAGCTCCGAAGAGAAGGGCGTTTCTTTAGCAATAACGCATATTTTTCTTCGTTTGAGGGATCTCCGTTTGTTTTCTCTAATATTTCTTTCGCATCATTCCTTGCCGTTTCAAAGACGCGATAATCGTCCACGATGCTAGCGAAACGGAACTCCGGAAGGCCGCTTTGACGAGTGCCGCCAACTTCTCCTGGACCGCGAAGCTTTAAGTCTTCTTCAGCGATTCGGAAGCCATCGCTTTCCTTCGAAAAAACTTGGAGTTTCTTTTTTGCTTCCTCACTTAAGCCCCTCTCAGGTACAAGATAGCAAAGAGCCTTTGAACCATCGCGTCCGATGCGGCCTCGAAGCTGATGGAGGCTCGACAAAGAAAAATGGGAGGGGTGATAAATGATCATGAGATTTGCGCTTGGGACATCGACGCCAACCTCGATAAGAGAAGTAGCGACAAGAATCGGGCATAATCCGCTTGAAAAAGAAGCCATCGCGACATTCTTGCTCTCTTCGTCCATCGCGCCATGCATCAACGTAACACGCTCTCCATAGCGCTCTTTATAGGAAGCGTATACTTCCTTTACGGACATTGTTTTTTCGCCTTCTTTCGGCTCGATTTCAGGAACGACGACATAGATGCGATGTTTCGAAGAAATGCTCTGATCGATGGCTTCTCGAAGCTCTTTTGGCGTCTTGGCGGTTTTGACTTCGACCTCTCTTTTGCCAAAGGGATAACTATTAAGAAGCGACACGTCAAGATCGCCATAGATGGTCATCGTAAGCGTTCTTGGAATGGGAGTTGCGCTCATCATCAAAAGATCGGTGTGATCCCCTTTGTCAAGCAAGAGGGTTCTTTGATTCACGCCAAATTTATGTTGTTCATCGATGATGGCCAAACCCAAAGAAGAATAATGAACGTTTTTCGAAAAGAGAGAATGCGTTCCCACGAAGATATCTCCCGTGCCGTCTATGGCATCGCTAAGCGCTAATCTTTTTTGAACGCCACTCATGGCGCCAAGCAGAAGAACGACGTTGACGGGAGTGCCTTCAAAAAGTTTTTTTAGATTCCGGTAATGTTGCCTCGCTAAAGCGTCTGTGGGCGCTAAAAAAGCGCTTTGTTCGCCACGAAGATAAGAAGCATAGCATAAAAGGCTCGCTACAAGCGTCTTCCCACTTCCGACGTCTCCCTCTAACAGCCGATACATAAGATGAGGGCTATCCATGTCTTTCAAGGCATCTTCGATTGCTTTTTCCTGGTCGGTCGTAAGACGATACGGAAGCTTAGCAATGAAAGAGCGGAATTCTTCCATCGGAATCATCCTTCGTCTTGTTGTTTCAAGTTCCCTATTGGCTAAGCGGACCATTTGGGTGCTAAGTTCATAGGAAAGGGCTTCTTCGTATTTGAAAAGACGCAGCGCTTGATGGATTTCGTTCTCGTTTTTCGGGAAGTGGGCAAAACGAAAAGCCGTTTCTCTCGAAGGAAGGCGATAACGTTCTAAATACTCTTTTGGAAGAACGTCTTTGATTTTTCCCTTTTCGATTTCAAGCGCCTTTCTCACGAATTTCCGATACGTCAAAGAGCTTAAGGAAGCAGGCAAGCGGTAAACGGGGCGGAGAGCGTCTTCTTTTGGAATCTCCCCTTTAAACACGTTTAGCATCGAAAGAGAGTGCCTTTTGGCGTCATAACTGCCACTTATCGTATAAAGTTCATCTTGCACAACGACTTTGGAAAGATAGGGCCTATTCCACGCTTCGACCAAAAAAATCTCTCCCTCTAAAGTCTCAAAATAGAAGCGAGAAACGGACAAATGGGAAAAGCGAAGCGTTTTCGGAAGAGCGCCTCTTAGCTTCCCTAAAACAACAATCCTTTCCTTATCTTGATAGTTCCCGTTTTTAGAAGGGGTATAGGTGAAATTTTCATAACGGCGAGGCAAATGCTCCAAAACATCTAAAGGCGAATGGATGTCCATTTCCCTTAAAGCGTCTTGTACGTTTTTCGTCTTCGAAAGGATCATGGTCTCATTGTATCAAGTCTATCGAAAAAAGGCGCCTAAGCGCCTTCATTTTAATGTCTATTCCGCCCCGACAAGGAAGCTATAGACGTTTTGCTCGCCCCGACGAATCAAGAAATCAACGTTCGGATAGCGGCTCGGAAGCATATCCGAGAGCTTATCTTCTTCTTCTTTTGTGATGTCTTCGCCAAGCAAAACGGTGAAAATCGATTTATTTTCGTCTTTGGAGAATTCATCAAGAAGCGCCAAAAGAGCCTTCTCTTTGTCTTTCTCGCAAGCGACGATCTCTTTATCGTCTTTCATGGCCATATAGTAATCTTTTGTGATATGAACGCCATCGATATCGGTGTCTTTTATGGCATAAGTCACCGAGCCCGAAGCGACATTCGCCAAGCCTTCCGTCATGGCTTCGAGATTCTCTTCGTTCGACATGTCTTCGCTAAATTGCATGAGGGCATTTAAGCCTTGAGGAATGGTTTTCGAAGGTATGACGGAAACCGTGTATCCATCCTTCCTCGTCACCACGTCGCAAGCTTGTTTAGCGGCCATTATGATATTGCCGTTATTGGGCAGTATGAAGATATGCTTAGCATTGAGGCGTTCTATCGCTTTCACGAAATCTTCGGTCGATGGATTCATCGTTTGGCCGCCCGAAACAATTTCATTAACGCCAAGTTCATGGAACATTTCGTCCAGTCCCTTGCCTGAGCTCACGGCGATGATCGCATATTCCTTCAAAGGTTCTTCCGCTTTCTTTTCTTCTTTGGCGTGACGGATATTGCTTTCCATGTCTGTAGCGGCTTCGCCACGCTCGATGTTATGGTGTTCTTCACTCATATTTTCGATAGTAATGGTGAGGAATTCGCCAAAGTTTTGGGCATAATTAAGCATCGAACCGGGTTGAAGAGTATGCACATGCACTTTCACGATGTCCTCGTCTCGCACTAAAACGACGGAATTGCCATGGGTATTGAGGAAGTTAGAGAATTTCTTCTCAACAAAAGGCTTTTTGCCATCTTCCGGTTTCCCGATTCTAAGAATGAATTGGGTGCAATAGCCATAGCCTTCTTCGCCTTCGCTTAATTTCGCGCCAGCATAAGGAGAAGCCAAAACAGAGCTCGAGACTTCGCCTTCCGAAAGATTTTCGTTTCTTAGAACAAACTTCCCACGCAGCGCCAAAAGCATGCCTTCAATAACAATGCATAGACCAGCGCCACCCGAATCCACAACGCCCACTTCTTTGAGGACCGGCAAGAGGTCAGGAGTATGAGCCAAAGATTTTTTCGCTGCCTTAAGAAGGAAGGCGAAGGCATTCTCCACCGTCATGTCTTTCTTTTTATCGACTTCGTCTTTAAGCGCTTCGCTTGCTTCGCGAATAACGGTAAGGATCGTCCCTTCAACCGGACGCATAACCGCTTTATAAGCGATGTTTTTCGCTTCGACAAAAGCAGCTGTAATTTCTTTCACATTGAGTTTCTCTTTGCCTTCGCAAGCCAAAGAGAACCCCTTGAAAATTTGCGAGGTGATAACGCCACTATTGCCACGGGCACCCATTAAAAGGCCGCGACTGAAACTCGCGGAAATGGTCGCTACGTCAATATCATTTCGGTTTTGAATCTCTTTGGCACCGCTTGTCAAAGTAAGATTCATGTTCATGCCCGTATCGCCATCCGGAACAGGAAAAACGTTGAGTTGATCCACTTCAGGATAATGATTATAGAGGTTGTTGGCCCCCGAAAGAAAAAGCTGTTTAAGTTCTTGTCCGTTAATCGTTTTCATGGAAAATCTCACTTCACTTCGATAATTTGTTGCAAAAGCACGTTGACTTCGACACGTTGCATTCCAAAAGTCTTCTTCAACACATAAGAAACGCGTTTCTGAACTTCTTGAATGACTTCGGTAATCTTAACGCCATAAGCGACCACCAAAAAGATATCGATCTCATAGCCGAGTTTCGTTTTCTTGGTGTGAACGCCTTTGACGAAATCTTCTTTTTTTAAGAGCTCACGGATATAGGCTCTCGAAGCGCTTGGCTCCACTAAGCCAACCACTCCATAGCATTCCGAGGCCGCCTCGCCGGAAAGAGAAGCAACAGCTTCTTCGGTGATGGCGATGTTGCCATATTTTGTCGTTTGATTAATTGCCATACTAAAGGGGCTCGAAAAGAGCCCTCTTATTATCCCACTTATGAACCAAGTTATCAAATTGCGCTAGTTTTACGAATATGTGCGTAGCTAAGCAATCTTTTTGTCTTTTGTAAGAAACCACCAAAAAGAAAAAAGCGGCTCATCTGAGCTTTGCCAAAGAGCCGCCGATAATTATCACTTCTTTTTAGCCTCTTCTTTTTCGGGATCTTTAACCGTTTCCGCGAGGGAAGCAACAAAACTTCCTGCCTTCTCAAAACCGTAAGGAAGGAAGATTTTTGTGCTCTTGCCATCGCTAATTTTCGAAAGGGCTTCATAGTAACGAAGGGCAAGGACGCTTTGATCGGCCTTCGCTTCTCGAAGGGATTTTAAACCATCGCTTTCGGCCTCGCGAATCATGCGGATACCTTCCGCTTCCGCCTGTTTCGTTTTTAGTAACGACTCCGCTTCGCCTTCGGCTTGAAGGATCTTAGCCTGTTTTTCGCTTTCGGCATTAAGAATCATGGATTCCTTTTTGCCTTCGGCAATAAGGATAGCGCTTTGCTTTTCGCCCTCCGCCAATAAAACTTTTTCTCTTTTTTCACGTTCCGCACGCATTTGGCGTTCCATCGCATTCCGAATATCGGTAGGAGGCAAGATATTCTTCACTTCAACGCGGTTCACTTTGATTCCCCATGGATCGGTCGCTTTATCAAGGATATCCCGCATCCTTTCATTGATGATGTCGCGAGACGTTAGGGTGCTATCAAGATCCAGATCGCCAATGATATTTCTTAACGTTGTGGCCGAAAGATACTCAATAGCCTGAATAGGAGAGTTCACACCATAAGCATATAAATAAGGGTCCGTCACTTGAAAAAAGGTCACAGTATCGATTTGCATCGTGACGTTATCTTTGGTGATAACACTTTGAGGCTCGAAATCCATCACCTGTTCCTTCATAGAAATGCGATTAGTGACTCGATCGATAAAAGGCACCAGGAAATGAATGCCAACGCCCCAGGTGGCGTGATATTTCCCAAGTCGTTCCACCACGTATTTATCGGTTTGTTTCACAATTCGGATGTTCGAAATAACAATCAAAAGAATCACAGCCAAAACGACCGAAAGCACAATTATCGCAACCATCCAGCTTTCCATTATTTTTCCTCCTTTAAGAAATAGGGTTTCACAATAAGCTTATTTCCAGAAACGCCTACAACCTCAACAAGCGCTCCCTTCTTCAATGCCAAATCTTTTTCTTCCGTAATGACGTCCCAAAGAACGTCGCCAATATAGATTTTAGACGGTCTTAAAAAAGTTAATTCTTCCTCCAATTTAGAAATGCGATGAACCATTCCTTCGATGTTACTTTTGGGCGAATTCCTTTTTAAAAACCTCTTCACAAACGGCCTTAAAGCGAAAAGCAAGAAAGCGCTTGCCAGAACAAAAACGATGATCTCGACCCAAAATGGGACGCCAGGAATAAAGCTAAGAATCAAAGACACAAGCGCTCCACCAGCGAACCAAAAAGAAACGAGTTCCGTCGTCATCGCTTCCACGATAATTGAGAGAATAAAAAGGGAAAGCCAAATAATCCACATGTAAGACTCCATCTTCGCCCTCCTTCTCTATAACAATAGCACGAAACAAGCAGTCTATCCGAACGAAAAAAATCCCCGCGAAGGGGGATAAAAGAAAAAAGCCCGGCGGCGCGCTATTTTCGAGGCCCTTTCGAGGCCGACTATCTTCGCCGCTGCGGTGCTTAACTGCCGTGTTCGGGATGGGAACGGGTGTGACCACCGCGCCATCGCCACCGGACTTCTTTCCTCGCCCTCCCGGGCCGCAATGCTCCTTGAACACCGGATGCTACACGACATGCCCTTCCGAGAAACGATCCTTCCGGACCGCCTTCAATTGAATTGGGTGAAATTAAGACGCTCGGGCTATTAGTACCGGTCTCCTGAACGCGTCGCCGCGCTTGCAGATCCGGCCTATCGACCCCCTGACATTGGGGGGCCCTTACCTCCTTGATCGCTCAAGGAGGGGAAGTCTCATCTTAGGGCGAGCTTCGCGCTTAGATGCTTTCAGCGCTTATCTCTTCCGGAGGTAGCCACCCGGCCATGCCGCTGGCGCGACAACCGATATACCAGTGCTCCGTTAATCCCGGTCCTCTCGTACTAGGGACTAGACCCTTCAAACTTCCCACGCCCACGACAGATAGGGACCAAACTGTCTCACGACGTTTTGAACCCAGCTCGCGTACCACTTTAATTGGCGAACAGCCAAACCCTTGGAAGGTACTTCCCCTCCAGGATGTGATGGGCCGACATCGAGGTGCCAAACCTAGTCGTCGATGTGAACTCTTGGACTAGATCAGCCTGTTATCCCCAGGGTAGCTTTTATCCGTTGAGCTACGACCCTTCCATGCGGGATCGCAAGATCACTTTGTCCGACTTTCGTCCCTGTTCGACTTGTGGGTCTCACAGTCAAGCCCGCTTATGCCAATGCACTCGACGCATGATTTCCAACCATGCTGAACGGACCTTCGAGCGCCTCCGTTACCTTTTGGGAGGCGACCGCCCCAGTCAAACTGCCCGCCTAACACTGTCCGCCGCCTCGTGAGGGCGCACGTTAGAACAGCCGAGCCGCAATAGTACTATCTCATTGGCGGCTCCACCGAGGCCAGAGCCCCGGCTTCGAAGCCTGGTACCTATGCTGCGAATGCAACTCAGATGCTCAATATTAAGTTACAGTAAAGC
>DJRQ01000016.1:200-1637 GCA_002440125.1 Caryophanales bacterium UBA6356 | reverse complement strand
GACAAGGAATTTCGCTACCTTAGGACCGTTATAGTTACGGCCGCCGTTCACTGGGGCTTCGATTAGGGGCTTCGCCTCGCGGCTGACTCCACCTCTTAACCTTCCAGCACTGGGCAGGCATCACCTCATATACGTCGCCTTGCGGCTTAGCATAAAGCTGTGTTTTTGATAAACAGTTACTTGGGCCTCTTCACTGCGGCCCCCTCTCGGGGGCACTCCTTCTTCCGAAGTTACGGAGTAATTTTGCAGAGTTCCTTAACAACAATTCACTCGCTCACCTCAGGATACTCTCCTTGACCACGTGTGTCCGTTCTCGGTACGGGCCGCGTGCACTTGGCGCTAGCAGCTTTTCTCGAGACCTGGCATCGCGGGCTTCGCTACTCGGCGAACCTTTCGCTCGCGCTCGCGCCCTCGCCTTGCCCCACGGATTTGCCTGTGGGACGGCCGAGGCGCTTGGCCCCCAATCCAATAAGGGGTGCCGCCATCCAGATCTGTCACTACATCGCATGCACGCGGGGGCAGGAATATCGACCTGCTGTCCATCGGCTACGCCTTTCGGCCTGGCCTTAGGTCCCGCCTAACCCTGGGAGGACGACCCTTCCCCAGGAAACCTTAGTCTAATGGTGATGGGGATTCCCACCCCATATCGTTACTTACACCGGCATACTCACTTCCATGCGCTCCACCGCTCCTCGCGGTACGGCTTCACGCACATGGAACGCTCCCCTACCACTCTGGTAGCAAAACTAACAGAATCCGCAGATTCGGTACCACGCTTAGCCCCGATAAATCGTCGGTGCGGAGGCACTCGACTAGTGAGCTGTTACGCACTCTTTGAATGATGGCTGCTTCTGAGTCAACATCCTAGTTGTTTAAGTATCTCCACTTCCTTTAACACTTAGCGTAGATTTCGGGACCTTATCTGGCGGTCTGGGCTGTTTCCCTTTTGACCACGGAACTTATCTCCCGCAGTCTGACTCCCTGCCTGAGCCCCATGGAATTCGGAGTTTGATTGCGTTCAGTAGCGCCGAAGGCGCCCATCAGGCATTCAGTGCTCTACCTCCAAGGGGAAACGGCAAAGGCTAGCCGAAAAGTTATTTCGGGGAGAACCAGCTATCCCCCAACTCGATTGGAATTTCTCCCCTACCCACAAGTCATCCGCGGTCATTTCAACGAACGTCGGTTCGGCCCTCCGGAGGGTGTTACCCCTCTTTCAGCCTGCTCATGGGTAGATCGTCGGGCTTCGGGTCCACGCATGCATATCTGTAAGCGCCCTGTTCAGACTCGCTTTCGCTCCGGCTCCGCCTCTTCGGCTTAACCTGGACATGCAAACGTGACTCGCCGGCTCATTCTTCAATAGGCACGCCGTCAGGCTTAAACGCCCTCCGGCTTATTGTAGGCATACGGTTTCAGAGTCTTTTCACTCCCCTCCCGGGG
>DJRQ01000016.1:0-160 GCA_002440125.1 Caryophanales bacterium UBA6356 | reverse complement strand
GGTACTGGTACGCTATCGGTCACTGATTAGTATTTAGCCTTGCGCGATGGTCCGCGCGTCTTCCGGCAGGATGTTTGACCCGCCGTACTCTGGATTCCGCTAGGGCCCGATGAGCTTGTCCCTACTGGGCTGTCACCATCTCTGGCCGGCCTTCCCAGGC
>DJRQ01000058.1 GCA_002440125.1 Caryophanales bacterium UBA6356 | reverse complement strand
CTACAAAATTGGAACGCTAACTAGAGCTTGCGAATCTTGCCTTTGTTAACGCCTTTTGAAGCGTGGAAGCGAACAGAAGCATCTTGGTTCTTAGACATTGCCAAGGTGTATTCAAGCGCTTCGGCTTTAGTATCGAAGAGCTTGATGGCGACTTTCCCTTTGGCGAGTTTCACTTGCCACTTGCCATCTTCCCTTTTGGAGACATGGTACGCTTTAGCGGTTTTTTCGGAAGCCTCTTCTTTCTTCGCTTCCTCTTTCTTCGCTAGCTTCTTAGCCTCCTCCTTCTTTGGAGAAGCTTTGATCGTTTTCTTCGGCGTCTCTTTTTCGACTTTCTTCGTTTCTTTCTTTTCGATTACCTTTTTGGCCATACGTTTGCCCTCTTTTAATTTTATTGTAGGACAAATCGTTTCTTTTTCTAGTCTTTAAAGAAAAGCATCTTCCCTAAATCAGAAAGAGAGTCCATCACAAGGGTCTCTTCTTTCTTTTTCCCCCTCAAAAGAACTTCCCGCGATTGATGTCCTTTGGAGATAAGAACGCATCTGGCTTCAAAAGCGATGGCCACTTCTTCATCGTGAAGGGAATCGCCGATGAAAAGGGCTTTCGAAGCATCGAGTTCATGTTTTTTGAAAAAGGCTTTCCCAGCCGCTTCTTTGGAAGCGCCATAGATATCCTGAATGCCGATCAAATTCTCGAAATAGCCATCAATTCCTTTCTCTTTCGTTTCGATGAGAAGGAGATCTTGGCGTGTTGCGCTTAAAAGGTAAAGAGGCTTATTTTTCTTGGCTTCTTCCAAGAAAGGGATGGCATCCTCAAAAAGCGACAAACTCTTAAAACCGGCTTGGTAATCCACACGGAATTTCTTGGCTAAGACTTCAAAGTTGTCTGGGCTACCAGGCTCGAAAACAAAACCCGCACGCCGATAGTATTCGATAATAGGAAAGGTGAAGATATCACGATAAGTAGCAAAGGCAACCGGTTTATGGCCTTGTTCGATGAGGCGCTTATTCAAAAGCTCGTAGCAAAAATATACATCATCAAGAAGAGTGCCATTCCAATCAAAGACGAAGAAAGAAAAATCCTTATAATTCATGTTTTCTATTATGTCACAAGAGCAAGAACTTTGCCCCGGTTGTCAAAAGGATCTTTTTGTCTATTGCAAGAAAGAGAAGTCCTTCTCAAAATGGTTGCATGAATATTCTTTTTCTCCTTTTGCCAAAACAAGAAGTCGACTATGCCTATAGTGAATGGAGCATCCGCCAAGTCTTAGAGAAGATGCGAGCTCATAACTATAGTATGATCCCGATCCTTGATAAAAAGACAGGCGAATACCTTCGTTCCATCACCGATGGCGATATCTTGCGCGCCATCCTCGACATGAAGATTAACTTCGAAGAGCTCATGCAAACGCCGATTGAAAAAGTCATGTCGAAGCGTTCCATTAAAGCAGTTTCCATCATGGCTGAAGAAAAAGACCTCTTAAATACAATCATTGGGCAAAACTATGTTCCCGTCGTCGATGACAAAGGCGTCTTTATCGGCATTGTGACGCGAAAGAAAGTCCTCTCTCGCTTCTTAGGTCCGGAAGAAGAAAAGAATCCATAAAAACAAAAAACCTCGCAATGCGAGGCTATTTTTGAACTGGTGGGTAGTAAGAGGCTCGAACTCCTGACCTTCTGTACGTCAAACAGATGCTCTCCCAACTGAGCTAACTACCCAAGTAGGACTGCGCTTAAGCGCTCGATAATTATACAACAAGTCTTTTCTTCGACAAGAGGAAAAATAAGAAGTTATCAAGAGAGAACTGCAAGCATCAGAAAAAGCACGTCATTATCAAATCATTTTTCGCCTATTCCATTCGTTTCGCCGATTCCATAAATTATCAGCCTTTCTCCTACCTCTTTCGTCATAGGAAGCAATATTCGTCTAAGATGATTCCTATCCTCTTCTAGCCTCTTTAAACAAACAAGAATCGATTATCCATCGCCCCATCTATCGCCAAGTTAAACGAATGAGCATTGCCATTTTGAAAGTAGTGTTCAACAAAGAAAAAGCCAATTTCGCAGTCTATGAAGAACGTTGTTTTAGCGATGATATTTTTCATTAAGCGCTTTTAGACTCGGAAGCAAAGAAATAAACTTTTCGTAATCGCGTAAGTGCCAGGTCCAATTGAAGTCATTGATGGTGCTAGGTTCGTTGAGGCGAGCCTCATTTCCAAACTCCAAAATATCTTGCATGGCCAATATCGTGTAATTCGCCGGCAACGATAAAGCGTATTCCCGAATCGCTTCGCAAGGATCGTCATTGGTGAATCCTTTTTGACGAAGCGTTTCCTTCCAAATGTTCTTCTCCCAATCGTTTTGCCGGTCGAAGAAGCCTTTGAAAGGTTCGTTATCGTGGGTGCCTAAGTAAACGACCATATTCGGATTTGAGACATTGAGCTTATGGTCGATCTCCGCGTCGCGGAAGGTGAATTCCACCACATTCATGCCTGGCAAATGGTAATGATCACGAAGGGTTAAAACTTGAGGGCGAAGATTCCCTAAGTCTTCGGCGATGATTTCCACGTTCTTGACTTCCTTAAAGAAAGTATCAAAGAAAGCGTAGCCTGGCGCTTCGATCCACTCGCCATCGACGGCCGTCGGACAAGAGGCGGGAATCCGCCAATAGGTATCAAATGCCCGGAAGTGGTCTAAGCGGATAACGTCATAAAGCTCGGCGTTTCCTTTAAGGCGGTTGATAATAAATGAAAATCCGTTTTTCTCAAGCAAATCCCACTTATAAATAGGGTTGCCCCAACGTTGTCCAGTCGCGCAGAAATAATCGGGAGGAACACCCGCGATCCAAATGGGCTCCTTAGTGATAGGATCGATTTCAAAAGTATCGAGATTGCTCCAAACATCGCAAGAGTCGTATCCAACATAGAAAGGGACATCGCCAATAAGACGTATGCCTTTGCGATTGGCATAGGCGCGAAGAGCCTTCCATTCGCGATAGAGATTCATTTGAAGCCAAACTTCATAGAAGACACCTTCCACTTCTTCATCCGTTAAAGCGTCAAGATGGTTGATGCGGTCTTCTTCTTCCTTGGGCCACTCATTCCAACTGCGAAGGGCGTTCTTTCTCTTATAGAACATGAATAAGCCCCACGCTTTCGCCCAGGCGTAAGTCGCCATGAAGGCAGTTATGTTGCTCTTTTCCTTCTCTTTTGCGTTCTGATAGGCCTCTTCCAAATAAGGCTTCATCCATTCCCGAACTTCTTCGTAATGGATTTTGCTCGCATCGCCTGGATAGGAAGGAGCTTCTTTTAGGAAGCCTCTTCTTTTAAGGTCATCCAAATCCGTATAAAGATCATCGATGGCAAAGCTCGAAAAGGGTTGATAAGGAGAATGACCATAACCCAAGGGATTCAATGGCAATATTTGCCAAAGGCGATAGCCTCCTTTTTCAAGCAAATCGACAAAATGATAGCTTTCTTTCCCAAAGCCCCCTATTCCAAAACGGGATGGCAAGGAAGCAACAGGCATTAAGATTCCAGATTCGCGATTCATAAAGAATTCCCCCCAGCGAGATTTATTTTACTCGGTTATCGAAACAAAGGAGCAAGGAACACTTAGAATTTATGCGCAGTAATCATGGTGAAAGTCGAAGCGTTTATCGTAAGACGCACATGATTATATTCGCAATAGAAATTCTTCCCCTTCTTATAGACATGGCTTTTGGGATTTCTTAAAACGTCTTTCACGTAACGAATGGGATTTCTATTTGCGAGTTTGAGATTCTGGATAAGCCTCTCTTCGCCTCGTTCTGTCGCGTGAATCCGTTCAATATTCGCTAAAAGAATGCCTTTCTCGTCCATATGCCTCTATTTATAAAGTATAAGAAGAAGCCCTTCAAGATACTCGCTAAGGAAAATAAGCGTTCACTCTTTGAACATCTTTGCGCCCTTTCTCTTGCCCCATCTTCCTTTAGGGTGTATATTTCATATCGCGCCGACTTAGCTCAATTGGCAGAGCAACGGTATCGTAAACCGTAGGTTGGAGGTTCAATTCCTCTAGTCGGCACCACTTGTCTTGGCGCCCGATAGCACTATCGGGCTTTTTTTGTATTTCAAAAAAAAAGAAAAAATTCCGACAAATCACGTCTCTTTCGATTCCACCGAACGAAAAAAAGCCTCCCTAAGAAAGAGAGGCTAAAAGACTATAGCAAAAAGTTAATTCGAGGTTTTTCGCGATAGGATTTTCTTCTTCATGAAAAGGACAAAAACCGCTATCTCGTGCGATAGAAGCGGCATCGCGCTTAATAAGAACACCCAAAGGTAATCCATCGGATTATCGTGAAGCGGATAGGTATGGAAGAAGCCTTCCACGCCGTTATAAGAGCTAAGCCCTGGACATTCAATAACCAGGAATTGAAGCCCTAGCCCCAAGAAGAAGGAAATCCATAGAAGAGGATTCTTGTCCTTGAAGACACGGACGAAAGAATGCTTGATGTCGGTCATTCCGAGCATGTGGAAGAGTTCGCTAAAGGAAAGAACGGTGAAGGCCATCGATTGAGACTCTTCAAGGTGTTCATTCACCGAAAGCCAAGTAGAGATTTCCTCAAGAGAGAAAACGCCATTGCTCCAAGCTGGGATAAAGAACGCCAAAAGGGTGGCAATGCCGATAATGGCGCCGTAGCCAAAAGTCACGAGATATCCGCCATGGGCAAACACCGACTCCCCTGTCGCGCGAGGCTTCTCGTTCATGATGTCTTCGGGCTTCTTATCGGCGCCTAAGGCAATCGCAGGCAAGGAATCCGTAATGAGATTCACCCAAAGAAGATGGGCGGCGATTAAAGGAGCTGGAAGGCCAATCGTAATGGCCACGAACATGCAAATGACTTCCCCGATATTGCTCGATAGGAGGAAGAGGATGGTCTTACGGATATTGGCATACATTCCCCGACCTTCCGCGACCGCTTTTTCGATGGAAGCGAAGTTATCGTCGGTTAAGACCATATCGGCAGCGCCTTTTGCGACATCGGTTCCGGTAATGCCCATAGCAATGCCGATATCGGCCGCTTTAAGGGAAGGGGCATCATTAACGCCATCCCCTGTCATCGCCACGATTTGGCCATTGGCCTTGATGGCTTTGACGATGGATACTTTGTTTTCTGGCGAAACGCGCGCGAAGACGCGAATGGTTTTCACTTTTTCTTGGAGCTCCTTATCGCTACAAGCATCGATTTGATCGCCAGACATAACCTCGTCTAAGCGAGAGGCAATGCCAAGCTCCTTCGCGATGGCAAAGGCAGTGTCCTTATGATCGCCTGTGATCATGATGGTTGTAATGCCAGCGCCTTTTAGGGTGCTTACAGCGGGTTTAGCGGCTGGCCGAGGGGGATCGACCATGCCCACAAGACCGACGAAAGTGAGATTCTCCTCGACAAGTTCTTTTCCTTCGTGCATCGCAAGCGCTAAAACACGAAGCGCCTTTTGAGCCATCTTTTCGCTCGCGGCATTGATTCTCTCAATATCCTCCGCGTCAATAGGACGAATGACGCCATTTATCAAAATATTCGTGCAATGCTTAAGGATTTGATCCATGGCTCCTTTCGTGAAGAGGATTTTCTTATCGCCCACTTCATGAAGGGTGCTCATCATCTTGCGAACGGAATCGAAAGGAAGCTCATCGATGCGTGGCATCTCTTTCTCAAGCTCGCTTTTGGGCATCGAAAGCCTTTGTGCCATATCCACAAGCGCCACTTCCGTTGGGTCGCCATAAACGCCATTCTCCACCGAGGCATTGCTATCCAAAGCAAGTCCTTTCGCTAAGAAGCCGACGTTTTCTTTAGTGAAATCCTTTTGTTCGATTGTCTTCTCGTCTTGATAAGCCATGGTAACGGTCATCTTGTTTTGAGTGAGAGTTCCCGTCTTATCGCTACAAATAACGGAGACGGCGCCAAGGGTTTCCACCGAGGCCAAGCGACGAACAATCGTGTTGACCTTGATCATCTTTTGCATGCCAAGAGCCAAAACGATAGTAACAACAGCCGTTAAGCCTTCGGGGATAGCCGCAACCGCAAGCCCTACCGCATCGAGTATGTTTTGAGACCAGCTTTCCGCCAAAGTCCCTTTGACGGCATCCCATACCATCGAAACGATGAGCATGCAGATAACGATGCCAATCGTGAGATAGCCAAGGAACTTGGAAATCTTAGCCAAATTCTTTTGCAAAGGCGTGGCTTCTTCTTCGCCTTCGGAAAGCATCGAAGCAATCTTCCCGATTTCCGTAGCCATACCAGTCGCAATGACGACGCCTTCGCCACGGCCGTAGACAATCGGCGTGCTCATATAGACTTCGTTAATGCGGTCGCCAACGCCAACCTCTTCGCTTAAGACGACATTGGCGTCTTTCTCCACGGGAAGGGATTCGCCCGTCAAAGAAGATTCGTCGCTCTTAAGGGCATAGGATTCGATAAGCCTTAAATCGGCTGGAACGCTTCGCCCTTCTTCCAATATGACAATATCGCCTATGACGAGGGAGTCCGCTTTGACGTCCATGAGTTTGCCATCTCGACGGACGGTCGCCGTAGGACTTGAGAGTTTCTTTAAAGCTTCAAGAGCTTTCTCCGCTTTGCACTCTTGGATCGTTCCGATGAGCGCATTTAGGATAACGACGGCAAAGATGATGACAACTTCAGCCGCATCGCCGAAAGTGTAAGGCCTATTGGCTTTAACCACCTCGAAAATGCCCATGCCTAAGCTCACGAAAGCAGCGATCACAAGGATCAATACCATGGGATCTTTGAATTGGCCAAAGAAAATCTTCAAAGGCCCATCCTTCTTCTTTTCCTCAAGCTTATTGGGCCCATACTTGGAGAGGCGGGATTTCACTTCCTCCTCGCTTAAACCGTTCTTTGAGGTCTTAAGCTCGCTCAAAGTAGACGAAACGTTCTTGTTCTCAAACATATATTTGGGAGCCTCCTTTTGTTTAGCGAAACGTTCGCTTTGCAAAGGTCTTGCGAGGCATTTGCCCATCCGTTCCGGTCAAGAGTCTTGACGGCATGTCGGAGTTCGGATTAGCGCTACTCCCCTTTGACTAAGCGTAAGTCTAGCACATCTTCCAAAAAGGGGAAATACGCTTTAGAAAAGACAATAAAAGCAAAAACTCCTTCATTTAGAAGGAG
>DJRQ01000030.1 GCA_002440125.1 Caryophanales bacterium UBA6356 | reverse complement strand
TTATCGAGCGTCGGCATCTTCCTTTGGCTTTATTTTAGCGCCGACGATCTTCGCCATTATGAGGCGGAATTCCTATTGTCCTTTTCTCTGTTTGTGGCCCTCAATGCCGCGCTTTATGTTTGCTACGCCTTTTTGTTCCGTTCCAAAAAGGTCACCCTTAAAGATTTGTCTCGCTAAGAAGCGTTACGCAAAAGGAAGTAATCATCGTTGTTTTGTCGTCTTTCACTTCAAAAGAGTAATCCAACGCCATACCCCATTTGTCGACCTTTATGTAGATAGATCCCTCTTGCCCTTCCTTTGGTTTCAAGCCATCGTAATCCAAGACCAGCGTTTCATCGTTTTCGATTCTCATCGCCTCTTGATAACGGAAATTGAGCTTAATGAAGTCGCCATAGTAGACGCCCCCACTCACATAGCCACTCTCTTCATCGGTAAAGAAAAAGGAATCGATGATGCTATTAAAGAGATCCTTGGAAACGGGTTTCGTTTGCGTTTCCCCCATTTTCGTTTCCGTCTCTTTATAGCCGTCTAAGCTCGGCTCGATAAGACGCGTCAAAGACTCCGAAAAGCCAACATCCAAAGCTTTTCCAGAACCTTTTTCTTCGAAATTGTAAAAGTCTTTTCCAAGGTCCCGCGAAAAAGAGATTTCGCGCGTTGCAAGGCCGACCTCATTGTCGTTTTCATAAATATGAAGGGAATACGAAAAAGAAGCGCTTTTATAAGAGTTCAGGCATTTCGTAACCGAAAAGCCTTCGCTAAAGGCTTTTAGATCTTCTCGAACGCTTAGGGTTGAGCAAGAAAATAAGGTGCCTAAAAGAGGCAAAGTCAAAAGCCAGCCGAAACATCTTTTTTTACGAAAAAGCATAGGTAAAAGTGGTCTTGGCGCGGATGGTACTCTTCGTATCCTTTCCTTGGTAATTGATGGATACGGCACTTTCTTCGATAAGGAAGCCGTTTTTGTCGTATATAGCCGCGAAATTGAAATGGGCGATGGCGATTATATCAGCCTCATATGCCCCATTGAAAATAGTGTATTTGTCGGAATCGTTGGCATAGAAGGTAAGCCCGCCTTCCTCGTTTTCTTTAATAAGAAGGCGAGCTAATGTCGTATCGTCGATGAAAGTCGTGTAAATAAGGCCGTAAGAGCAATCGTTGGAAAGAAGCTTCCCATCTTCGTCGAGCACATAGAAACTTTCCTCTTTTAAGTGGAGAGGAAGACCGAAATAAGGGCTTCTCGAATAGTCATCCCCAAGGTAAGAGATGGAATGCGTCTTGTTCCCTGATGAATCGATTGAGACGTCGTCCACTTTTTTCGAATCGACAAAAGCCTCTCCTTCGAGGGACTTTTTTTCCGTCCCTAGCCCAAGGCAATTAATCTCCGTCTGGTAGGAAAAACTACGGCATGAGAGCTCTCCAAAAGAAGAAACAAAGGCTTTCGCCTCTTCGATCGAAAGACCTTCCACCGAAGAAGAACAAGAGAAGCAGCCAAAGATAAAGAAAGAGGCCAACGTTATATTCAATCGATGAAATCTCGTTTTGTTCATGGCATCCCCTCAATAAAGACGGATATTCATATCGTCTTCAAAAATTTCGCACTCTGAAAGGGTCGGAAGCAAAGAAATGTCCTCCCCTTCTTTCAAAGAAAGGCCGCTTCTGCTAGAAACATAGACGGTTTCCCCATCCTTTAAGAGAATCGGGAACAAAATCTCGCTCCCATAGTCGATAGGAGACAAAACCTTTGCAGAAAGGCCTTTTTCGCCAAGCTTATAGGCTTCATGAGGTATCTCAATTCGGAAGGGTCTGGTAAAGACTTTCGTACCCAAACCTTCAACCACTTTGGTGACGATTTTTTCTGGCAAGAGGAGAGGAACGTTACCGATTTCGAAATAGAAAAGGAGACCAGCGTTTTCGATGGCTTTTTGACCCTCTTTATAAAGAGCTCTTTCCTTTTTCTTATATTCCTTTAAAAGGGCTTTCTCAGGATTCATTCGACGAAGAAGATCTTTCTTTAGGCTATTGAAAGAATCGATAGCAAGGGCTTTTTCTTTATTGAAGACTCCACGAATCGCACTCTTGTTGCTCTCATACTCAAAGCCTTCGGCATCGAGGCGTTTATTCAAATCGTTTAAGCGAGTCGCAGCGAAGCTCTCTTTGAAAATATCATAGGCATCTTTCGCCGAACGAATGACATTTCGATCTTTGTTCGTGTTCTTGATGGCAAGATAATCGGCTTTCTCTTTCTCCTTCAAAGAAGCATATTCATCATGCACTTTCGCTTTGATGTCTTTGATGGCTTGTTTATGCGATTTGGCAAGAGAGGCGCTCGAAGATTTGTATTCTTCTTTGGCTTTTTTGATCTTATTCTTCTTTAAAAGCTTGGCTTCAAGGAGTTTATGGGAAAAATCGAAAGAGCTAAGAGGAGCTTCTTTCTCTTTCGCTTCCTCTAAGGCCCTCTCTTCCTCAAGCTTCAAAGAAGCGAGCTTCTTTTCGTAATTCTCTTTCGCAAGGGCGATTTTCTTTTGGCGAAGGTCATTCATCCCTTCGTCTTTCGTTTTAGCATAAGCAGTCTTGAAATTGGTGAAAGAGGCTTTTAAGGAATCGAACGCCTTCAAAGAATGGAGAAGAACATCGCCTTTCTTATCGACGAATGTAATCGTCTCGAAATCCAAATCAAAGGAAACGAAGTCTCCGACTTCGCGTTCCTCTTTCGAGAAAGCAAAGAAAAGAGTATCGCCGCTTTTTAAATAGACAAGTTCCGTATCCCCCACCTTTTCCACGCGATGGATAAGAGCTTTAAAAGGGCCTTTGCCTAAATGGACGCTTCGGGTTGGGAAGCGCAAATCCCCTTCGAAAGAGCTTATTTTCGAGGAAATGGAAGCAGGAAGAGCGAGTTTATTTTCGCCTAAAAAGAGTTCGCCGTTATTCGCTTTAACCTCGCAAACGTTCTCTTCTGGAAGCTTCGGCAAGATGGTCTCTTCGGTTTTCCCATCGAAAAAGTGAGCTTTTTTTATGTTAACGGCCACTTCGATGACATCCCCAGCCTTCCAACCATGATCGTTTTTCGCCTTGAAGATGATCGAGGTTTTGCCAGTGCTAAGCGAGTCTTCGCCGCTAGGATTCAAATCGCCATAGACGAGTGTTTCATTGCCAAGTTCCTCGAAATGAGAAACAGTCGCTTTCACGATATTCTCTTTCCCTTCGGTGTCCTCGCCCGAGGCATCTTCGCTTCTAAAGCCAAGCGTCACAACCGTTTTATTGTCCAAATAGTGGTTTTTGATCTTCAAAAGATCCTCTCTCGAAGCCGTCAAAACGGTCTTTGGATCATCCACAAAATGAATAAGAACCTTCTCTCTTACCTTTTCAAGCGTAACATTGAAGAAATTCATTTGAGGCGTGCCGATAAAACCAGCAACAAACTTGTTTTTAGGGAAATTATAGAGGTTCTTTGGCGTATCGACTTGTTGGATGACGCCAAGTTTCATAACGACGACCCGCGTACCAAGAGTCATAGCCTCGACTTGGTCATGGGTGACATAGATGAAAGTGGTCTGAAGTTTTTGATGGAGCTTAGAAATCTCGCTTCGCATCTGCGAGCGAAGTTTCGCGTCGAGATTGCTTAAAGGCTCATCCAAAAGCATGACTTTCGGATTCCTTAATATGGCTCTCCCTAGGCTCACACGTTGCCTTTGGCCACCGCTCATCGCTTTCGGCTTGCGATCCAAATAATCGGTCAATCCCAAGATTTTGGCGGCATCGATGACGCGACGATGAATTTCTTCTCTTGGAACGTGGCGAAGAGTCAAACCGAAAGCCATATTCTCGTAAACGGTCATATGGGGATAGAGGGCGTAGTTTTGGAAAACCATCGCAATATCGCGGTCTTTCGGTTCCATGTCGTTGACGCGAACATCATCGATATAAAGCTCGCCGGTAGTGATTTCCTCCAAACCGGCAATCATGCGGAGAGTCGTCGATTTTCCACACCCCGAGGGGCCGACCAAAACAATGAATTCCTTGTCTTTGATATCCAGATTCACATCGTTAACGGCTTTGGTGCCATTGGGATAGACTTTGTAAATATGTTCGAGTTTGAGATTTGCCATAAAAAGAATTTTCCTTTCGTGTTGACTAGCCTTTGACAGCGCCACCCGCAATACCTTCAACGTAGTAGCGTTGAAGAGCGAAGAAGAGAACCATTATCGGTATCGAGGTTACCACCGCCCCAGCGCAGAAAGTGTTGAAATAGGTGGACTTCACCTCATAACTAAGCATCATCTTTAAGCCAACGGCAACATTCATCATGGCTTTGTTTCCTTGGGCCAAGTAGCTAGCCATGATGTAATCGCCCCAAGGGGCCATGAAGCTAATAAGGATTGTGTAGACGATAATCGGTTTGGATAAAGGCAAGATGATGCGCCAGAAGACGGTGTTCTTGTTGCCTCCATCGACATAGACGGCTTCATCGAGGCTCTTCGGAATCGTGTCGAAGAAACCTTTGGCGATGTAATAGTTCATAGCGCTCGAACCGCAATAAATAAGAATCAAAGAATAGATGCTCGTTTGAAGGCCGACGATCCTTAAGACTTCGTAGATGACGATCATGCTTAAAAAGCCAGGGAACATACCCAAAAGAAGAATCATCTTCATGAGGGCTTGTCTCCCTTTGAAACGAAGGCGGGATAAGGCATAGGAGGTCGCCAACACCAAGATCGTTTGGATGACGGCGGTCACCAAAGCGATGATAAGCGTATTCAAGAACCATTGCCAAAAAGGATAGTTGGTATCGGTGAAAAGACGAACATAGTTATTGAAAGTCCAAGAACTTGGCGCAAAATGGGTGCCATTATCATACTGAGTGCCGAAGCTTTGAAGAATCAAATAAACGAAAGGGATGAGCCAAACAACGGAAATTAGAACCAAAAAGACATAAGTAATGGCCTTTTTGGCGTTCTTTTTCGCTTTTGCCTTGCGATAGTAATTGTTTCCGAAGTTCTCCATTATTGGAAATCCTCCTCATTCTTAACGGCGCTCGAACGGTTATAGAAAACCATGCTGATAACCGCAACGACAACAAAGGTGAAAACGCCTAGGACAGAGGCGGTTCCAAAGTCTTGGCTTGGGCTATCTTTGGTGAGCTTATATATCCAAGTGATAAGCAAATCGGTTTGCCCAACATTCGAGTTCAGCAAGATTCCAGGCGCGTTTTGCCCAACGAAATTGAACGATGGATTCCCGCCCGTCAAAAGATAAATGACGTTGAAGTTGTTGATGTTTCCGACGAATTGCGAAATGAGATAAGGTCCCGTGACGAAAAGCATATAAGGGAGAGTGATCTTCATATACATTTTAAACGGAGAGGCGCCATCGATCTTCGCCGATTCGTAGAGGTCCTCAGGAATATTCATAAGGATGCCAGTGCAAATGAGCATGGTATAGGGAATGCCAACCCACGTGTTCACGATGATGATTGTGACTTTGGCGAGAAGAGGATCGTCCAGCCATTGAATGTTTTTATCGATCCATCCGAGTTGCGAAAGGATGTTATTGAAAACGCCAGAATCCGTGTTGAGCATTTGCGAGACGATAAGAAGAGAAACGAATTGAGGAACGGCGATAGTCGTAATGAGAATCGTTCGCCAAACTTTTTTGAGCTTAATGCCTTTTTGATTGATTATCAAAGCGAAGATCATCCCCAAAAAGTAATTCGAGAAAGTGGCGAAGAAAGCCCAAACAAGGGTCCAAAGAACGACTTTGCCAAAGGTCGTCAAGAAGACCATTCCGTTGGCGTCTTGGCCAAGGCTAAAGACCTCGGCATAATTATTCCAGGCCACCCAATCGAAAAGACGTTGGCTTGGATAATGGGCGCTGTTGAAATTCGTAAAGCCAATAATAACCATGAAAATGATGGGTATAATGGTGAAAAGCGCCAAAAGGACCATCGGAATCCCAAGCATCATATAGTGATAGTTGCTTCCCACAAGATCGTGGATGAAATCCTTATCCGTTCTTTCTTTGCCGATAAGTTTCAAAGAATACTCTTGGAAGGCATCCATGATGGAGGAATACCAAAGAACAAGCGTCAAAAGAATCAAAAAGCAAGCGAATATCGAATTTAAGAGAATCTCAAAAGAATTGTCATTATAAGACCATACCAATAAGCCGGTACCGGCATGAGGGCCTTGAATGCCGCCAACGGTTCCAAGGGTCGAAATCATCGACAAAGCCGGGCCGCCTGTCATAATCATAAAAGCGACAAAAACGGCTTCATAAAGGAAATAGAGCAAGCCTTTGAAGAAATGTCGATGGGAGAGTTGAGAAAAGCCCATCAGCAAAAAATTCACTCTCGTTCGCCATCCGCCGAAGCGAAAAACATGGCAAAGAGCCAAAATCGGGGAAGCGCATTTTTTTAAAAACTTCCAGGACTTCCGTGGCAAATTCCTAAAAAAACACGCGATCGCCAATCCAATCCGCTGGATCCATTCCCAAAACGAAACGGCAATCCTCTTTGGAGCGCTAAGCGATAAATACTCGATTTTGGTCATAAACATCCCCCACGTAAAACGAGAAAACCGCCGCCCCACCCCTCGGTGACGAGATAGGGCGACGTTCTAATAATAAACTATTTGCTGGCTTTGATAGAATCGTTAAGCGTCTTCATCGCCTCGGCGAGATTAGATTCGTTAATTTCTTTATTCTTAACGGATTCAGCAAAAGTTGCTGGCGCTTTCCAAATGTTGGCTGGCACAACAGTCACCGTACGGGCGTATGGGCCTTGATCGGCAAGGGCCTTGATATGAGGCGTGTCTTGGACTTTTTGGAGAGAGACAACGCTCTTCGCAGTCGGCCCGACAGACAAAGCGTCAAAACGTTCTTCTTGAACTTTTGGAGAAGTCATAAACTTGGCGAAATCGTGGGCAAGGGCAAGCTTATCGGCATCTTGGATGGTGCCATTAACGCCCATGAGTTTATAGCCAAGCATCGAACCGATGGTAGTCGCTTCGTGACCAGCGATGGTAATGGTTGGCATCTTCGCGCAACCAAAATCGTTGCCCATTTGTTCCGAGAATTTGGCAACATTCCAACTTCCTTCAATAGAGGCGACAAGATCATTCCCCACACCCGGGGCAACATTATTCGTATCCTCCCAGTATGCACTATTCATGATGGTCAAGAAAATCTTGCCGGCATCAATGCCCTTTTGACTATCGAAATCCGCTTCGACTTTATCGGTGGAACCATCTTTTTTGAAGGTGATGCTATAGTCCGCTCCAAAGGTATAGAGGGCGCCAGCGCCATAATAAGCGGTGGAAAGAGGATAGCCGAATTTCTTGTTGTTCTTTTCGCAAACTTCGAAAATCCCCTCCACGCTCTTATACTTTTCGGCATCTTCGCCTTTGAAATACTTCTTGTTATACATTAAGAAGTAGCCGTTATCGCCAGTATATGGATAAGAATAGAGTTTGCCGGCAAAAGTAGACGCAACCACTGCCGCATCCGTGTTGTTATCCTTAACGTATTGAGCATTTTCACCAACGACTGGGCTCAAACCGCCTTTTTTGAAAATCTCTTGGGTCTTATCTGATCCAAAAGCAAACACGTCTGGTCCATCTTGCCAATTGGTGATGTCGCTATCGATGCTATTCTCTTCATGGGCAGTCACTTTGATGGTGACGCGAGACAAGCCTTTGGCTTCGCGTTGAGCGTTATATTCCTCGCCGATTTTAGCGATGAATTCGCCTTGGGCCGCTGGGCCACTCACGGTAAGAGTCTCTACGCTGTCACCAGCCTCCCCACCGCAGCTCGCAAGTCCCATTAAGCAAACGCTAGAGAGAACGAGCATTCCAATCTTTTTGTTAAACATTTTAAGTCTCCTTTCATTGACATCAGTCAGTTGAAGGATGCTCACGAAGAGTCATCTCAACAGGCCGAATATTTAACAAGATTGAATTTTAATAAGTGTTTTTGATTTGTAAATACCTTTCATGTAATCGGTTACATCGATGATGATAGGGCTTACATTGACTTTTTGATGGCAAAAAACCATGTTGTTTTGTTACAAAATCATCATTTCTTCGATGAAAACGAATGAAATGAGAAAAGCAAACATTATTTCATTGACGTTTTTCAAAAAGGAAAAACAGTTTAAAAGAACAATTGTAAAAAATTCAATTTTTCTTGTTTCGGCTCTATTTGTTTGGCATTTCATCCAACTGCGTCTTGAGATTCCTAGCGATTTCTTTCGCCCCTTCGCTATTGGGATGAAGGAGGTCGAAATAAAGAGAAGGGTCGGCGCTTAACAATGAACACCCGTCAATCGGGTGATAGCCGAGTTCTTTGGAGAGATCTTTGTTCATATATTCCCTTAGAGCATCCAGTTTTTGCGCATCGAAGTCCTTATCGAACCGTCTTAATGGACTAAGAACGAAAAGAGGCTTCCGGGGATAGTCCCTTTGAAATCCCTCAATCGTCTTTTTGACTTCTTCGAAAGCGGTTTTCCTACGGTGTTGGTTCGTCCCTTCCGAAAGAACGATGATATCGGGGTCATAGCCTCCTAATTTTAAATCGAAAAAGGGATCGCAATAATAACCGGCCAAGCCTTGGTTTAAGATATCGAACCCAGAAAGCCTTTGGAAGCGATTTAAATAGGTGTCTCCGCTTTGATAGACGCCATATCCTTGCGTTATGGAATCTCCAACCCATAAAACCTTGGTATTTTTCTTGATTGGGCGAACGTCACCGCAAGAAAAATCACTAATCGCAACGCCCGTATCGAAAGGAAGGAAAAGGGCGATCCGTTTTTCGCCTTCTGGCAAGCCTTCGAAAGAGATAGTGCCTTCGTCTTTCAATAGCGATACGAAACGTTGGTCGAGACGTTTCCCGTCGATATACAAATCGAAGGAATCTTTCGATTCTTTCATGACAAAACGATAGGCAAACGAAAACTTTTCCGAAGTGCTCTTAAACTCCAGCGTCACGCCGCTTGATAAAAGCGCATGCCGATAAAAGGATTCGTCGATCTCTCGAAGGTATTCTTTTTGCTTCTCGTTAAAGCGGTCAAAATAAAACCAGCCATCTTCTTCGCGAATGCGATAAACGCCAAAGACAATTTCTTGAAGATCCATAACCTCACTCCATTTTTATTATAAAAGGATATAAAGAAAACGGCACCGAAGTGCCGTCAAAGTTCTTTTCCAAAAAACCTTATTTGGTTTCGGCATAGACCGAAACGCGCTTTCTATCGCGTCCGACGCGCTCGAATTTCACAATGCCGTCGATAAGCGTATAGATGGTGTCATCGCCGCCACGTTTGCAATTGGCGCCTGGATAAACCTTGGTACCGCGTTGACGATAAAGGATATTCCCAGCAACGACACGTTGTCCATCACCGACTTTCGCGCCAAGGCGACGACCAGCGGAATCACGGCCGTTTTTGGTGCTCGAGACGCCTTTCTTCGAAGCGAAGAACTGCAAATCGATAATAAATTTCATGTGCTCATTTCCTTTCTAGTCTCACACACTTCGGATAGGAGAATGCGAGGCTTTCTAACTGTTTCTCGATTGTTTCGAGAACGATTTCATCGTGCCTAGAAATCTCTTTGAGAACAAAGAGAGAGACATCCCCTTCTTTCGTCTTAATGTCATAGGAATCGAGGTTTTCCAAGGCGTTTAGCCCACCTAAAGTCACTGCGCTTACGCCAGCACACACAAGATCCTGGCCATAAGGGGCGCTTTCGGCATGTCCTTTCACCTCGAAAGACGCTATCTTTTGATTTTTATGGACGAAAGAAATGCGAATCATTAGGCGTTGATAGCTTTGATGACAAGGCAAGTATAAGGTTGGCGATGGCCGAGTTTACGGCGAACGTTCGCTTTGCTCTTGTACTTGTAGACGGTGAGTTTCTTGGAAAGGCCTTGCTTTTCAACCTTGGCGACAACCGTAGCACCGGCAACAAAAGGATTGCCGAACACGGTCTTTTCTCCGCCGATGAAAAGGACTTTCTCGAAGGTCACGTCTTTCCCGGCTTCGACGTCAAGTTTCTCGACATAGATTTTGTCTCCGACCGAGACCTTGACTTGCTTACCGCCGGTTTCCACGATGGCGTACATGTTATTTCCTCCTCTAGCTTAGACTCGCTCTGGCGGTTTAGCTTTCGCTAATTGGGGACCGTCGAGACGCGGTTGAGGCCCATAGAGGGCGACAACATGAGTAATATACCATTCTTTTCCCTAAAAGGAAGAGAAAAGACGACATAAAAGGCAAGGATTTCCCCACGAACGTTTTGTTTTTGCGCTTAAGAATCTTTATCATAGGAAAAAAGGGAAAAAAACATGGGTTATATTAGCGATATTCGGCAAAAAGTCGGGCACATGGGCATTGTTGCCGCCTTTTCGATTATGATCATTTTAAACGATAAAAACGAAGTCCTTCTCGAAACGAGACTTGACGATGGGTATTTCGACTTTCCAGGAGGCTCCATCGAATGGAACGAAACGGCTTTAGAAGCCGCCCAACGAGAACTTTTCGAGGAAACGGGATTAAAAGCCGTCGATCCCCTTCTTTTCGATGTTTATAGCGGTCCTCTCACTTACCACCGCTATCCCAATGGCGATGAAATCTCCGGCGTTGATATTTTCTATATTGCAAAGAAAACAGAAGGGACGATAAAACTTCAAAAAGAGGAGGTCACGGACTTAAAGTATTACCCTTTGACAGACCTTCCAACGAAATTGACCGCCCGCAACAAAAAAGTGCTCAAAGACCTCGCGCTTTACCTAGCTAGCAAGAGCGATAAACGCACTATTTCCAAGTGAAGGCCCATCCTCCGGGAAGTTTGGCGCTTCCTCCACTACTTCGAAACAAGCGATAGCAAACAACCGCCATCACCGAGATGGCCAATACGGCCATAACGGCCGCTAAAGTGAAGACCTCGCCCGGGACGATACTCTTCCTTTCTTCTAGAGTCAGCTCTTCTCCAACCATAAAAAACTCCTCCTACTTTCATATAGGGGGAGTTTCGGCTTTTTGAACCGCTTTTAAAGCGTTTTCAATCGGTTTTCGATGGAAGCGAGAAGCGCTTTGTTTTTCGTGAGTTTTTCCTCTTCCAAACGAACCTTTTCTTTCGGGGCTTTTTTTAAGAAACCGGGGTTGGATAGCATGCTTTCGCCGCGCTTGACCTCGGCTTTTGCTTTTTCCAAATCCACCAAGAGCTTCTTTTTAAGAGTCTCCTTGTCGATATCTTCTTCGATTGTCATCGAAAGAGAAGGGTAAAGGAAGGGATTTCCGGAAAGCTCTTCTTTGGTGACGGTCACTTTCTTAGCAAAGGCGAAGCGCTTCAAATATTCCTCTCCGCCCTTAAATGGCGCTTTCGGAGAAAGAGTCAATAAGACTTCCGTGTTTGGCGCTAAGTTGTTCTCCGCTTTGTAATTGCGGATATCTTTAATCATTTTCTCGAGAAGAGAAACGGCTTTTTCATCGTTTGTGAAGATGTATTCCTTTTCAAAGGAAGGATAGCTATCCACCATAATCGACTCTTTATGGCCTGGCAAAGAGCAATAAAGTTCCTCCGTGATGAATGGGCAATAGGGATAAATCATAAGGAGAATGCCTTTCAAAACGAAATAAAGGGTGTCCTTCGTCCCTTTGGCCTCTTCCTTTTGAAGACGGACCTTGCTCATTTCCAGATAGGAAGAGCAGAAATCGTCATAGACGAAATCATAAAGGATGCTCGAAGCTTGGCCGAATTCATATTTGTCCATCTTCTCGGTGACTTTCTTGACCGTTTTTTCGAAACGGGAAAGGATGGCTTTATCAACCGCGTCAAGCTCTTCTTTCTTCGGCTTATTCGGGAGATAATTCTCTCCGAGGACGCCTTCCACATAACGCGTCGCATTCCAGATTTTATTGAGGTAATTGGCACTGCTTTCGACTTTTTCCTCGCTATAGCGCATATCGAGCCCAGGAGCGCCGCTCGTGGTAATGAATAGACGCATGGCATCGGCGCCGTATTTGGCGATAACCTCGCTCGGGTCAACGCCATTGCCAAGGGATTTGGACATCTTTCTCCCTAAGGAATCGCGCACCAAGCCATGGATAAGAACTTCTTTGAAAGGAGCTTTGCCAGTGAAGTGAAGGGATTGGAAAATCATTCGGCTCACCCAGAAGAAAATGATGTCATACCCCGTGACCAAGACACTCGTCGGGAAATAACGTTGGAAATCGGGATTTTCGGTATCGGGCCAACCTAAGGTTGCAAAAGGCCATAAGCCACTTGAGAACCAAGTATCCAAAACGTCTTCATCTTGCTCCCAAAGGGTGCTATCCATCGTCTCTTCGGTCACCAAAAGCTCGCCCGTTTTTTTATTGGTGTAAGCGGGAATGCGATGCCCCCACCAAAGCTGGCGCGAGATACACCAATCTTCGACTTCGTTCATCCAGCGCAAAAGCACCTTCTCGAAACGTTTAGGAATGAAATTCACTTTGTCATCGGTTTTTTGGTTTTCGAGAAGACGTTCCGCCAAAGGCTTCATCTTCACGAACCATTGCTTTGAAAGCATCGGCTCCACGATTGCTCCGCTTCTTTCGCTATGTCCGACGGCATGAGTGATCTTCTCGATCTTCACCAGATGACCGCTCTTTCGAATGTCTTCGACAAGAGCTTTACGGCATTCGTAGCGATCCATGCCTTGGTATTTGCCCGCTATTTCCTTCATATGGGCGGTCTCGTCGAGAACTTTGATCATCGGGAAACCGTATTTTTTGGCGAGTTGGAAATCATTCGGATCATGGGCAGGAGTGCATTTCATAGCTCCCGTTCCGAAGGCGATATCGACATAGCGATCCGCCATTATGGGAAGCTCTTCCCCATTGGCGGGATTAATGACCTTTTTCCCGACCAAATCCTTGTAACGTTTGTCTTTGGGATTGACGAAAACAGCCGTATCGCCAAACATGGTTTCGGGGCGCGTGGTCGCTACAACCAAAGAACGCTCCTCCCCTACCACATCGTATTTGAAATAGAAAAATTCGCCTGGGTCGTCGCTATGGGTGACTTCAATATTACTTAAGGCGGTCCTTAGCTCCGGATCCCAATTGATTATTCTTTCGCCTTGGTAAATAAGCCCTTCTTCATAAAGAGTCACAAAGACTTTGCGAACGGCTTTGTTGAGCCCTTCATCAAGGGTGAATCGCTCTCTGGTGTAATCGACAGAAAGGCCGAGTTTCGCCCATTGGGCGTGGATGGTAGAGGCATATTCATCCTTCCAAGCCCACGCTTGCTTCAAAAAGCCTTCACGGCCGAGATCGTATCGAGAAACGCCTTCCTTACGGAGCTTTTCTTCCACTTTCGCTTGGGTGGCGATGCCCGCGTGGTCCATTCCAGGCACCCAAAGAACATCGAATCCCTTGGCTCTTTTATAGCGAGAGACAATATCCTCAAGCGTCGTGTCCATGGCGTGTCCCAAGTGGAGTTTCCCAGTGACGTTAGGAGGTGGGATAACAAGGCTAAAAGCCGGCTTCGATTTGTCTTTTCCGGCGACAAAATAGCCTTTTTGCTTCCATTTCTCGTATTTTCCTTCTTCCACTTTTCCCGGTTCGTAACGTTTCTCGAGCATAAATTCCTCCTAAAAATAAAAAAATCCCTTTGAAGGGACGATGGATAACCGCGGTACCACCCTCGTTCTTAGATGACTAAGCGCTTTTGATCGTAACGTGACCAACGGGCTTTTAGAAGCCTATCCTCCAAAGCGACTCACCCTTTCCCATCGCCTTTTCTCACCAGCCAAAGGCTCTCTATAGAAGGTACGAGGATCCCTCTTTTTCTTCGGACCACCTTAGTCTAGAGAGCCTTCCTTTGCTTTGCAACCAAAAATCCATCACATGTCCCACTTGCAAAGAAGAATCTTCCGCTCTTCGGGGCGGATGCCGGCATGGTGCCCCTTGATAATTCTATTCGGCTTATCAAGGCTATTTCCAAGGAAGTCATCCTCTTTGGAAAGGGCGACAAAATCGCCTAAAAACGAAAGGGCTTTTTTGGAAGGCTCCCCTAAACCGAAGTAATGGGAGGAAAGAATCTCCTCCCTTTTTAAAAGAACAAAGCTTTCGAAGCGTTTCCGGAAGGCCTTTTCGAAATCGTCGCTCTTCTCTTTTTTGAGGAAGAAATTGACCGTTCTCCCTTCGAAGGTAAGGGGCTTTTGAAGGCAATCGACCAAATCCGGATAAGCGGCCAAATCGCGGCATATTACGTTCGTCATGCCATGATCCGAAAGAGACAAAGTGAGAACGTCTGGGTTTCTCGAAGCGAATTGCCGAAGAAGTCGAGCCGTCTTCTCAATAAATCTTGAGACGTTTTTGGAAGGAAGGCCCTCTTCATGGAGCGTATGATCGGGTTCAGGAGAATAGAAATAGAGGAATTCGCCCCCTTTTCGGAAGAAGGCATCGGCCTCCAAAAACTCCTCCTCAAGCGTTTTAGGCCCATTTCGATCGATGGGAAAAGGAAAAAGAAGCCTGGCAGAAACCCCATTTTCCTTCAATAAAACGTCTAGTTTCTTAATGGGAGAAACCTTTTCCATGTAATTGTCTAGAACTAGTTTCTCTCCCGTAAGGCTATTCTCGTTAGGAAAGACGTCAACGGGGAAATCCCATTCATCGAAATACAAAGACCACCCTAAATAGCCCGTCTCTATCGGATATTTTCCAGTCAAAAAGGCGGTAGTCGCTGCCACGGTTGTAGCGGGATTCACGCTATAAAGGGGAAAGAGGGAGCGCGAAAGGAAGGGCTTTGCCGCCCTCTTATGCGCCAAAAGAACGCTCTCCCCCAATCCATCAAAAAGAAAGACCGCTATCTTCGAATGGCCTTTTAAAAGAGAAGAGATCCCTTGGTGAGGACGATGGAAAGAAGGGCAGCCATAATGTTTCAAAATGGCGTTACTAACGTTTACGAGGTTGTTCTCGAAATCGAAAAGGCTTTCATCCAAAGAATTGTTCATAACTGACTAGAATAGCGAAAAACCCACTCATTTCAAGAGGGCAGAAACGGCTTTCCGAATATCCTCGCGCCCTTCTTTTAAACCGGTGAAGCACAAAGAGAAAGGCTTATAGGAAGAAGCGTCTTTCTTGGCCTTCGCCTTTTCCTTTTGGAGGGCTTTGTCGCTTTTGGTGAAAACAAGAACAAAGGGGATTCCCTCTTCTTCGAGATAGGAAATCATATTTCGCTCCGCTTCCATCAAAGAGCGCCTCACATCGCAAAGGAGAATCGCCCCTTTAAGAAGAGGGTTCTTAAAATAGCCTTCCATCATTTTGGAAAAGCTCTCATCCTCTTTCGATCCATACGCGGTATATCCATAGCCAGGGCTATCCACAAGATAAAAGGAATCGTCGATAAGAAAATAGTTTAAAAGCTTGGTCTTACCCGCGCTTTTGGAACTGTAAGCGAGCTTTTGCCCAGTCAAAAGGTTAATAAGGGTGCTTTTGCCAACGTTGCTTTTGCCGATAAAGACAATCTCGGGAAGACGATCTTTGGGGCGAAGCGAATAATCGGGAGCGCTTATAATGTATTTGGCCTTACGGAAATCAATCATGCTAATAACTATAGCAAAAAGAAAGAAAAAGCGCCCTAGGAAAGTAGGACGCTTTCGCCATTAGGCTTTGGCTTCTTCTTTGGGAAGGAGAGCGACTTTAAGCGCATCGTCGACGGAATCCATATAGACTATTTTCAAGGATTTTTTCACTTCGTTAGGAAGTTCCGATACATCCTTTTTATTTTCTCTGGGGACGATGATCGTCTTAATGCCACTTCGAAGAGCGGCGAGGCTCTTTTCGCGAAGTCCACCAATCGGGAAGGCTTTGCCACGGAGTGTCACTTCCCCCGTCAAAGCGACGTTATTGTCGAATGGACGCCCCGTAAGACAAGAGATAATGGCACAAGTGATGGCCACGCCCGCGCTTGGCCCATCTTTCGGAACGGCTCCTTCTGGAACGTGAATATGAATGTCGTTCTTCTCGAAAACGCTTGAATCAATGCCATACTTCGAGGCATTGGCACGAACGTAATCAAGAGCGATTTGACAACTTTCCTTCATCACTTCGCCAAGTTTGCCCGTCAGGACAAGCCCGCCTTTTCCAGGGAAGTTATTCACTTCGATGGGAAGGATGTCGCCACCGAATTCGGTATAGGCTAAGCCAGTCACAACGCCGACTTGCGGCTCTTTTTCCTTCTTGGTGTCTTCGAAAATCGTCACGCCAAGATATTCATGGACCTTCTTTTTATCGATAACGATAGGCTTTTGGATCGAAGGATCGCGAAGAATCTCCACAACCGCTTTACGGCAGCAAGAAGCAATCAGTCGTTCAAGTTCACGCACGCCTGCTTCTCTCGTATAGCTTTCGATAATCTCGGTGATCGCTTCTTCTTTGAAGTCGATATCGCCTTCTTTTAAGCCATTGGCGGCCATTTGTTTCTTGATAAGGAAGCCTTCCGCGATCTTGATTTTCTCAAGTTCGGTGTAACTAGGCACCTCGATGAGTTCCAAACGGTCACGAAGCGGCGCTGGCACGTTTTCGAGGTAGTTGGCGGTCGCGATAAAGAGAACATTGCTCAAATCGTATGGCTCTTCCAAGAAATTGTCGTTAAAGGAGGTATTTTGTTCCGGATCAAGAACCTCTAGCAAAGCGCTTGAAGGATCCCCTTTGTAGTTGCTTCCGCCCACTTTATCGATTTCATCGAGTAAGAAGACCGGATTCACCACGCCCGTTTTGGTCATGCCTTGGATGATTCTCCCAGGCATCGAACCGACATAAGTGCGGCGATGGCCGCGGATTTCGGCTTCGTCGCTAATGCCGCCAAGGGAAGCTTTGAAGAACTTCCTTCCTAAAGCCCGGGCAATGGATTTGGCCAAGCTCGTCTTGCCGCATCCAGGCGGTCCATAAAAGCAAAGGATCGGGGCCTTTAAGGAACCGGTCGCCTTCTTGACGGCAAGATATTCGATGATTCTCTTCTTGACTTTTTCAAGGCCGAAATGGTCCTCGTCGAGAATCTTCTGCACGTTCTCAAGGCTGTCGTTATCCTCGGTCCTTTGATACCAAGGCACATTCATGAGGACTTGGATGTAATTCATGATCAAAGACGCTTCCAAAGAAGCTTCTGGCATCATTTCGAAGCGATGGAGCTCATTAAGGACCTTCTTCTTGACGTTTTCAGGATAAGGATTCTCTTCGAGTCTTTTCCTTACGTCATCCTCATCGTCTAAAACATTTCCTTCGCCGAGTTCGTCTTTAATAGCCTTCATCTTTTCGCGAAGGTAATACTCCTTTTGGGATTGTTCGGCTCTTTCGCGAACGGTTTCGTCGAGCTTCCTATCAAGGGCGTCGTTCTTCTTTTTGCTTTGAAGAAGCGTCAAAAGCATAGCCAAACGCTTATTGACATTCGGCTCGCCGAGCAAAGCCACCTTTTGCGGCATCGAAAAAGGGAGATAATTCCCGAAAACATCGGTAATAAGGCTTGGGCTCGCATTGTTGATATTGTTCGTCAAAACGCCTTTGGGCACCATGCGGATGAGAGAAGGGTCTTCATTGAAGATGGAGAGGACGTTTTCGAGAAGCGAGACTTCCTCTTCTTCGTTCCCAAACTCTTCTTCGAGCGTTTCCCCTTCCGCTTCAAAGCCTTTCTCGGTCTTTTGAACAGAAAGAAGGCGGATACGTTTCGAAGCGATGACGCGAATGCGGTAAACGCCGTCTTTATTCACAAAATTCACAATGCGCGCAAGCGTCGCGAAAACATTCAAATCATCTAAACTCGAAACGTCTTCGAGATTCGGATCTTTTTGCGAAGCCACAAACAAAAGAGAGTTCGTGTTTTTCTTAGCTTCGTCGATCGAAGAGACGCTATAAGGGCGACTCGCTTCGATGGATTCGGTCATTTGGGGGAATAAAACGAGACCACGGGTTATCAAAAGAGGCAAGGTGATACGTTTTGTCGATTTATCTATAACTACATTTTCTTCCATGTTGTTCCTCCTAAGCGATAGACATTATAAGGAGAACTTTAGCAGCGTCAAGGAATGAGTGCTAAAACTCGCGATTTGTTTAAAGAGACAAAAAAGGGCAGCGCAAGGCATGCCCTTCTAAAGAGAATTAGCCGGGTTTATTTGTCCGCTTTTGGGGCCGTTTTTTTCGCGGGGGCTTTCTTCGCGGCCGCTTTCTTCGCGGGTTCTTTGCTCGCTTCTTTTAAAGAGGCTTTTTCCTTGGAACCGACATTGGCTAAGATCCATTCGCGAATCTTCTTCGCGCGGAGGTTGCTCTTGTAATCATCCATATTCTTTTGGAGGATAGAGCGCACTTGAGCCTCTTCCATCTTGTATTCTTTGGCCATATTGGCGATTTCATCGTCCACGTCTTTGTCGGTGACTTCAATCTTCTCGACTTCGCCGATCTTATTGGTGACAAGGAAAGTCTTGATGTTTTTATCGGCTTCATTGAGATAGGTCTTTTGGAGATCCTCTGCTTTGGTGCCGGTGATATCAAGATATTGTTCGAAGGTAAGGCCATTTTGCTCAATTTGTTTCTTGAGGTTTTCTTCCATTTGTTTGGCTTCGCCAGCAATGATGGCAGGATCGATGACGAAAGTGCTGCCAGCGACTATTTGGCCGAGTAAGTCGTTATAGTACTTGTTCTCGGTCTCGTTGACTTTTTGAGTCAAAAGGCTCTTCTTCTCGTATTCTTTTAAGCCTTCGATTGTCGTAACGTCCTTGATGCCAAGCTCTTTGACAGCCTCGTCAGTAAGTTCAGGGATGACTTTTTCCTTGATTTCATGCACCGTGACATTAAAGGTCGCTTCTTTGCCGGCAAGTTCTTTTACATAGTTGGCTGGGAAAGTGATCTTGAAGCTCTTTTTCTCTTCGCTCTTCATGCCGACAAGTTCCTCTTCGAAGCCAGGGATGAATTGGTGAGAGCCAAGCTCAAGGCTGTAGTTGCTTGCTTTGCCGCCTTCGAAAGGCTTCAAATTGCCATTTTCATCGGGAAGGAGGCCTTCGAAATCCATGGTGACGGTGTCGCCCATCTTGGCGGGCTTTTCGCTCAAAACAAGTTCGGCATTGCCTTTTAGAAGCTTTTCGATGGCTTCTTCCACTTCTTTTTCGGTGACGCTTGGGGCAACCCGCGTCGCTTTGAGGCCTTTGTATGCGCCAAGAGTGACTTCCGGAACAAGAATCACTTGATAGACGACTTCCAATTCGTCATCGCTCAGTTTAGTGATGGAAACCTGAGGACGGGTCGCAGGATTGATTTTCTCTTCTTGGAGAACATCGGCATAGACAGGCGTTAGAACGTTCTCGATGGCCTCATTCCAAACCGCTTCTGGATTGACGCGTTCTTTAAGAAGGGCTTTGGGGGCTTTGCCTGGACGGAAGCCAGGAACGCTCACTTTGGCGCTCACTTTGCCAAAGGCTTTTTCTTGGGCATTCTTCCAAAGATCCTTATCCACGCTCACCGCGATTTTAACTTGGCTTGGGGAAATTTTTTCAAGGGTATGTTTCATTCTTAAAACTCCATTTGACTTGCAGCGATAACGATACACCTAAATAGACAATCAAACAATCTCTTTTCTTTAAAAGGAAAGAGGAGGTTCCTTCGTCAAAAAGCCTTCTATCGCTTCTTTTTTCTTGTTTGCTTCTTCCAAAGAGATTCCCGAAGGCAAGCGCACTTCCCCTTTGGATCTAAGGTATTCCTTTCCTAAGAGCCCGAAAGCAGCCAAGAGAATGTTCTTGTCCTCATTTTCGAAGACATCATCGGGATACCTTAGAAGGATATATTCATCGAGAATGCTACGAGAAACGTGGTAAAGGGAGGGATCGGAAAGGACGTTTTCCAAGGAACTCGCAAAATCCTTATAGGCCTTGTTCGTGTAAGGAGGCACGAGCCTTGAAGGTATCACCTTTATCGTCTTTTCGTCTTTTAGGAAAGACACCCCTTCATCATAGGAGACGCTCACCAGATAAAGGAGAACGTAGGTTCTGATGAACAAATGGATCTCTTTTTTGGTTAGTAGAGCCACCAATTCCTTTTTCAAAGCGGGGAAATCTTCCTTTTTAAGCGTCTTCAAAAGAGAAAGAATCGCGAATTCGTCGTTTTGCGAAAGCGTCTCTCGCATCTCCTCTAGGCTCGCTTCAAGCGGAAGAGAGGCTTGCCTTTCGGCGAGGCGGAGGGCTTTGGGAATGCTTCGAAGCGCCTCCTCGACTTCTTGGGAAACGTAGGGATAGTTCGAGAAAATCGAATAGTCCTCATAGGCCTCGTCCCACTCCTTAAACAAAATGCGGAGCGAGAAATCGCTCTTAAGGGTTTCCAGCGGATGCGCTTTAAAAAGTTCGAAGCGGTGCTTTCCTAAAAGAGCCATCGCTTCCTTCCCTTTCGAAAGGGCCAAAAAGGAGCTAAGACGATAGAAAAGCGACTCTCCATCGGTCTTTTTGTCCGTCACTTTCAAAATGTCCATATAGCGGGCGTCTTCGAAGAGCTTCTTTAAATCATCCATGCCCTCATTCTAGCGCGAACAAAAGAAGAAACGAAAAAGAAAGTTGAAGTCTTTCCTTTCTAAGCTAGAATGTTTTCCCAATGAAAAGGAAAAGCATTTTGTGTTCTCTTTTGTTGATACCCCTTCTAGGAGGGTGTAACTCCACAAAAGAAATTTCGATGGAAGAGGCCTTAGAGAGGCTTTTCTCTTTCCACGATCAATTGCTTCTTGAGGAAACGCCACGCAAATACACCGTCAAAAGCGCTTATAAAAACTCCTTGAAATACGATGATATCGTCATTGAAAACGCTAAAATCACCCTTCTTTTGGATGAAGAGAAGTCCTTCTACCAAGTGCATCTAGAAGGCGAAAATGAAGGCCAAGCGTTCTTTAGCGAATCTTATCTTGTCGTCCGAAACGATTCCGAACTGTGGGAGCTCCTTTGGGAGAGTGGCCAAGGCAAAGAGAAGCAAACGAAAATACGGCGTGAAATCAAAGGAAGGACCTTTCAAGAGTCCGTTCAAAGCGCTTTAAGCGAAAAAGAAAGGCTTTTTCACGACGCGCCAAAGGAAGTCATCGATACAATCGAATCCTTAAAAGAGAGGGAAGAAAGTTCTTTCAAGGGTGTTTATGAATGTAAAAACGAGGACGATCTTTCGGTCGCTCTTTCCTATGATGTCGAAGGAATCACGACCGACGTTTCCTATTCTTTCATCGCCCATAAGCTCGATTCGTTCGAAACAAGCGAGCAAAACACCAAAATCCTTTGGAACGAGTGCGACGCCATCGCCCCGCAATTCAAGGATTACGCGCTCGTCGAATAGCTTCAGAAAAAGTTTTTAAGAACGCTAGGGAGCTCTTGGAAAGAAGCGATTTCGGCTTCTTCGCCCTTCGTTTCCCCAAAGCCATAGGCGGCGTGGATAAAAGGAAGGGAAGCGAAATGAGCCGCTTCCATATCGCCGCTCGTATCGCCTACATAAACGGCTTTTCGGATGCCTTCTCTTCGCAAAAGGATTTCGATGGTTTTCCCTTTGGGAGCCAAGGTATCCCCATAGCAAAGATGGCCCTTGAAACAAGAACCGAGCTTTGTCCCAGCCAAGAAAGCTTCGATATAGCCCTTTTGGCAATTGCTTACGATATATAGGCTATATTCTTTCGATAAGAGCGATAAAGTCTCTCTTACCCCTTGAAACAAAATGCCAGGATGGCTCCTTAGATAAACGTTTTCCGCTTCTTCGCACTTTTTTTGAAGAAGAGGGATATCTTCTTTTCGGACGTAAGGCGAAAAAAGGATTTCGGCGATTTTATCCATCGTTAGCCCCATCGTCCTTTTCATATCGAGAGTGGTAACGGGGAAAGGATGCTCCAAGGATTCTGTGACTTCGTTCCAAGAAGCGGAGACCGCTTCGGAGCTATCCCAAAGAGTGCCATCTAAGTCAAATAAAATCGCTTTCGAAACCATAGCTATCCTCCAAAGGCATATTGCATAAGGGTCCGTTTCCTTAAGCGGTCGTTTTTTCGGTATTTATGCTCGTATAAAGCGGATATGTGATCGCATTTCACCAAAAGCCTCGCCTCTTTGGAAAGAGGGAAGCGCCAAAAGGTCAAAGGGAACATATGGACGTGGATAAGCTTCTTCTCGAAAGGCGAGAGCTCGAAGTATTTCGAGGCTTCTTTTATCGCAAAGCCTGGATGGCGAAAGCCATGGAGCCTCTTCCCTTTGTGTGGCAAATGCCAATCATAGCAATAGAAATCGTGCAGCATCGCCGCCCGAATAAGAGAGCGGTAATCGAGTTCTAACCCCTTTCTTTTGCCGATTTCATAGCAAAGAGACGCGACATTGAGCGAATGATCGAGCACCGTCCAATCACCATGGGCGATGAATTTATCGATTTGTTGGTAATGAGGGTTTTCTAAGAACTCGCTGACGATTTCCAAGAAGAAAGGATCCGAATCGTAAAACATGCCTTTCGATTATGGACGTTTGGGAAAAG